>NZ_PTRA01000001.1:0-309631 GCF_002943425.1 Siphonobacter curvatus
GCGGGTGTTTTCGGTTTTGAGGTCATTGACCTGGGCTTGCAAGGCGGATGCTTTTTTCTTGCTTACGCAGGACTGACTCACAACGGCCACCGACAGGGCCATCATTACCCATACTTTTCTCATAACGGCGATAAGTTTAGCGAGTTAATTAATTTCCCATTCAAAAGACTCGCAAAAAAGATAAAAAAAAGTCAAGCGTCAAAACGCTTTCCGAATTCACCAGAAAATGAACATTATTTTTGCGGAATACGTTAAAATCCTAACGTACCATATCCCCGAAAAGCTCACTTTTTCTATCCTTTCTTGCGTAAAGAAACTATGCCCGAGGAGTTAACTTCCATTCAGCCAAAAAATTACCTTGGATTATCGCTGGTTTTTTTCTAGGAAATAGACTATTTTTGCACCCCGATTGCCGGACTGTAAAATTCCCATTTCGATTGGAAGTCCTGGCAAGCAAGGGACCGGTACGGAAACAAACACAATCAAAAACCAATAATGGCAAGAGATTTAAAATTCACTCGAAACATTGGTATTGCCGCCCACATTGACGCAGGGAAAACGACTACTACGGAGCGTATTCTTTACTATGCGGGTGTTAGCCACAAGATCGGTGAAGTACACGATGGTGCTGCTACCATGGACTGGATGGAGCAGGAGCAAGAGCGTGGAATTACGATTACTTCTGCTGCTACAACAGTAAACTGGAAGTATCGTGATCACTCTTATCACATCAACATCATTGATACTCCGGGTCACGTTGACTTTACGGTAGAAGTAAACCGTTCTTTACGCGTACTCGACGGCTTAGTGTTCCTGTTTAGCTCAGTAGATGGCGTTGAGCCTCAGTCTGAGACGAACTGGCGTTTGGCTGATAACTACAAAGTTCCCCGGATCGGTTTCGTTAACAAAATGGACCGTTCAGGTGCTGACTTCCTGAATGTAGTAAAGCAAGTAAAAGAAATGCTGGGTAGCAATGCAGTACCCCTGCAATTGCCGATCGGTGCTGAAGATAACTTCCGTGGTGTTGTTGACTTAGTAAACTTCCGTGGTCTGATCTGGAACGAGGCTGACAAAGGTATGACCTTTGAAGTAGTCCCCATTCCGGAAGACATGCTGGAAGAAGCTACGGAATACCGCGAAAAATTACTCGAAGCGGTAGCTGATTACGATGAGACCCTGATGGAAAAATACTTCGAAGATCCTGAGTCGATCTCTGAAGATGAAATCCTGAATGCACTTCGTCGGGCTACGATTGAAATGAAAATCGTACCGATGTTGTGCGGTTCTTCTTTCAAAAACAAAGGGGTACAAACGATGCTTGACTACGTGATGGCTCTGATGCCTTCGCCGCTGGACAAAGAAGCTATCGTAGGTACGAACCCTAACACGGATGCAGAAGTAGTTCGTCATCCAACGGAAGCCGATCCATTCGCGGGTCTGGCCTTCAAAATTGCTACCGATCCCTACGTAGGTCGTCTGTGCTTTGTACGGGCGTACTCAGGGGTACTGGAAGCCGGTTCTTACGTTTTGAATACCCGTTCAGGTAACAAAGAGCGTATCTCCCGTATCTTCCAGATGCACGCAAACAAGCAGAACTCTATCGACCGCTTAGCGGCTGGTGACATCGGAGCTGTGGTTGGTTTCAAAGACATCAAAACGGGTGATACCCTGTCGGATGAGAAGAACCCAATCGTTCTGGAGTCTATGGATTTCCCAGATCCCGTTATCGGTTACGCAATCGAGCCGAAGAAATCAGCTGATCAGGATAACTTCTCGAAAGCGATTACGAAGCTGATCGAAGAAGATCCGACGTTGAAAGTTGAAACCAACGAAGAAACGGGTCAAACGATTATGCGTGGTATGGGTGAGCTTCACTTGGAAATCATCATCGACCGGATGCGTCGTGAGTTCAAGGTTGAAGTAAACCAAGGTGCTCCGCAGGTTGCTTACAAAGAAGCCCTGACGAAGAATGCCGAACACCGTGAAGTTTACAAGAAACAAACGGGTGGTCGCGGTAAATTTGCCGATATCGTATTCGAAATCGGACCCCGCGAAGATGGTAAAGCTGGTCTGGAATTCGTGAACGAAATCGTAGGGGGTACGATCCCTCGCGAATTTATTCCTGCAATCCAGAAAGGTTTCGACGAGGCTATGAAAAATGGGCCTCTCGCCGGATACCAGATGGATTCCATGAAGGTTCGTTTATTCCACGGTTCTTTCCACGATGTCGATTCAGATTCACTGTCCTTCGAAATGGCTGCCCGTCTGGGTTACAAAGAAGCCGCTCGTATGGCTGGTGCGAAACTGATGGAACCTATCATGGCCGTTGAAGTACTGACGCCGGATGAATACACAGGACCGATCACGGGTGACTTGAACCGTCGTCGTGGTATCATGAAAGGTATGGATACCCGTAACGGTGCTCAGGTAATCAAGGCTGATGTACCTCTGTCAGAACTGTTCGGTTACGTAACGGATCTGCGTACGATGTCTTCAGGTCGTGCTACGGCTAACTTGACCTTCTCTCACTACGAGTTTGTTCCGCAGAACATTGCTGAAGACGTAGTGAAGAAAGCCAAAGGCGTATAATTTCTGGTTGATAGTTATTAGTTGATGGTTGTTGACGCATGTAATCATACCATCAACTAATAACCAACCACTACATAAAGACTTCCCTGCCGGAGTAAATGGTTCTTTCGGTGATGGGTATGCGGAAACGCATTTTTTTAACGAACCAGTTATTAACTCTGATGAGCCAAAAAATTCGCATTAAGCTCAAGTCATTTGACCACAACCTGGTGGACAAATCGGCTGAACGCATCGTGAAAGCCGTAAAGGCTACGGGTGCTGTGGTAAGTGGTCCTATCCCCTTGCCAACTGACAAGCAAATCTATACCGTACTGCGTTCACCGCACGTAAACAAAAAAGCTCGGGAGCAATTCCAGCTTTGCACCTACAAACGTTTGGTTGACATTTACTCAACGTCAGCTAAAACGGTAGACGCTCTGATGAAGTTAGAACTTCCCTCAGGTGTTGACGTGGAAATCAAAGTTTAAGTAGCTTTAGGTATTAAAAAAGCCCGTTTTCGGAAGGAAACGGGCTTTTTTAATAGTCGGAATTCCGTATTTTCAAAATGGCTACAAGAACATATGCTACAAATGCAAAATTGAATACGTAAAAATTCCAAGAGAGGTATTGGATACGAGGAACTAGCAGAACGGTGTACAGCAAAGGCAAAGCCAGTAGAACCACTGCTCGTCCCACATACGACGATTGAAAGGAGCCCTTCAAAATCAAAACTCGAATCGTCCAGAGCAATAGCCAGCCTAACAGGTCATGCCAGCCAACTTCCTGCATGGGAATAAATTGCAATAAAACCAGCACCACACCTACGTCTATTAGTACTACAGGAAATACAAAGAGGCAAACGTTACCTTTAAATGCCGGTACAACGACCAGAAAGGTGAGTAAAACCAAAAGTGCTCGCATCATGATTCGCAGAAGTTTGTAAAACAAAACTGCTTCAATCCGTCAAGGCATCCTTTTACATTTGTTAAAAAGCGAAAAGCCTCGTCAGGGTAACTGACGAGGCTTTTTGAAAAGAAGAAATTGCTACTTAATAGCCACCCCGGAACTTATACGTATCCGCAACCTTTTTCATGGCAACCATGTAGGCGGCAATCCGCATGGGGACTTTGTATTCCTGAGAAGTATTATACACCCGATCAAAAGCATCTTTCATAATCCGGTCCGAACGACGATTGATCCGGTCGAGCGTCCATTTATAGCCGATTCGATTCTGTACCCACTCGAAGTAAGATACCGTAACGCCACCGGCATTCGCCAGAATATCCGGTACGACCAGAATGCCTTTTTCGTTAATGATTTCGTCGGCACTAGCAGAAGTAGGACCGTTAGCCCCTTCTACAATCAATTTGGCCTGAATACCGCCGGCGTTATCATCCGTAATGACGTCTTCCTTCGCCGCGGGTACGAGTAAATCTACCGACAGGGTTAAGAGCTCTTCATTCGTAATTTTCGTCGCTTCCGAAAAGCCTTCGAGCAAACCTTTGTGTTGATCGCGGTACTGCATGGCTTTCAGAATGTCGATACCGTTTTCGTTATAATAAGCTCCAGTTACGTCACTGATACCGAGTACTTTTACGCCACGTTCCTGCAACAAAGCTGCCGCATGGGAACCTACGTTACCGAATCCCTGAACGGCGGCCGTAGCCCGGTACGGATTGATGCGTAGTTTTTCCATGGCGGAAATGGAGGCCGTCATTACCCCCCGACCCGTAGCTTCTTTCCGGCCCAATGAACCACCCAGTACGAGGGGTTTGCCCGTTACGACTGCATTGACCGTCATGCCGTACGATTTGGAGTATTCGTCCATCAACCAAGCCATTTCGCGTTCGCTTGTACCCATATCCGGAGCTGGAATATCCCGATCCGGACCAAAGACATCAAGCATTGCACCAGTATACGCCCGCATCAATCGCTCGATTTCGCCGGTGGACATTTCGCGGGGATTACAACGAATCCCGCCTTTTGCTCCACCATAGGGTATATCAACAACGGCACACTTCCAGGTCATCCAGGCCGCGAGTGCTTTTACTTCGTCCATGTTCACATCGGGATCGAAGCGAATACCGCCTTTCGAAGGGCCAAGAATCGTGGAGTGTACGACGCGAATTCCTTCAAAAACTTTGACGGAGCCATCGTCCATGGTTACGGGCAAACCCACCACCACTTGTTTACGGGGTACCATCAGAATATCATACATCTCCGGAGAGATGTTCAATAATTTAAAAGCTTCATTGAAGCGTTGCTTCATGGATTCCAGCGGACTTTCGTGTTGCAAGGGTGCTGGCTCTATATACGTCATGGCTTGTTCTTATTTTAGTAATAAATTGGATTAAAATAATAAATATTTTGATCCGCCGCAAACTTAACAGGATTCTTTTAAGAAAAACAAACGTACTCGAATTAGCGGTTCCTGAACTCTCAATCAGAATTTATATATTTAAAGGGATTACGGAATTGTCGTTTGAAAAACGAAAAAAACACCAAAGAAAGAATGCTTTTCCACGGTAAAGGAGTAGAATAATTTTTTTGATTGTTTGGGCGTTTCCGTAAAAAAGTTACTTTTGTTCCTTTTTTTTAGAATATATTTTTGTCACTGTCCCCCAGGGTAAGGGCTTGCTGATCACTGCCCCCGTAGAAACTATTTGGTATCGATATTCGTTTATATTTCTAACAAACCCCGTGCAATATGATGTCCCCAGTAGAAGAAAAAACCCGCTATTCGGAAGAAGAGTTAAAGGAATTCGAAGAGTTGATTCAAAAGAAATTAGGTGACACCCGAACGGAGCTTAACTACATTCGGGAGGCCCTGAGCAAGCGGAATGATCCCGGTACGGACACCACTTCGGGTAATACCAAATTGCTGGAAGACGGAGCAGATACCAGTGAACGCGAAAACCTGAGTCAATTAGCCGCTCGTTTGCAGAAGTACGCGACCCAGTTGGAAAATGCATTGATTCGTATTAAAAATGGTACGTACGGCGTTTGCGTGGATACGGGGAAACTGATTCCAAAAGAGCGACTCCGGGTAGTTCCGCACACGCAGCAAACGATTGAAGCAAAACTACGGAAACAAAGCTAGCCGTACCTTTACTCTATTACAGCCGCTTTCCTTTTCCTCCTATTTATACCCTTGTATCACAAAGGCCAGCCTGCTCTGGCCTTTTTTTATGGCCTCTTAATCCTATAAAGTCGCTTTTTTAGTGAGTACTCCGTCGGGAATACCGGGCAAGTGTACGGAATCGATAAGTTCAGCGTTGTAGGGACAGGCCTTTCATTATTTTATCCTTTTTCATGCGAATTCTTTTTACGGTCGGTATGTTTTTGTGGGCTTCATTTTCCTACGCCCAGCTTTCCTTAACCCCCAGCCGGATTTTTGCTTCCGGGATTAACGTTCGGGCTGAAGTGACGCCGGCGGCCTCGATCAATGATACCGCTCGTTTGGGCTATTCCCGGTTTAACGTGCAGGGAATTATTCCCATTCGCGGTGGAGCAGGGGTGAAGTTTCATAATTTCAACCTGCGTAAAATCGACGTTGAAATCAACCAGATGTTTCTGGCCATCAACGCGGGGTATCGAATGCCTAATTTCTCCTTTGATAAAAATGATCAGGGTATCTATACGGTTTCAGCAGCCATTACGGGTATCCACGCCAGCTTACGGGATAAAATTTGGGTATACGCGGTGGGTTTAGGCGTGAGTGAAACCGAAGATTTATTCAGCTTTAGTAAGGCCCGTCCGTATGGCGTAGGCGGAGCCGTGCGAGTACGCATTGCGGGTCTGCGTACGCAGTGGTTTTACGGGGGGGCGGTCGTTTTTGAACCGGGGCGTATTACGCCCATCCCCATCGGTGGTATCAACGCCCGAATTGCAAAAAATACCCGCCTGACGCTCATTTTACCTTTACAGGCTTCCATTGCTCAGAAGGTTTCCAAACAGACTTGGCTCGAAGCCGGAATCGCTGCCGGTGGTTTTAATGCGGGTTATCTTACGCCTAACCTCAATCCCAACGCCATTCGACTGGCGTATCGGCAGGGGAAAGCAAGCTTCACGGTGAACTATAGCCCGATCAAGCCCGTGCAGCTTTCGTTTGAGGCCGGTATGACGGGCCTTCGGACCCTGAAAACCATGCGGGCTGGAGATGTACTGGAGAAATTTACGATCAACAGTAGCCCCTTTATGGCCGTATCCTGTTATTTCAATTTATCGAAATCCGTGCTTGACTCCCGGGGCTTCGGCTCAATTCTCTAAGGAAACCAATTCGAGAAACGAAAGAAAGCGTTCATTTTAAGCGTATACCATTGAGTTTATAAAAACTTCCTTCAATATTCGTTTCCTCAACGCTTGGTTTGCATGGAAACGCTTCACCTTCATACAGCAGATACGACTCCTTTTGAAATTCACCCCATGTCATGGGTGGATGAACAACGCCATGAGCATACCCTGACCCCGCATCGCCACGATTACTACGTAATTATTGGTGTAACCAGTGGCCGGGGTAATCACAACGTTGATTTTCAACACTATGACGTACAGCCGGGTAGCTGGTGGTTTCTTTCGCCAGGGCAGGTACATCACATGCAAATGGATGGGCCGCACGAAGGTTGGGTACTGAGTTTTGAGCCGGATTTTTTCTGTATATCTGAAGCCAATCGGGAGCTGCTTATTAATACGGGATTGTTTCAAAACGTACTCGATTTCAAGCCCTATTTCATTCCGCCCGAGCAACTGGATTTACTGGAACCCTACCTGCAAACGCTCCAGGGTGAATACCAGCAAAAGCGTGCGTTACGGGAGGACATGATTCGGGCCTGGCTACAACTATTTCTGATTCAGGCTTCACGCACTTTCGCTGACCAACTGGTAACGGTGTCTGAAACGTCAAAATCCGTGTGTATCGCCCGTCAGTTTCAAGATCTGGTGGATCGGGATTTTACGCGGAAAACCCGCGTATCTGAGTACGCTGACCAGCTCAATATTACACCCAGCCATTTGAATGATACGGTGAAAAAGGTAACCGGACAGCCTGCCTCTGAGCACATCAAGCAGCGGGTGGTACTGGAAGCCAAACGCCGGGCTTTTTACGGAACTACGTCCGCTAAAGAAATTGCCTACGAGCTGGGTTTTGAAGATGAAGCTCACTTTTCGAAGTACTTCAAAGCCAATACGGGTCAAACGTTTACCGATTATCGCAAAGCCATCCGTCATAAATACGTCGAAAAATAGTCGTACGTATGCTAAGACAAAGCACTGTACTTGTGGACTTTTGGAAAGATCAGTAATTCTGACAAGATATTCCGCGATTTTGACAAGTGTAAATTATATGTATATACATACATTTGTATCAACAAAAACAACAAAGACATGGCAACTCCAGCAAAATGGGTAATTGACCCTACTCACTCGGAAGTACAGTTCAAAGTAAAGCACTTAGTAATCACGACCGTAACGGGTCAGTTCGGCCAGTTCAGTGGTGAAGCTACGGCCAGCGACGATTTTTCAGACGCTCAAGTACATTTCGAAGCTGAAATTAATTCTATTTCTACCAATAACGAAGCTCGTGACGGTCACCTGAAAAGTGAAGATTTCTTTGCTGCCGAGCAACATCCCAAACTGAGCTTCGTCTCTACGGGTATCACTAAGAAAGGCGACGAAGAATTTGTATTGCAGGGCGATATGACCATTCGTGGCGTAACCAAACCCGTATCATTCGACGTAGAATACGGTGGAACGGTAGTAGATCCGTACGGACAAACGAAAGCTGGTTTTGAAGTGAAAGGTAAAATCAACCGGAAAGATTATGGTCTGACCTGGAGTGCAGTAACTGAAGCCGGTGGAGCCGTAGTAAGTGACGAAGTACGTTTAATTGCAAACGTTCAGTTCGTAAAACAAGCCTAAGTAAGTATTCGATTTCTTCCCATTTGCAGTATATAAATTTAGCCGGGTCGTTTCTTTTCAAGGAATAGCCCGGCTTTTATGCATTACAAAAAATAGAATAATCCAAAGCTAAAGTTAGGTAGGAGGGGTTGACAGCCTTTCAGTGTTGGATAGGTTTGAAGTTTGATGAGTTTAAAGTAAAAAGGGCTTGATCGCCTTGTGTACTTGTTTTAACTTCAAAGCTCATACCTGGTTAAACGTTAAACCTCTCTAAACTTCAAACCTGAACCGCTATTAGACATAGTCATACCCTTAGCCTAGTGGCCCGAGTTTTTTATTTTAAATCCTCAATCAACCTAGCATTCAAGTATTATGAGTAGTTCACGTAAAGAAGCCATACACGCGGCTATGATGGCCGTTACTCAGGAAACCCTTAATGATCTCATCAACCAGATGGAAACGATTCGTTCCAGCGTAATTGAGGATCAGGAAGAAGCACAGAGCGAATCCTACGAATCCAATAACGAAATGCTGATGAATGATCGTCGCGATCTGGAAGGCCGGGCGGAGGTAATTCGTCGCGACCTGACTACCTTGGATCAAATGGGTACGGAAATGCAGCACGATGCCGTACAGGTGGGCTCCGTAGTATTAACCGATCAGCGTAACTTTTATGTAAGCATCAGCCGAAACTGTGAAGTCGATGGGGTGGAATACATCGGTATTTCTACTTCAGCACCGATCTATACGGTACTGGAAGGAAAGAAAGCCGGCGATCGCTTCGAATTTGCTGATCAACATTATACAATCTCAGAAGTATTTTAAGTCGTAGAGTGTTCCGTCTGAGAAAATGAACCCTGAGCAAAGAAATTCTTCGCTCAGGGTTCACTCTTTAATAGGCTACAGCAGCACCGTAACATGCAGTTGTAGCCGCTGTTTCGCCCGACTATCTCCCCCGGAAAGCTCTTGAGCCAGCGGTGGCTGAATATTGGCACCCGCGACGAAGCGACCGAAATAAGCTTCCACACCTGCCGTAGCAAGCGTTGCGTAGCCGCCCGTCTGGGAGTTACGCACGCCGTCTTTCAGATCGCGACTGGAATACTCAGCCGTAATGCCTGCATTGGGCATCAGTGTCAGTTTCTTTCCGGCACTGGTTACGTAAAAGACCGACGTTGAGCCACTGAGCCGATTTCCAAAGCGATAGTGCTGAGCGTTGGTCGTCGTCATCCGGTAACTAACGTCCGAGTTCCAGCCCCAGGAACGGTACCGAAGGGTGTAAATCGCATTCAGCAGGAAATCCGTACTGCCCGTTCCGAGTTGAAAATTAGCATTGGCTCCCAGCGATCCATCGTTTACGAAATTCGAGCGACCCGTGGCCAGCTTCACGCCACCCCCCAGGAGCAGCGTATGATTCACGGCCCGGTCCGTCGTATCCATGTTCGTATTGAAAACGTTGTAATTGGCCAGTACCGTAATATCACCCAGTCCATTCAGCCGTGAAGAAGTCGCAGCGTCGGACTGGTAATTGAAGTTGTACGGTACAAAGGCCAGCATCTGAATTCGCTGGGTCGGATAAAAACGTCCCCAAAGCTCCGTCGTTTGAAAGGTTTCTTTGGTACGCAGGAGTTGGGAATTCAGGTGCGAGTCGTAGGTACGGTACCGATACCGAACTCCCACAAAATTGCGGTACGACTGCGGCATGATGCCGTAATAGGCATTGCCTACGCCACAGCCGCAGATATCGCAGGCCCACGCGGGTAGCGACAGGCTCCAAAATAGAAGCAGTACGATTTTTTTCATGAAAAAGACGGGTCAGGGAACCGCCAGTTGCTTGTTCGTAAGAAATTCTTCGTCGGTCAGTGTTTTCAGGAAGGCAATGATTTGCTGCCGTTCCTGCTGCGTGAGAGCGATTCCTCGTTGGCCGTTACTAGCTTTCAGAATCGGGTCTAGGTTGGGCGTATCGTGTACGTTTTCGGCGTAATGATCCAGTACCGCTTCTAAGGTATAGAACCGACCATCGTGCATGTACGGGCCCGTAACTGCTACATTCCGTAAGCTGGGTACGCGGAAGGTATAGCGATCTTTCTCCTGATTCGTGATCCGAAACCGACCTTCATCGGCATCGCTAGTGAGAAAAAGTCCGTTGTTGCGATAGCTGCGATCCGTAAACAGTTCGCCCGCGTGGCAGGAGGAGCATTTCTGCTGAAAAAGGTGCAGACCAGCCTGCTCGTCGTTCGTCAGCGTAACGCCTTCCTTACGTACAAAATGATCGTAACGGGAGTTCGCGGAAACCAGTGTCAGCATAAACTGAGACAGTGATTGCAGAAACCGGGCCGTTGTAATTTCTTCCGTACCAAAAGCCTTTTTGAAGAGCAATGGATACTTTTTGGTAGCCCGCAGTTTATCAATCACATTCGTCATAGTTTCACCCATTTCTACCTCACTGATGATTGGAGCAATCGGTACCAGATCCAGATCCGGTACACCACCATCCCAGAAAAACTCTGATTCCCAAGCCAAATTTTGCAAGGGTAGGGAATTACGGGTTCCTTTCAGGTTGTGGATACCGTGGCTGACGTCGTGCCCGTGGTGCGTAAATCCGTACGGCTGCGAATGACACTCGGCACAGGAAATGGTATTGTCCTTCGAAAGCAAGGTTTCATTGAAGAGAGCTTTCCCCAGTTCCACGCCCGAAGTCGTCAGTGGATTCCGTTCGAACGCATACAATGGCTTCGGGAAGTTGGCGGGTACGGTAAATGAGACTTCCGGCCCGGTCCGTTCGGGCGACGAACAGGACCAGACCAGCAGTACTATCCACACACCGGCCCAGAGCCTAGTCATTGTGAATGTGGTCAACCGTAAACATATTCACGTAGTTGTTGGCCAGCGGAGCCGCTACGGAAGGATCATGTACCGATTTGGTTTCCTGAAGTTTCAGGGCCGTCGTACTGTTGAAGAACTTATGAAGATTGACTACAAAATGAATCGTCGGGCTGATGGATTTACGTACGGTGGCCGTTCCGTTCAGGGGCAAGGTTACGGTACGGATGTTATTGGGGGCTTGATTCGTATAGCCACCATATCCGCCTACGTGGTACTGAAAGGGTCGTAACCCCGCTCCATTGGCCGGCACGACTGGGGAAGTTCCTTCAAATTTGAAGAAGATATAGCCGGAATTCCATCCCCACCACATATTGTCCTCCCCGTACGCATAAGTATCCAGTACTCCCGTCCGTCCAGCAATGGGCGAGGCACTCTTCAGGCTATCGACACCTACCATAAAGCTTACCTCGCTGTAATCACCTTCTGGAACGTTTTTCAGTTTAGGCTCCCAGGTCTCCGAATCGGCCTGGCGAATGAGGAAGTACTGATCCGGAAATTTTATGACGGTACCGTCCGTTTTTTTCAGCGAGACATTGCTGATGAAGTAATTCAGTGTGGTGACTGAAAACTCCTCGCCGAAGTCATTTTTGTACGGCGTAGTGCCCAGTACCAGCTTTTGAGCACCCACTCGGTTATCAAACTCAAGTGTTAGGCTAGGACCATCCGGTTCGGGTTCCTCGTTTTTACAGGCCGTGAAAACGGTGGTACAAAAAGCGAATAGAAGAAGGAATAAGGGATTGATTTTCATTGAAAAAGTATCTTGATTTGCCTACCGGACGGGGAATCCCGCGGGTTCGGCAAAGCGTTGGTCTTTTAAAAATTCAGTATCCGTCAGCGTATTCAGAAAAGCGATAATCTTCCGTTTTTCGTCGGCGGTCATGGGTATGCCTAAGCGTCCGTTTTGCTTCAGCAGCGGATCGAGGTTGGGCGTATCCTGTACGCCTGAGGCGTAATGATCGAGCATTTCCTGCAACTTAGTAAAGCGGCCGTCGTGCGTATAGGGCAGACTTTCGGCAATATTCCGCAGACTGGGAACCTTAAACGTAAAGCGGTCCGATTCCTGTTTGGTTACCGTATAGCGACCTTCGTCGACCACTACTTGTAAGGTAGGTTTCCCATTGACGTATACCACTTTAGTACGCTCAAACTTCGGCAAGCCGTTATTGCGGAAGCTACCGTCCGTGAATAACTCTCCGGCGTGACAGCTTTTACAGCCTTTCGATTCGAAGAGTTTCATTCCTTCCAGCTCATCCGCCGATAGGGTTTCGCCTTCCTTACGGACGTATTTGTCGTACCGTGAATTGGCTGAAACCAGCGTCAGCATAAACTGGGTGAGGGCATGAAGCGTCCGGTCTGCCGTAATATCTTCCGTACCGTACGCGGCTTTGAACAGGGGCGGGTAGCCCTTCGTCCGCTGGAGTTTCTTTACTACGTTTTCCATCGTATCATCCATCTCGTCGGGATGAGTGATTGGTACAATGGCTTGTAGATCAAGGTTTTCTACGGCACCGTCCCACATGTAATGTTTTTGCCAGGCCAGATTCTGAAGGGCCAGCGAGTTGCGAAGGCCCGTCCGATTCTCAATACCGTGACTTAAATCGTGCATGTGGTGGGTAAAGGCGTAGTATTGACGGTGGCATTCACCGCAGGCAATGGTACTATCCCGCGAGAGTATGCCATCGTAAAATAATTGTTTACCCAGGGCAAAACCCGCTTCGGTCACCGGCTTTTGGGCGACGGGGTAATCGGGTTGTGGAAAGTTCTTAGGTATACTGAACAAGGGCACGGGTGCCGAGGGAGCGGGGTCCTTCGAGCACGCCAGACTGATCAGAAAAATCAGGAATGGGTATACTTTTCTCATAAGCAAAGCCTTGCCGGCGGCACACAGCCGTACAATTCATTTATACGTCGAGAAAGGTGTAAAAGTGTCTGTTAGTACCTAAAAACTAGGAAAAGATCACCTGGGGCGGGCGAAAACAGTCACTTAAGGAGTCATGCACATAGACTGGAGCCAGGAAAGGCGTGGGCTCCAGCTCACGTTCGGCCCATGAAGAAAGGACAAACGTAAAGGTCGTCAGCAGATGTTCATGCGGCAGTTCCAGCAGCTGCGTTACCAGACGCTGGCTGGCTTCGCGTTCATCGTGTTCCTGAGCGGCTTTGAGTTTTTTTGCCAGGTAACATTTTCCGTCGCAGTGTAACTCGGGACGCAATCGATTTTCGCAAAGGTACTGAGCAATGTAATCGTGCCGAAGCTCGAAGTCAACCAGAATGACCGGGACTACGAGCGTGCGTAACATCAGAAGCGATGTCAGCACATACACGCCGAAAGTCCGCAGAGTTGCATTCATGGGTGCAAAGCTAAAGCTGGAAAGGAAATCACGGACCATTTATTTCACAAAAATCCGAGGAGAACAATTAGTCCAGTTGCGAGGAAGTCAAAACATGCTGTTTGGGAAGCTTACGTAATTCCTGGATCATGAGCGGTTTGATGATGGGACGGGCCGTCCACATGATACCATGTCGCTGACGGGCAAGGTAAATAACATCAACGCTTGGAGCATTCACGAGTTGTTTCGCCGCCCAAAGTGGATTGACTGGATACAGTAATCGATCTTCCAGACCATGCACCATCGTCACGGGCATGTGAATGTTTTTCCAGAGCGGTACCATCGCGACCAGGTGCGGGTAGTGATTCTGTTTTTCATCGTCGGCCACGTGTATAAAACCCGGAATCCAGGCGGAAAATATCGGTACGAGTTTTGAAATGGGGTAGATTTTCTCGGCTCCGGGTTTGTAAGAGCCGCACACGAGGAGCAGTCGGTCAAAGGCATCTGGATTGTCCATCGCCAGTCGGGAAGCTACCGTAGCTCCGTAGGAAGTGCCGAAAAGTAGGGTTGGGCGATGATCTTGCGTTTGCCAAAGCATTTTTGTTAATACTTCCGATTGCCGGGAAATAAACTTTTCT
Organism: Siphonobacter curvatus; assembly: GCF_002943425.1. Taxonomy (NCBI): domain Bacteria; kingdom Pseudomonadati; phylum Bacteroidota; class Cytophagia; order Cytophagales; family Cytophagaceae; genus Siphonobacter; species Siphonobacter curvatus. The sequence continues at coordinate 14,312 of NZ_PTRA01000001.1, forward strand.
CCCCAACCGTAATCCGACTCGCCGTAACCCGGTCGGTCGGGAGCAATAAGCTGAGCCTGTTTTTGTAAATCCGGATCGTTCAGGTAAAAGCGTAAACCTTCCAGTGAACTCGGCGATCCGTGCAGCAGTACCATTTTTCTAGGCAGTGTATCGGAACCAATTTTTAGGTATCGAATGGTACGACCTAGTGTATCGTAATAAACAATTTTAACCGGAATGCCTTTGTCAATCAGATCTTTCCGGATTTCTCGTCGGGAATACCGCCGGTGCTCGAAACAGGAAGTACAAACGAAAGTCAGAAGAATAAGAATAAAAAACAGCCTGGGTTTCATACAATGTGTCATGACTTATAAACGAAAATGGGGTTACGCAGAATTCCGGATAGAAAGCTTAATTTCCCGGAAAATCGAAGCAGTCCCATGAAATACCTTTTACCCTGTTGTTTTTTACTGCTCCCGTTGGGAGTCCTGGCCCAAAATCCCGTCCCTGAGAAAGAGCGTTTAATTCGTAAACTCATGCAGGTAAGCAAAGTTTTTGAATTGGCCCGCTATACAATGGATGCGACCATCGAAGGGCAACGTAAGGTGGCTAATCCGAATTTACCCGAGGGTTTTTGGGAGGAATTCAAAAAGGAAATTACCGATGAGAAGCTATACGAATTGTACGTTCCCATTTTCTCTAAACACTATACGGAAGAAGATCTGAAAGGATTGATCACCTTCTATGAAACGCCTCTCGGACAAAAAATGGTACAAAACCAGCCGCTGGTTATGCAGGAAGCGTCCCAGGCAGGAGAACAATTAGGGGCCGAAATCGCTATGAAAGTGTATGCAAAATTGAAGAAAGAATAATAAAAGCCGGTACAAAAAAAGGTGATACGCTTTGTGTATCACCTTTTTTTGTGGGTACTAATGGGATTTGATATCCCTTATTTTTTTGCTAGCTTAAAGACGTATACGGGTGAATCGCCCGCCTGCTTGCGGAGACTTTCCGACAGTTTTACAACTTTATCCTGAGCTTTGATCGAGCCTTTGGTACCGAGTAACTGAATGCTTTGCGACTTTTCCAGAATTGGAATTTCCAGCGAAGCGGGTAACGTTTCACCTTCCGCTGCCCGGTACAGAGCGTAGAGCGTATTTCCTTTCTTCGTATACGCCCATTTGCCGGACTGGTACGGAGCTACCGCAGTGGTCTCATAAATCGCTTCACCATTTAGGTTCATCCACTTACCAATGTCAGCCAGTCGCTGGTAAGCTTCTTCGTGCCATTCGCCGTCAGGACCGGGAGCCACGTTCAGCAGTAGGTTACCGCCTTTCGACACGATGTCCGCCAGCATATGAATCAGCTTCCGTGTGGATTTGAAGTTTTCCTTGGGAATGTAGCTCCAGGAATCACCCATGGTCATGCAGCTTTCCCAGGGGAAGGGAAGGGCTTCGCTGGGTACTGACTGCTCGGGCGTAACGTAGTTTTCGTACTCGCCCGCCACCGTACGATCTACGACGAGCAGACCGGGCTGATGCTCGCGAGCCATTTTGGCAATCTTCGGCATATCAATGTCCTGATCGAAAGGAATCGCTTTCTGCCAGCTCACCGTTGAGTCGATGGTACTGAACGGACGAACCCAACCGCCATCGAGCCAGAGGATATCCATTTTACCGTAATCCGTCATCAGTTCCTGAATTTGGTTGTAGGTAAACTGCTTGAACTGATTCCACTTCTCGGGATACTTGCTGGGAACATAGCTCGAATTCCGGTCTTTAGGAGGGAAGTACGACCACCAATAGCTATCGGTGTGCCAGTCGGGCTTCGAGAAATACGCCCCAACCATGAATCCCTGATCCCGAAACGACTTGAATACTTCCTTGGCTACGTTGGCCTTCGGATTGGTTTTAAAAGGCGTATTTGTGATTTTGTAATCCGTTTGCTTCGTATCAAACATGCAGAAACCGTCATGGTGCTTGGTCGTAAATACCACGTACTTCATCCCTGCTTCTTTGGCCGCTTTCGCCCAGCGGTCGGGGTTGAATTTGACGGGATTGAACGTTTGGGGAATTTTTTCGTAGGCTTGTTTATAATCGTACCAGTTCGCCGCGTAAGGGCCTTTCCGCTCACACCAGCCTTCGTCCTCGGGGCATAAGGACCAGGATTCTACGATGCCCCACTGGCTGTAGGTTCCCCAGTGCATCAGCAAGCCAAACTTAATGCCCTGCCACTGATCCAGTTTTGCTTTAACCGCCGGATCTTTGGGCGTTACGTACCCTACGTGGTGTTGTTCAGAATGTTGCTGAGCCCGAACGAAAAGACTCGTCAAAACGAGAAGACTAATAAAAAATGATTTCATAATAGGAGAAAGAAAGAAACGAAAAACCGTGCCCAGCGAACTGATCCGGTACGCGGATTTGGTGGCAGGGCACGGTTCAAAAAAGAATTCTAAACGGTAGCAAAGAGCTGGTCCATCACGTAAATGTGAATGCCGACCCATTTTGCCCGCTCACCCAATTGCGAGATTTCAATGCTGAGTTCGTTCCGGAAGTCACTCAAACAGTATTTGTTGATGGCTTGCCCAATGGGGTTGGTAATAAAGGCGTCGGCCTTCACAACGATTCCATCCACAATTACAATTTCCGGATTGAATAGGTGTACCGCCATCGAAAGCCCTTTACCCAATTCCGTACCTACGTCAAAAAGAATATCGATGGCGAAAGCGTCGCCTTCTAAAGCGGCTTCGATTACTTTTTCAATGTCGATTTCTTCAATGCGATCGAGGTAGGCCGATAATTTCGAAGCACGGCCTTCTTTCAATCCCCGCTGTACGCGGCGACCCAGCGAACGAGCCGAGGTGATCGTATCGAGGCAGCCTACTTTGCCGCAGTGGCATAATTCGCCGTCGGGGTCGATCTGAATGTGACCCAGCTCCCCGGCAAAACCGGCGGCTCCCTGAAAGATTTCGCCGTTCAGGATAATTCCTAGACCGACGCCCCAGTCAATATTAATGGCCAGTACATGCTTTTTGCCACGAGCCAGCCCGAACCGATGCTCACCGAGTACCGTGGCTTTGGTATCGTTGATGACGTATACTGGCAATCCAAATTGCTCAGAAATGAGGGTACTGAGTGATTTATCTTCCTGATTAATTCGCCGATAGGTCATGTTCGTACCGTTCTGGTAATGAATCAGACCCGGCATGGAAATTCCAATTGCCACCAGATCAGCGGTTTGCATCCCTGATTCATGGAGCACTTCCTGCGTAACCGTCAGTAGTGCTTTCGTAAACTCCGCACTATCTTCAAGCCCTAGCAGAACATCCCGGCGGAAAATCACTTCCCGTTGCATGTTCATGATCAGTACCTTGGTGTCATGCGTACTAATATCAAGAGCGAGGATGTATTTATCCTGCGGATTCAAGCCAAATAAAACTGGACGGCGTCCATGATTACCAACCGCTGTGCCAAAAGTGGTCACCCATTTTTCTTCGACTAGCTCTTCAACAATATTGGTGATCGACGGAACACTACTATGTAAATTCTTCGCCAGTTGAGCGAGTGTACCCACTTCGGCCTGATATAATTCAGCCAGAACGCCCCTGCGGGAGACGCTCTTCTTATAATCAACAACACTTTTTTTAGGTACTATTTCTTCGTCGGCTGGAGCTGGATGCATTATCAAAAAGGTTAGGAGACGGGTGTACGAATCAAATTATTTGGTCGAAAGGTATTATATCGATAGATGATTGTACTTTTGAAATTTTATTGTAAATAAACAGCTGTTTTTTAAAAATATTAAAAAATTATTTAAAAATCTAGTCTGTTTTATAAAGAAGGTACGCCAGGATTTGGCATCTTCACCGTTAAATTCAATGATTTTGTTGAAAATAGGAAAATTTCCTACCAGGAACTGTACCTGTTTCAAAAATAAGGAACATCGCTCAGAATGTATTGCTGATCTGGTAATGCATTGATAGCGAGAGTAATACATTTTTATCCATTGATCACACACTTCACTTATGACAACGCGTAGATCTTTCCTTCGCTGGTCCACACTGGCAGTAACCTTCGCTCCAGTACGTTCGCTGGTAGCTAGTCCGCAGGCTACGGCTGCTAAGCCGCTAGTGGTTTCCACCTGGGATAGTGGCCTGGCTGTAAATGCGGTTGCCTGGAACGTACTCAAACCCGGTGGATACGCTTTGGATGCCGTGGAGGAAGCCGCTAAATCCATTGAAAAAGAAATTAGCTGCTGCGTAGGTTTGGGTGGATATCCCGACCGCGAAGGCCACGTATCACTGGATGCGTGTATCATGAATGAAAAATATGATTGTGGCTCGGTAGCGGGGCTTGAACGTATTTTGCACCCGATTTCCGTAGCTCGTAAAATCATGGAAACTACGCCGCACGTCATGCTGGTAGGCGAGGGAGCCCAGCAGTTCGCCGTGGCGAATGGCTTTAAACTGGAGTCTGCCGAGCTTTCCGCTGACGCCGCCAAAGCGTACAAGGAGTGGCTGAAAAAATCCGAGTACAAACCCCTGATGAACATTGAACAGCAGCAGGGTAAAACGCCTAAACGAGCGGCGGGCGGACCCTTTGCTCCCAATCAGTTTGAGGACGGTTCCTTCAACCACGATACCATGGGTACGATTGCTCTGGATGGCAAAGGCCGATTGGCCGGAGCTTGTACCACCAGCGGTATGGCTTTCAAAATGCGGGGCCGTATTGGCGACTCTCCTTTAATCGGCTCTGGTTTATATGTAGACGGCGAAATTGGAGCAGCCACCTCATCGGGCCAAGGAGAAGAAGTGATTCGTTTGGGCGGAACACACCTCGTCGTTGAATTTATGCGAAATGGAGCTACGCCGATGGAAGCCTGCAAAAAAGCCGTGGAGCGGCTGGTGAAAATCAATCCTAAAAAAGCGAAAGAATTTCAGGTAGGTTTTATTGCCATCAACCTAAAGGGCGAAGTGGGGGCTTATTCCGTCAACAAAGGCTTTAGCTACTCCGTTACCCAGGGCGACGACGGTGGTAAAGTCTTCATGGCCGAGAGTTACTACAAATAAAATTGATCCAAAATTGTGCATTCGTTTGCAGACCTCTGTGCACACGTTTGTTCATCCCCGGTACAGCAGATGCACCATACTTGCGAAAGCAAAGGCTCGTATCTTGCCGTACTCCGAAGCAAGTTGCTCGCTTCGTATTATTCCGTTTACTCCAAAAGTGAAGCGTAACTGCTCATTTTTGAAACCTATTGTACATGAAACGTTTCGTACTTTCTGCTTTTCTGGCGGCGGCTAGCGTAGCCACTTTCGGGCAGTCACTCATCCCTCAGCCCGTATCCCTGCAACAGGGTTCCGGAGCCTTCCGTTTTAACGCCCAGACCCAATTGGTAGCCTCTACGCCCGAAGCGAAGCGACTGGCGACTTTACTCAACCAGTACCTGAAGAAACAGGCGGGCTATGAATTGAAAATGGTCGCTAAAGCTCCCGCTTCTAATTTTGTTGCTTTTAACGAAAAAACGGGTTTACCCGCTGAAGGCTACGAGCTAAAGGCCACCGCTCAAAGTATTCAAATTGCGGGTAAAGACGCGGGCTTGTTTTACGGCTTACAGTCGTTACTCCAATTATTCCCGGAAGGGAAATCGGAAATTGCTGCCGTTACCATCGAAGACCATCCGCGGTTTGGCTATCGGGGCTTGATGTTGGATGTAGGTCGGCATTACATGCCCGTATCATTCATCAAACAAATGATTGACGAAATGGCCCGGCTGAAATTCAACCGTTTCCATTGGCATTTAACCGAAGATCAGGGCTGGCGGCTAGAGATTAAAAAGTACCCTAAACTAACGCAGGTAGGGGCTTTTCGTGATGAAACGCTGATCGGAGGATACGGCGATCGGATGCCACAACAGTTCGATGGCATCAAGTACGGCGGTTTTTACACCCAGGACGAAGCCCGTGACATCGTCAAATACGCGGCTGACCGGCATATTGTCGTTATTCCCGAGATTGAATTACCAGGACATTCCACGGCAGCCTTAGCGGCATACCCAGAGTTGGGTTGCACGCCGGGACCCTTTAAAGTACAAACCACCTGGGGTGTACACAAAGACGTATTCTGTCCGAAAGAAGAAACGTTTACGTTCCTGGAAAATGTACTGACGGAGGTAATGGCCATTTTCCCCTCGCCGTACATCCACATTGGTGGCGATGAGTGCCCGAAAGATCGCTGGAAGGAATCGGAATTTTGCCAGAATTTGATCAAGAAAGAAAACCTGAAAGACGAGCACGGCCTGCAAAGCTATTTCATTCGACGGATCGAAAAATTCCTGAATTCAAAAGGCCGTAACATCATTGGCTGGGACGAAATTCTGGAAGGTGGTCTGGCTCCCAACGCTACCGTAATGAGCTGGCGTGGTGAACAGGGGGGAATTGCGGCGGCGAAGGAAAATCACGATGTCATCATGACGCCCAATAGTCACCTGTACATTGACCACTACCAGGGAAAAGACCGCAAACAGGAGCCGCTGGCCATTGGCGGATTCCTGACGCTGGAGAAAGTTTATTCCTACGATCCAACGCCGAAAGAGCTGACGGCCGAACAGCAAAAGCACATCAAAGGGGTGCAGGCCAACTTGTGGACGGAGTATATTCCGACCCCGGCCAAAGCTTCGTTCATGTTGTTTCCCCGGGCGTTGGCTTTGGCGGAAGTAGCCTGGTCGCCGGTGAACCGGAAAGAATATACCGAGTTTTCGGAAAAACGGGTACCCGATTATTTACGGAATATGGAAAAGCGTAACTGGGTCTACCGCGTACCTACCGCCATTGGTATGCCCGCCGAAGATACGTTACGGGGGAATCAGTTCACGATTCATCTGAAATCGCCCGTTGAAGGAGCCAAAATTTATTACAGCATCGATGGATACGCTCCCAATGAAACGACGCATTTATATGCCAAACCCATTGCATTGACCATTCCCGAAAACCGTCGTGTCGATCTAAAAACTATCGTGATCACACCCGAAGGATTACGGAGTGTGGTGGCTACGACTACGCTGGTAAATGGTACGCCGATGCCCGATAAACAGCCCAAAAAGAAGAATTAATCGAATTATAGGAATATAAAAAAGCCCGTCGTAGCAAGTGGTACGACGGGCTTTTTATAGGGATAATGAGCTTAACTGTATTTACGACGCTTGAGGGCCAAATCGTGGGCCGTATCGTAATAGCTACGGAGGTTTTTCCAATCAAACACCTCAGAAATGCTTTCAGTACGGTTCCGTTGCATGATCCGATCCCGGCGGGAAGCTCGTACGAATTTAAACAGCAATTCCGAAAGCGTCTCGGCAGCCTGGTGAAAATCCTGTTCGCTGCGATTCAATACATAAACCCCCCAGTTTTCCGGATCGGCCATGATCTGGTTCATGTAATCACCGAAACCCGAAAGGTCACTCGTCACAGTCGGTACGCCTCGAACGACGCATTCCAGTGGCGTATAGCCCCAGGGCTCGTAGTAACTTGGGAAAATACCTAAGTGACAACCCCGTACGAAATGACTGTAATCCATCCCGAACAACGGGTTCGTTGACGCGATGAAATCGGGGTGATACACAATCTTTACGCGGTCTGTTTCATGGTTCTGCATGTTGGACTTCCGCAGAAAGTCCACGATAGCATCTTCCTGCTTGAGGTAGTGCGTAACCGTTTTAGGTAGCTGATGCGTCTTCCAGGATTGAATGGTACGGCGAAGGCGAAGCTGCCAGTATTCATCCACGAACTGGTTGAGATCCGGCATCTTCAGATCGTTGCTCGTGGCCGAAGCCATGAACAGTTGTTCACCAATTTGTCGTTCAATCGCTTCGCAGGTTTGCCGGATTTCGGCCATTACCGCTCGCGTTTGCAACACATCCGCATCCATCGAATACACTGGGTTTTTGGTAACGATAAACATCACCACCGTCATATCCGAGTTGCTGGCCTGTAACTTGGCATTGAGTCGATTCAAAGCTTCCAGCGTCAGGTCATACCCTTTGTTAGAGTACTCAAAACGTCCCGACGTAAAGAAGTAGAGGGTACGGTCCAGATCAAAGGAATAGTTCTGGAAGAAGTGACCCATCACAAACTGGTGAATCTTCTGCTTGTACTGAACGTGCAGGTTCTGAAATTCGTGCGTAGCTGTGAAACGGGTAACGTTAAGCCCATTGGGTAGCGTCAAATCACACTTACGACCGAGTAGGAACTCACATTCCCGAGCCGTTACGTCCGAAACGGTCGTCATTACGTGGCAATTCTGAGCGGCCAGGTATTCAATCGTTGCCTGGGTTTCAATGCCAAAGTGCTTTGCCTGTTCGAGCCAATTAAACGAGGGTAAATTGTCGTAAAAGTTAGGCACATTGGGGGCCATATACCGACCCAGCATGGTAGCGTGAGTGGTAAAAACGGTTGCCAGTTTGGGAGCCTCCTGAGCCAGATCGGGCAGGGCCGTAGCGGCCATCCATTCGTGAAAATGAGCCGTAATGTCGTAACGCCCGCTGTGATCTTTTGACAATTCATTCAGGAAAACCCGAACACATTCACCAAAAGCCACTACCTGATTGACCAGCTCTTCCGCATTGAGCGTAGAAAGCTGGTGATGGTTCCAGAGGTCGTACTTCAGTTGGTCAAGCCGATCGTACAGGCTATGAAAGTTAAAGAGCACGATGCGGGGCTTGCCCGTCACCAGCCAATATCCATACTGGACATCGAAGCCCATTTCCCGCATTTTCCGTACGGTTTTTCCGAGAATCGAATCATCCAGATCGGCAATCGGTTCAAACTCAGCCAAGGCTTTGTCTGGGAAGTAAGGCCCAAGCAAAAAGTAATCGTCGCCCCATTTCTCGACCATTGCCGGAACTTTGGAGCGGATTACCGTGTAAATACCCCCTACCTGATTGCATACTTCCCAGGCAATTTCAATCAGGAGTCGAGGCCGTATTTTGGGCTTAATGGGTTCTACTTCGAAAGCCATAGCCAAGCATAAATGTAAATGTTGTGAATGTAAACCGCTTCTTTCCTAAACCTTCTTGAACTGTCAAATATAGAATGGTATTTTTCAAGGGAATTATTCGTCTAAAATAATTCTAAAGTTTTATGCCAAGCTTAGTCAATATTTCTACAATTGACTGGCTTTTCCACTACTTTCACTTACCCTACAGGAGTTTTGTTAGCGAATTTTAATGTGTAGTGAAAAGAAAACCTGTTTCGACCTTAGAATGTTATAGACGCGTAAAGCTGGCGGCCTTTCGTATCCTGATTTATATTCGGCGAGTTTCTAAAAACGATTGTAATATAATCGTTGCCGATACCCGATCTACAACGCCCTTATCGCGACGATCTTTCTTGGTGGTACCCATCGAAATCAACGCCTGCAATGCCATGACCGAAGTGAATCGTTCATCGTGTTCGTGCACGGGTATGTCCGGAAAACTTTTCCGTAACAGGCGAATAAACCCCCGTACATGAGATGTATTGGACGTATCCGTGCCGTCGAGATTCGTGGGCATACCTACCACGAAGGCTTCTACGCTTTCTCGCTGGCAGTACGCTTTCAAAAAGTTCATCACGTCTTTCGAATGAACCGTTTCCAGGGCCGTTGCAATGAGTTGCAACGGATCCGTAACCGCGAGTCCTACGCGTTTGGTACCGTAATCTATAGCAAGAATTCGTGCCAATGGTTTAAATAATTAGAAGATTAATTTTCCAGATGTAAAGTCAGTAGGAAGAAGTAAATGAATGCTCCGCCCGGAAGCCATTCACCGTTAGGAACTTAACCGGGTACAAGTTTAAATTAAGTCAGTGAAACGGGAGATAAATCTTTTTTCCAATCCCGGTAACCCATGACGCAAAGTATTAGATAAACCCCATAGAGAAAGGCCGTCCAATACAAATTTTTATAAACGTATATGCCGACGTAAATCAGGTCGACAAAAAGCCAGAGGTACCAGTTTTCAATAAACTTGCGGCCAAGCATCCACTGGGCGATGAGACTTACGGTGGTCGTAAACGAATCGAGTAGGGGCAGGCTGGCATCCGTCAGGCGGCTGAGTACCCAATTGAGCAGAGCCGTTCCACCGAGTGTCAGGGCCAGTAACCACCCGATAAAGTGCCGGGGAAGTTTTCGGACGTGAAGCTGGGTATGTCCGACCCCACCATAGAGCCATTGGTACAGACCATAGATGCTTAACAGAGCAAAGACAATTTGTAATCCCATGTCTCCGTAGAGGCGGGCTTCCCAGAAAATGACGGTGTACAACCCTACACTGATCAGGCCCCAGAAGAAACCCCAAACGTTTTGTCGCGTATTGAGCCAGACGCAGATGATACCCGTACTAACGCCGCTTAACTCGAGCCAGTTGCTTTGGAGATAGCTCAGAAATCCGTTCATTTAGAGTAGTTAAATTGATAAAATACTGAACTTTGCCCCGGTTCTGGTCGTTTTTATAAAGCCCCTCGTCGGTACCGATACATTCGGCATACGGCGGGGATTACTGCGTTCGGTGCAATCGGACAACGCGGCTCAATTCTTGGTTTCCCTGGTACGGAATTAGCTATGATTCTTACGCGGAGCCCTTTGATTTTTACGAACAAATTTCATCGAAAAGCGAATAGCCCAGAGCGAAAGCTACAAAATAAACCCTATGCTGATTAAAGATTTGTTGACGTTGTATCGGAATGACGCTTTCATCCGGCTCATGGGCGAACGACTTCAGAGTAAACAACCCGACGATTACCACTTACAGATCAAAGGAATAACCGGTAGCTTGGATGCCGTACTAGTAGCGGCTCACTATCAAAATCATCCGGCGGCTTCGCTGGTGGTCTTGTCCGATAAAGAAGAAGCGGCTTACTTCTACAATGACCTGCAAAATCTACTGGGCGAAGATCACGTGTTGCTCTTTCCCATGTCGTACAAAAAGCCGTATGAGTATGAGGAGATCGATAACGCCAACGTACTGATGCGGTCGGAAGTACTGAACCGAATCAATGACAAGAGTAACAAAACGCTCATCGTTACCTATCCCGAAGCCCTGAGCGAGAAAGTAATCAATCGCCGCTCGCTGGTGAAGAATACCTTTACCATTTCGGTGGGAGAAAAACTGGATACGGAATTCCTGACCGAATTTCTGCTGAGTCAGGATTTTGAAGGCACCGATTTTGTGTACGAAGCCGGGCAGTTTGCCGTTCGCGGTGGGATTATCGACGTATACAGTTATGCCAATGAATTTCCGTACCGGATCGACCTCTTTGGTGATGAAGTGGAATCCATCCGTACTTTCGATCCAGATACGCAGTTGTCCAAGGAATCCGTTTCCCGGATTAATATTATCCCGGATGTACAGACAAAACTGATTCAGGAAAGCCGGGATTCGTTCCTAAGTTTCTTTCCGGAAACGACTCGCATTTGGTTCAAAGACGTAGAATTGACGTTGGAACTAATCGGTATCTGTTTTGAAAACGTCGAGAAGAGTTTTCAGGCGATTCTGGAACGCAGCGGTGGTATCAAGGTCATCCACGAACCCTCGCAGCTGTTTGAGACCCGGCGGGGTTTCCTGAATCAAATCAAGGAATTTCCAAGTGTTGAATTTGGGAAGCGATTTTACTTCAAACCCGCTGACGGGAGTACGCTTCCGGCCAGTGAACTTCGGATCAATTACGCTTCGAAACCCCAACCTAGTTTCAACAAAGATTTCAACCGACTCATCGAAACCCTGCACGAACAGCAGTACCGAGGCTATACCAATGTGGTGGTTTCTGAAACGCAGAAGCAACTGGAGCGATTGTCTTCAATTGTGGGTGAAGCCAATGATAGCGTCCGTTTCCAGGGCGTAAACGTATCCTTGCGGGAAGGTTTTATTGATGATACGCTAAAAATCGCCTGTTTTACCGATCACCAGATTTTCGATCGGTTTTATCGGTACCGAATCAAGGATAAATACAGCAAGTCCAAAGCTCTCACCTTACGGGAACTCAAAACACTGGCTCCCGGTGACTACGTAACGCATATTGACCACGGCATTGGCCGCTTCGCCGGATTGGTAAAGATTGACATAGGCGATCACCAACAGGAGGGCATCCGGCTGGTTTTCCGCGATAACGATACCGTGGTGGTCAACGTACAGAGCTTGCACAAAATCGCCAAGTACACGGGGAAAGAAGGTACGCAACCTTCGTTGAGCAAGCTGGGTTCGCCGGAGTGGGAGAACAAAAAGGCCAAAGTCAGACGGCAGGTGAAAGACATTGCCGCCGAGTTGATTGAGCTGTATGCCAAACGCCGACTGGCTCCCGGGTACCCCTATTCCCGCGATACGTTTTTACAGGTAGAACTGGAATCGTCCTTCCTCTACGAAGATACGCCCGATCAGGCTAAGGCTACGTCGGCGGTGAAAGAGGATATGGAAAAACCCCACCCGATGGACCGTCTGGTGTGTGGGGATGTAGGTTTTGGAAAGACGGAAGTGGCCATGCGCGCCGCCTTTAAAGCCGCTTCGGATAACAAACAGGTGGCCGTACTGGTGCCTACAACGGTACTGGCTATGCAACATTACCGCACTTTCCGGGATCGCTTCGAACGTTTTCCAGTAAAAGTGGAATACATCAACCGATTCAAAACGACGCAGCAGATCAAGGAAACGCTCAAACGCGTGGAGTCGGGGGAAACGAGTATTCTGATTGGTACGCACCGGATTGTGGGAAAAGACGTCAAATTCAAGGATTTGGGCTTGTTGATTGTGGATGAGGAGCAGAAATTTGGCGTCAAAGTGAAGGATCGACTCAAAGAATTTAAGCTTAACGTCGATGTGCTCACGCTAACGGCCACGCCTATTCCCCGTACCCTGCATTTTTCACTGATGGGAGCCCGTGATTTATCGGTCATTGCTACGCCGCCGCCGAACCGCCAGCCGGTTACGACGGAGTTGATGGTATTCGACGAACTTAAAATCCGGGATGCGGTGATGCGGGAAATGAAGCGGGGTGGACAGGTCTTCTTCGTTCACAACCGCATTGGCGATCTGGAGTCGCTGGGAAATATGATTCTCAAGCTCGTGCCCGACGCAAAAATTGGTATCGCTCACGGGCAGATGGACGGGGACCGGTTGGAGAAAGTCATGATGAAATTCATTGAAGGCGAATACGACGTTCTGATTTCAACGAACATCATTGAAGCAGGTTTGGATATTCCGAATGCCAATACCATCCTGATTAATCAGGCTCAGTTGTTCGGTTTGAGCGATTTGCACCAGATGCGGGGTCGTGTCGGCCGTTCCAATAAAAAGGCGTATTGTTACCTGCTTACTCCTGCCTTGTCACTACTGAGTACGGATTCCCGAAAGCGGTTACAGGCCCTGGAAGAATTCACCGAATTGGGAGACGGATTCAAGGTTGCCATGCGGGATTTGGACATTCGCGGAGCAGGAAATTTGCTGGGAGCTGAACAAAGTGGCTTCATTAACGATTTAGGCTTTGAGACGTATCATAAGATCCTTGACGAAACCGTCCGGGAGCTGAAAGAAACGCAGTTTAAAGACCTGTTTGCTGATGAATTGGCCCGAGCCGCGAACAATTTGCGGGTAGAGTGCCAGATTGAAACGGATTTACCCGTCCTGATTCCCGAGAATTACGTATCTAATATCTCGGAACGACTCAGTTTATACAACCGCCTCGACCACATGAAAAATGAGGCAGAATTGCAGGCTTTTCTTTCGGAAGTGAGCGATCGATTTGGTCCAGCCCCCGAAGAAGTACGCGATTTGGTTGATCTGGTACGGGTTCGTTGGAAAGCGGAACAAATTGGTTTTGAAAAATTAACGCTCAAACAAAATACATTGAAAGGAACATTCGTTTCTGGTGAGAATGAGGCGTATTTCCAGTCCGAGCGTTTTGGTAAAGTTCTTGATTTTGTGAAAGCTAACCCACGCAAAGTGGTGCTGAAGGATGTCAAAGGCAAACTTCAGCTACTGGCTGAAAACTTACGTCAGGTTACGGAGTTAGATCAATTACTGGGCCAAATGGTAAATTCGGGCGAGAAAGTTTCAGTAGCGTAATGAATGAGATTGATCTAGTAATGCGTATTTTAAGGAGAAAGGCTTTAGGAATGAACGAACGGTTATCAAGTAATTCCCGCTAATCTTCTATTTTTGTGAGATACTGAATGAGCTTTCAAGGCGTTGTTTTCGGAAATGAAAAAACAACGCCTTGAAATACTAAACACGTAAAAAGCGATATTCCAAACCATATACCTGCAATGATGAGAATTGCGTCCGTTTACTTGTTAGGGGCCTTAGTGTTACTAACAACAGCCTGTAAGAAGAATAAGAGACCCGATAGTGGTCACATTGGGAAAAATAGTACGGCCACAGGCATTGCTTACAACGCAAAAGAAGGATTCTCGACGCCTAAAAGCTTTAAAGGTCAGCCTACCGGACCTAACCTGGTATATATCGAAGGCGGTCGCTTTGTGATGGGTTCGCTGGAAGAAGATGTGGCAGGGGTACACGATAACGTAGAACGTACGGTAACGGTACAGTCATTCTTTATGGATGAAACCGAAATTGCCAACGTTCACTACTTGGAATACCTTTACGCAGTTCAGAAAGATTCTTCGCAGGAGTTTTACGAATCGGCTTTGCCTGATACCACGGTTTGGGCCGGTGAAATGGCATTCAACGATACCTACGTAGATCAATATCTGCGGTACCCCGGTTTTCGGATGTACCCAGTGGTAGGGGTTTCCTGGGTACAGGCTCAGGATTACTCAGCTTGGCGTACGGGAGCCGTTAATAACGATCTAGCTCGTAAAGCAACCAGCGGTGGTAAAAAAGGCGGACGTAAGAAAAAAGGTGAAGAGGCGGCAACGGATGCTACGGCAGAAGCGGCTTCCAAACAATACTCAGGTGGTCGTGCAGCTATCGAAACGGGTTATGTGTTACCCAACTATCGTCTGCCAACGGAGGCTGAATGGGAATACGCCGCTAAAGCTTTGATCGGAACGCAGTATCTGGACGAAAACCAATCAAATCAGCGGATTTACCCCTGGGATGGTTCTTCGATGCGGAAAAGCTCAGGCAAGAAGAAAGGAACGATGCTAGCAAACTACAAACGCGGTCGCGGGGATTATGCTGGTATTGCGGGTAAAACCAATGACGGTGCTATCATTACGGATGAAGTATACTCCTATCCTCCGAACGACTTTGGTCTGTACAACATGGCGGGCAACGTCAACGAATGGGTATGGGATGTGTACCGTCCAACCACGTTCCAGACGTTTAATGACCTGAACCCTGTTCGTCGCGATGGCTATCTGGATGACGAAAAGAACTACGGTAAAAAAGATAACAACTCGCTGCTCGATAACCGTACGCGGGTGTACAAAGGAGGCTCTTGGGCGGACATCGCTTACTGGCTAGCTCCGGGTACCCGTCGCTACATGGATCAGGATTCGGCTACGGCTACCATTGGTTTCCGTTGCTCAATGATCGCTTCGGGTCGCAAACGATAATAAGTTTAATTTCCAGTTTAGTTGAAAAGAAGCTGCCCGCCTGGGTGGCTTTTTTTTTGTGGAGTTTGGGGAAGGGAGTTTGAAAAATGTTTAAGGTTTGAATTGGGTTGAGGTTTAAAGGGGGATAGCGTATGGATCGGTTGGTGTAAGCGTCGGATAGATTTAACGTTTGATGGGTGTGTTCGCCGCAATCTTCCTAGGGTTGTACCCGGGGCTATTCAAAGTGAACTCCTTCGGAGTTACATACTGCGTTAAGAAGCTATAGATAGCTAGGCCTTCAATAGACCTTTAGCCTCTAATTAAACCTCTAAGTCCACGAAAGACTCCTCCAACTTTACACCTTAAACTCACTCCAACCTTTTGAAACCAAAAAGAGCCGCAAACCGGAGTTTGCAGCTCTTTTCTGGAAATATATTTCCTCCGTACTAAACGCGGAAGTGAGAGAAAGCCTTGTTGGCTTCTGCCATCCGGTGCGTATCGTCTTTCTTCTTCACCGCGGCACCTTCGCCTTTGGAAGCAGCAACGATTTCGCCAGCCAGACGTTCTACCATGGTCTTTTCGTTACGGCCACGAGCGTATTTAATCAGCCATTTCATGCCTACAGACTGTTTACGATCGGGACGAACTTCAGTAGGAACCTGGAAGGTAGCACCACCCACGCGGCGGCTTTTCACTTCTACCGTAGGCATTACGTTGTTCAACGCTTTTTTGAAAATCTCCAGACCGTTTTCTTTCGTGCGGTTCTCGACTAATTCTAGAGCACCGTAGAAAATTGAATACGCGGTAGATTTCTTGCCCTCGTACATGAGGTTGTTAACAAATTTCGTTACGAGCGTCTCCTTGAATTTAGGATCCGGTAATACGTAGCGTTTTTTTGGTTTTGCCTTACGCATGACTAAGTTACGTTTGAATGGTGGTGAGAACGCGTCGCTTCTGCCCGTAACAGTGGCTTACTGCATTCTCGATGAATTTAAGCACTCAGCCGTTTCGACTGAATGATGCGAAGAAAATTACTTCTTCTTACCTTTTGCGGGAGCGGCAGCTGCTTGTCCGGGTTTCGGGCGTTTCGCACCGTATTTCGAACGAGCTTGCATACGACCTTTAACACCAGCCGTATCCAATGCACCACGGATGATGTGGTAACGTACCCCTGGAAGGTCTTTCACCCGGCCACCACGGATCAGTACGATCGAGTGTTCCTGAAGGTTGTGTCCTTCACCTGGGATGTAGGCATTCACCTCTTTACCATGTGACAAACGTACACGAGCTACTTTACGAAGAGCAGAGTTAGGCTTCTTCGGCGTCGTGGTGTACACCCGCGTACACACACCGCGTTTTTGAGGGCAAGCGTCCAAAGCAGGAGACTTTGATTTCCAAGTCACTCGCTCACGACCCTTACGTACTAATTGTGAAATAGTAGGCATGATATAAAAAATAAAAAATGGTTCGTCTTGAAAAACGGACTGCAAAAGTAGCCACTTTTCAGAACAAAGACAAACCAAAACAAGATTTTTTAGTTCCAATCAGGCATAAAGTAACCAGAGTACCAAGCGATTACCCCATCAAGGTAGGGCAAAAGCCAGATAGCTATCGCCAGGTTTAGTACCCACTTTATTGCCGCCTGCCGCAATGACTACGTACTGTTTGCCATTGACCTGATAGACGCAGGGCGTCGCATAACCGGCAGCGGGAAGGGAGGTTTCCCACAGCAGTCGGCCTGTCTTCTTGTCGAAGGCCCGGAATTTCTCGTCTTTCGTAGCCGCAATGAAGAGTACGCCACCCGCCGTAACCGCAGGCCCGCCGTAGTTTTCCGTTCCCGTAGCGGGTATACCCTTCGCTTTTAAAGCCGCGTATTCACCCAGCGGTACTTTCCAGGCAATCTTTCCCGTATTGAGGTCAATGGCGTTTAGGGTGCCCCAGGGTGGTTTGATACCCGGATACCCATCTTTCGTAATGAAGCGACTGTAACCCGTCATCAGATAAGGTGGGGTTAAAGCCAAGGTTTTTGCTTCGACTTCTTTTTTCTCGGACCTTTTTTTCAGGAGGAAAGCGACTAATTCGTTTCGATTGCTTTCGGAAAGATGATTAAACGAAGGCATACCGCCCCGTCCCGTTTTTAGTAGAGTGGCCAGATCGCTGGGTTTGTACTTCGCTTCGACCTGATCAATCGCCGGAATCGAGCCATTGCCTTTGCGGTCCAGCCCGTGGCAGTTGGCACAATTGCTGGCGTAGAGTTGTTGCCCGGCATTGCCCGTAGGTTTATTTTCCACCATGGTGACCGTCCAGGGCATTTCATTGGCATTCACGTAGAGATACTGACTTTCCGGATCGAAAGCCGCCCCACCCCATTCACCACCGCCATCGAAGCCGGGGAACAAGATTCCTCCCTGCCGACTCGGCGGCTCCCACATCGTATTCGCTCCGTTTTTCAGCGTACGAAAGCGTTGTAGAATTTCCGTATGGTGTTCGTTCGAAAGATCGATGATGTCTTTTTCGTGAAATGCCTGTCGCATGAAGGGTTCGGGCCAACTGGGCATGGGTTGCGTAGGCCAGGTCTGTTCACCCGCCAGTTCGGAGGTCATCGGTACCGACTTTTCCGGAATGGGGTATATAGGTTTTCCCGTAGCCCGATCCAGCACAAATACAAACCCGTGCTTGGTAATCTGAGCCACGGCTTCCACGAGCTTCCCGTCTTTCTGAAAGGTTACTAGATTTGGATTGGCCGGTAAGTCCCGGTCCCAGAGGTCATGGTGTACCGTTTGGTAATGCCAGATGCGTTTACCCGTTGCGGCATCCAGAGCAATGATGCAGTTAGCAAAGAGGTTTTTGCCTTTCCGGTAGCCGCCGTAAAAATCATACGTAGCCGAGCCGGTAGGGACGTAAACGATGCCCCGCTTTTCGTCCAGACTCATGCCCGCCCAGTTATTAACGCCACCGATGAAGGGAAGCGTTCGTTTGTCCTGCCAGGTATCGTAACCGAATTCACCGGCTTTAGGGATGGTATGGAAAATCCAGCGACGCTTGCCTGTACGCACATCATAAGCCCGTATGTGACCAGGAGCCGCGTCCAGTCCTTCCGACAGTCGCATCCCCATAATGATCACATCCTTATAAATAATGCCGGGTGTATTGGAAACAATGAAGAAGGATTTCTGATCGTAGTCCAGATCTTCCTGTAAATCGATCTTGCCCTGCGAGCCAAAGCTTTCCACGGGTTTTCCAGTACGGGCATCCAGACAAAACAGATTCGGTCCGGCAGAAACAAAAATGCGTTGGTCCTCATCCTCTTTCCAATACGTAACGCCCCGGTTAGTTCCTGCCCAGGCGTTTTCTCCTTTCCAGTACTCCGAAAGATCCGTTCGCCAACGTTCCTTACCCGTCGCCCCTTCCACCGCTACGACATTGATATTCGCCGTAGTAAAGTAAAGCGTACCGTTGATGGCAATGGGCTGGCACTGCATCTGTCCGGGCTGACCTGTATGATACTCCCAGGCTAATTGAAGCTTGGAAACGTTTTCAGGGGTAATCTGGGTGAGGGACGAATACCGGGAAGCGTCAGCATGACCGCCGTAGGTATTCCATTCCGAATAATCCGTACCAGGTTCCGTATGGTTAAAAAAAGGAATAGCCAGGCCGAGCAAGAGCAACCAGCGGGGAAAGCGAGTCATACGCGTGTAGAGGCAGTGGTTATTTATTAGGTAGTTTCGAAGATACGCGTATTTTGAAAAATAGTTTGATGGTTTAAAATTTGAGAGCCTATAGGAAAAAACGAGGGTGTATAGATGCGTTCACCCATAATCTGGTAAAAAGCAAGTGGGGGCAGTGCAAACGCTCGTCCAGGCCATTCCCTCGCAAGCCTAAGCGGTTTCATTCCCTTACAAAGACTACCATTCCCCGAATAAAAAGCCATTACCTCTTGTGGAAAGGATTTTTGCCTGTAAACTTCGGAAGTTTAACGCGACTACGGATCTAAACATAAAATCGATGACTTTTTTCCTGGAAAATGAATCAGTGAAAGTATCCGTTCGGCAGAAAGGGGCCGAGCTGGTAAGTATATACAATAAGTCTACGCATCTGGAATATCTATGGAGCGGCGATCCGGCCTACTGGGCCAAGCACTCACCCATCCTGTTCCCGATTGTAGGAGCGTTGAAAGACAATCAGTATCTCTATGACGGAAAGTCGTATACGCTGAGTCGGCACGGATTTGCCCGGGACATGGATTTTGAACTGGAAGTAGAAAGCGAACATTCGCTGACTTTTCTGCTGAAAAGCAACGCTGATACGCAGGCCGTTTACCCCTTTGAGTTTCGTTTACGAATCAAGTATACGTTGCTGGAGAATGAACTCAGTGTACAGTATCAGGTGAGTAATCACGACTCAAAAGAAATGCTGTTCTCGGTAGGGGGACACCCGGCTTTTCGCGTACCGCTCACGCCCGAAACACAGTATACCGACTATTATCTGGAATTCAACGAAACGGAAGATTTCAACCGCTGGCCGCTCGCTGAGGGTGGACTGATTGACCGGGAACCTACGCCAGTAGCCGAGAACACCAATCGGATTGCCTTATCGCACGAACTGTTTGCTCAGGATGCTTTGGTTTTCAAACATCTGAAATCGACGTCGGTAATCTTGAAGTCCGATCATACGCCGTATCAGTTGTCGTTTGATTTTGGCGAGTTCCCGTACCTGGGTATCTGGGCGGCTCCGCAGGCTCCCTTTGTCTGTATCGAACCCTGGTGCGGTATTGCCGACAGCGTCGATCACGATCAGCAACTGGCCACGAAGGAAGGGATTAACCGACTGGCGGCCGGGGAAGAATGTAAACGAACCTGGAGTGTAACCGTTTCCTAACGCATAAACCAAAAGATGCCGACCCTGAGGTCGGCATCTTTTGGTTTACGGACGAAGCTTCAACTCTGGTCCCGCGATGTCCTCCCAGCGGTAGAGGTGGAACGTTCGATCTGTACTCATGACCACGAACAGACCGTGTTTGAAATCCTGATTTAAAGGAACGGAAACCGTTTCCGAACCATCACTTTCCATCGCCCGCACGTCAACGGTTTTCAGGAGTTTGTGCTCAAAAGGGCGTTCCGGCGTTCCTTCCCGGCTGAAAATCTGAAAACGGTTGGCTCCCTGATCGGACACGAGAATGTAGCCCGTACTGTCCGTTAACTCGTAAATCGAAATACCTTCGTGATCCTGTTTGAAGTTCTCGGTGGCGAACAAGGCTAGTTCTTCGTTCCCTTTTTCCGGATCGGCGTAGTACTGGCGAACGCCCTTGCCTTCGTCGGAATAGTACACGTAACCCAGCTTATCGTCCACGGCGATGGATTCAATTTCCTTCAGTCCACTGTACGTTCCGAATTTCCGGACCAGGGTGGCTTTGATGTGCCCCGTTCCGTCGTCGTCGAGGCGATACTGCCAGAGGTAACCGCCCGTCGTCGGACCCGTTTTTCGGCCCACAATGGCGTAGATCACCCCCTGCTTGTTTTTGTACATCGAAATACCCATCAAATCGCGGTAGTCGGGTTGCGTTTCGCCTTCAAAAACGGGAATGCCGCCGTTATCTAAGGGCTTCATTTCCGGTAAAGAAAAAATCCGCAGCTTGTGCGTCATGCGTTCGGTGGTGACGGCAATATCCGTAGCCTTTCCGTTCAGCATCAATCCATACTCAATGTCAACATTATTGGGGCGTTGCAGACCGCTGATTTTCTGCTGAATTTTCCCCTGAAGATTGAACACGTACAGACCGCCATCGGCGTCTTTGTCTGTACCAATGATCAGACTTTTCGCCGGGTCCTGCGGGTTGATCCATACCGCCGGATCATCGGAATCGTGGGCTACTTTTTCCGTTACGTACAAGGGCTTAACCGCTTGACGGGAAGTTTTGGGCCGCTGACAGCTCGCCAGCAAGGCCAGACTCATTACTAGTAGACTACTCGTTTTCAAAAGCATACGCGATGAATGGATACAAAAAGTCCCCAGAAAAGACGAGGCTAACCTGGGGACTGGTAAAAACTTACTTCGTACCGAAGGCTCCGATGTAGGAAGCTGGTTCGGGGGAAGTATAGGTAACGCCGTTGACGCTTAGACCGCTTTTGTACAAACGGGTAAAGTCAGTTTTGCCTTTGCCCAGGGCCGGAGAGCCCGCTTGCAGGTGGAAATCCCAGGAGGTACTGTAGGTAGCATTCAGGCTAGCCGTGGAGAGCGGATAGTTCACCAGCTTCGGATCGTTGTCCCCCGCTTTCGTACCCAAAATGTCGTTCGTACCTTTTACGATTTCCGTCGAAGGCTGGAATTGATCGACACCTGTTTGCGTGTAGCCGTAGTAGTAATTGTTGGCAATCACCGAACGCGTATCTTCTGGAGCCCCCTTATCGCGTTTAATGCCGAAACGGTCGTTTACAAGCAGGGTATTGTACACGTCCGCCCGAACCGTTTTTTCCAGCCAGATCGAACCGCCTTTAATCGTGGGTCGTCTCCAGCCCGCGTTCACGATGGTGTTGTTGTAGGCGATTACGTATGCTTGCGGTGTTTTATCGCCCCCGTTGGAAAGTTTCAGGGCATTGGTATTGGGACTGTAAATCAGGTTAAACGCGATTTCTGCCTGTACGCCCGATTTGATGTTGATGGCTTCGCCGCCGGAAACGCCCGTCGTGTGGAAAGTATTATTGGTGATGAGTACTTTACCACCTTCCAAGTAAAAGCCGTCTTCGTTGAAGTTACGAATAATGCTGTTCGTGACGACCACTTTAGAAGCCGTATTCGATGTGTACAGGACGGGGACGTGTTCGCCCGCTGCCGCTTTGTACAACTGAGCTTTCACCGAAGGTGACTCTTCGGTAGTCACGGCTCCACCGTATTCCAGAATCGTATTTTTCAGCACCAGTTCCGTACTCGCAGGACCGGCGATGAGTCCACCCCAGAGGTTACCGAATAGATTGGCGGAGGTTTTCCAAGCATCGGGTACGGTGAATTTTACTGGGTTTTCGGCGGTACCTAAGCTGTATAGATTACCCCGAATGAGGATCTCGGGTTTCACGATGGAATCGCTCATCAAAACGGTAACGCCTTCTTCAATCGTCAGGGATTTACCTTCGGGAACTTGCAGGTGACCCGTCACTTTGTAGGTATTCCCTTTTTTCCAGATTCCCTCTACGTTACCCGTTACACTGGTTTCAGTAGGAGCGGGCGTTACCTGCGTGTCTTCTGAATTTTTACTACAACTGGTTAACAGAGCCATGGCGAGGCCAGCGGCCATACACAGTTTGTTCATGATGGTTTTGATTTATAAGATTTTCGAAAGACTAAATGCTAGAGTTTGAAGCGTAATCCGAGTAAATAGCTGCGTTGGTAGTAGTCCCGCCGGATGAGGGTTTTACCCGCTTCGGTTTGATGCGGCAGGCCCTGATTGACCGCTTCGGCGTTTTTGATGTACACTTCCAGCGGCGTGTTGAGCAGGTTATTGGCCTTGGCGAACAGGACCAGTTTCGATCCGATGGCTTTTTCGAGCGAAGCATCCATTTGTAGAAAGCCCTTTTGCCAGAGATCATTATCCAGAAATTGCGAAACGGTATTGATTCGCTCCCCGGTGTAGCTTCCCGCCAGCTGAGCATCCCAGCCGCGATTTTTGTACAGGACGGTCAGGTTAGCAATGTGTGCCGACTGGCCGTAGAGCGGACGCGTCTGATTGACGTACCGAGGTTCTAAATCACCGTTTTCATTGCGAATACGCATGAATTTGGCTGAGGTAATCCGGGAAAGCGTATAGGTATAGTTCGCCTTAATACCAAACTGGCGGAAATACCGGATGTAATCGAGTTCAAGCCCGGTATTATGAGCATTGCCAAAGTTACCCGGCGTATAAATGATCGACTGGCCACGAACCGGATCCCGTTGAAGGGTGTATTCAATGGGGTTTTGGATGTACTTGTAAAACAGGCCTACCATGAACTGATCCGTTGCATTCGGGAAATGCTCGTACCGCACGTCGATGTTGTCGGCAATGGCCCGTTTCAAATCCGGATTTCCACGTTCCTGATATTCTTCCAGAACCACGTTATAGGGAACAATTTCGAAATAGCCCGGACGATTGAGGGAGCGGAAGTATGAAGCCCGCCAGTTCGTTTGTGCGTTCGACTTATACTTCACATGCAGACTGGGAAGTACGTCCGTGTACACCTGATTTTCCGTCGGACGATCTTCGCCGATCTGGTTTTTCAGCTCGTAGCCCTGATTGGTATGTTCCACCCGTACTCCGCCCAGAATTTCCCAGTTCAGGGGTGTTACTTTAGCCTGTACATAACCGGAAGAGGTATTTTCGGAAGCATCATACGTCAGGGCACTGCCTACGGAACCGCGGGGGTTCTGAATGGTCCAGCTGATTTGGTCGTAAGATGTGAAATCTTCTCCGTACACGCCCCGCAAGTTGCTGGGACGAAGCTGGTAGTTGTTGTAAAAATTACTACGGTCTTTCCTGCGGTATAAACCGCCCGCTTTCCACTCGACGGGCGTATTTCCGAAACGGGAGCGATACGTAAGATTAAGATATCCTGCCAGATCCGTATCCGAGTTATGTTCCCAGCGGCGGTAGGCATCCTGCACGGTCGTGCGTCTTTCCGTAAAATTTTTCCGTTCACCCAGTAAAGGAATCTGGGTTTGATCAGGCTGTTGATTTTGGGCAGTGGAATATACCGCGGACCAGTCGATGTCGAATGAGTCACCCAACGGATGTTTTCCCTGTAGGGTATTCGTGAAAATCTGTTGACGCGTAACCCGGCTTCGGGTCGAATAGCCAAGCGTCGCATTACCCGCTTCCGGATCGTAACCGCCAATGGTGAGTTGCGTGGATTTTACGTCCCGAATCTGACTGTTGGTTAAATGAATCAGGGCCGTATAAAGCGAAACCTTATTCTGATCATTCAGACGATAGTCTACCTTGGTATGCAAACCGTACCGCTGCTGTTGTTCGGAATACTGCCGTTCGTTCAACTTGGTGAGCGTCACGCCGCGTTGCGTATCCACCGTTTCGGAATCAAAGAACAAACTGTTACTACCCCGGTACGTATTCTGATAACTTCCGGCGATGATGATACCCAGCTTTTGATTCAGAAACCGATCACCCCAGGAGAACCCGCCGAGCAAGTTCGGCGGCGGTGACTGCTTGGTATACGTCGAGGTCACTTTTGAAAAGTCTGCGGCAGTAGCGTTGTACGGATTGCCTTTTAGCTCATAAGGCGATTTCAGCTTCACCGATTTCCAGTCGTAGCTCAGGAAAGGTCGATCCATGAATAACTCGCTGTAACCCGTCGAAACATTGGCCGTCAGCACCCGCTGACTGGGAGCATCTTTCATGACCAGATTCACGGCCCCGCCGATGGCATCGCCTTCTATACTCGGCGTGAGTGCTTTGTAGACTTCCAGACGGTCGAGTAGATCCGAAGGAAAAAGATCCAGGGGTACGTAACGGTAGCGGTTATCCGGACTCGGAATTTTCACGCCATTCACCAGCGTATAGTTATACCGCTTGTCCATGCCCCGAACGATGGCGTATTGCCCGTCGCCATTGCTGTTCCGCTCCACCGATACGCCCGAAACCCGCTGGATGACGTTCGCAACGGTGAGATCGGGGGAGAGTTGAATAGCTCGCCCGGAGACGATATTCATCACCTGATCCGCGGAACGTTCGAGATGACGGGCTGTTTGATCGCTCGCTCCTTCGCGTCCCGTTCGAACGATTACTTCCTGTAAATTCTGTTTTTCCGAAGGCGTTAAAATGACATCAAGAGTGAGCGTTTCGTTTTCGGAAATGCGGATTTCTTTGGTAATGGTTTGGTAGGTGATAAAACTGATGGTGAGCTGATACGTTCCGGATGGAATGTTTTTAAGCGTATAACTTCCATCCAGGCCCGATACGTTATGAAAAGAAGTATTTCCTAAGCGAACAACGGCTCCGGTTACGGGTTCGCCGGAAGCTAGTTCCGTGACTTTCCCCCGAATCGTTCCTGCCCAGGAAGAAAACGAACAAAGCGTAATAAAAAGTAGAAAACGATACATCTGTCCCATCGAATGCCTGCTGAATAACGAAGCGAAAGCCAACCGGAGAATACGAAGCCTGAGAGACCCGGTTTTCGGTTGGCGATACGAAGGTGGACGATGAAAAATCCATAGTCAAGCGATGGAGCAAGGGCTGAAGTCAAGGCAGAATATCAGGCCGTTAGCACAAAAGCAACAGTGTTAACAAAGTGAGCATAATACTTTGAAATTCAATGATTTAATGCGTTACAAAACCGCCATTAAGTTTCCGTTATGCCAATGTTACCAAACTGTTAAGCGGCTTAAAGAGCCTGTACGAAGGCCGTCAGGCTCTCGCCCGCCTCCAGATTGAGTTTTTTGCGTAACCGGTACCGCGTCACCCGTAAGCTATCCTGAGAAATGCCCAGTAAGGTTGAAATATCGGCGGAGGTCAGGTTCATTTTTAACAAAGCAATCAATCGCAGATCCGAGGTCGATAATTGATCTGAATGGGTTCTTAATTTTTCAAAAAAGGAGTGATGAACCTGTTCAAACGTACTGCTAAATTCCAGCCAGTATTGATCGTGGCTAAAACTGTCGTTGATCTGTTGAACAATTTTCTTGATTTGCTTCTTATGGTCCCGTTTGTCGTCTTTAATTAATTTTTCAAGACTGGTTTTTAGTTGTTCTAAGGATTCATTTTTCTGAATAAGGTGTAAAATATGGGTAGATAATTCTTTCGAACGCGTCGCTAATTCATGCTTTAATTGTTCTTCTTCCAGTTGCTTATTGCGTAGTTCCGAAAGCATGAGTTCATGCCGAGTTTCGTACACCAGTTGATTCTGCCGGCTCAGAGTTTGTTCGTTACGTACCTTTAGCTTCTGCCGATTGTAAGCGAGTGTGACGATGCCCACTAGCAGGAGTGATACCAGTACAGCCGCTGCCGTTACGAGCTGGTTGAATTGCCGTTCGTCGGTAAGTTTCTCAATCTCTCGGTTTTTCTTTTCCGTGTCAAAAAGGGCCTGCGTCAGTACCAATTGCTGGCTGCTTTCCTGGGAATAAATCTCCGCTTCAAACGCCCGGCTCAGAGCAACGTAGTGGTAGGCACTGTCATGCTGCCCCATCAGTTGATAGGCCTTGCCGATGTCGTTGCTGGTGCCACTGAGAAAATGCTGTTCGTGGGTTTTCAGAGCCAGCTCATAGGCCTGCTGACTGTAGGCAAGGCTTGCTTTCGGGTGACCCGTTTTGCGTAGTATATCACCCAGATTGTTGAGAATTTCAATGCGAAGCAGCGAATCTTTCGTTTGCAGATTAACCTTTAGGGCTCGCTGGAAGTATACCTGAGCCGAATCGTACCGGGCCAGATCTTCGAAAATGCTACCCATGTTTTCGTAGATTTTCGCCGTTCCCTCCTGATTGTTGGCGGCTACGTACTGGTGTAAGGCTTTTCGCTGAAAATAAAAGGCACTGTCGTAGCGTTGCCGTTTTTCGTACAGATGACCAATGTTGCCGTAAGTCTGAGCTATCCCCGAAGTATGCGAGGCCTTTCGGAATAGGACCAGAGCCTGTTCGTATTCCTGCCGGGCCTGATTGGGCTGCTTGCTGTAATAGTACAACTCGCCCAAGGCGTTGTGCGTTTCTGCCAGTAGGGTTTGCTCCCCGAGTTGTTCAAATTTCTTAGCCGCTTCCGAGTAATATTCCAGGGCCTGTGGATACTGTCCGGCGTGGAAAAACAGACGACCGAGCATCTGCAAAGCCTTAGCCGCAACCAGGGGCTGATTGGTTTCGAGGGCCAGGGCGTATTGTTGTTTGGTACGGTAAACCAGCGAAGCGGAATCACTGGCTGGAGGCGGAAGGCTCTGGCCCGTATAAGGAAGGAAAGTCCAGAGAATCAGTAGTAGGCAGGCTCGAAATACAGTCAGAATCATCAGATTTCAGCTCGTTTGAACCTGGAAGTTAGGGCTTTTTCAAACGCTGATCGCATTATGAAATTGTTAACAACCTAGTAGCAGGTAAATCGGGAAGCTGGTAATGAAAAGAGAGCAACTCAGGATTTTTGAATAAATAATAAAGAATTTGTCTATTTAATTTGTTTTATACTGGAATATTGCTCACTTTTGGTTCAGGATTTGAATAAAAAAACAAAACATCTGGTTCCGCCTTTATCCAAACACGAACGCGTATGCAAAAGATTTTGGTTCGTACCAAGGAAGATTACCTCCGCCACATCTTAGCGACCAGTCTTCAGCACGAGGAAGAAAGCCCAGGGTGTTCGGTTCCGGAATGGCTACCCATTCCCAAGCCGGAACATTACCCTTGCATCGCCATTACGTCTGATCCGGTACGGGAGGGTACAGCTCTGTTTTTTGAAGTAGAGCTGATTTATTTTACGGATTTTTTACATCAAAACTGATGGATGAACAATTACCTGAGTGTTTCTCGTTGGAATGCCATGGAAACGAAACGTACTGATTCGCCCCAGAAGCATCGGTACGTTTTACTTTTTTACACCCAGAAGTAGGAAGAATGACCTGGAAGCCCGTAGGTTTACCCCTGAAACCTAGTAATCCATCTGACTTCCATGGACGAATTACGTTATCCCATCGGCCTTTTTACCTATGAAGGCCCCTACACGCCCGAACAGCGTACGCAACTGATCAACAATCTGGCTCTGATTCCGGGTCAATATCAACAAGCCGTCGAAGGATTAACCGAAGATTTGCTGGAAATACCTTACCGTGAAGGGGGATGGACTATCCGGCAGGTCGTGCATCACGTAGCCGATAGTCACATGAACGGGTATATCCGTACCAAACTCGCCCTGACGGAAGCCAATCCGACGATCAAACCTTACGAAGAAGCCCGCTGGGCGGAGCTAGGCGATACCTTCCATACGCCCATTCAGGAATCGCTGAATTTACTGCAGCATTTACACGTTCGCTGGGCCAATGTCTTCCGGTCCATGCAGGAGGCCGATTACCAGAAAACCTTTTTTCATCCGGGTTCGCAACAATCCGTGACGCTAGACCATCAGTTAGGCAATTACGACTGGCATAGTCGGCATCACTTAGCTCATATTATGAGTCTGCGGGAGCGGATGGGTTGGTAGATGTGAAACCTTTAGACTTATGCGTAAATCCGGTTGTAAATAATTAATGTGTGACTCGCATGGAAAAGAATGAAAAGCAGGGTGCCAATCATAAAAATCCATCGCTTGAAAGGTAGTTTGAAATAAAACCGATTCCTGTCAACCAGAGTAAGGGGGTGTAAGCAGGAGCTAAAAATCCGAGACGGCTATTACTCCATGCACTGTCCGGAAAGTAGATTAAAGCAAGCCAGGAAAGAAAATAAAGCAATGTTCCTGTAAGGTATAAGATACCGCCTCTTTTCTGCTGCGTCGATTTGATCGATAAAGGCATCAGAGCAGTTAATAGAAAAATCAGGGTACGAAACGTATTTTCTCCAAGAGTAATGAACCACGGTATATTCTGTCCAAATACTTCTGGTTTGAATGGTGAAGGAAGCTGATCAGTCAACGCTAGATTCCACGCCAGTAAGGGCAAAATCAACAAAAAGCAATTGAGGAAGTAGATTTTAATACCCTTGTTCATGGGCCAGAAGTAAGAATAAATCTGGTAAAGACGTCATAACTATTACGTTAAAAGCCAACTTACGTATACATCCTGTAAAAGAAAAGGCTCTTCTACTAGAAGAGCCTTTTCTTTTACAGGATTAAGTATTAAGCCAACTCCATCTTCAAAAACTTCGCTGTGTGGCTGCCTTTTACTTGGGCAACCACTTCGGGCGTACCTTCGGCGATGATCTTTCCGCCACCGTTACCGCCTTCGGGACCCAGGTCAATCACCCAGTCGGAAACTTTAATCACGTCGAGGTTATGCTCGATGATGAGTACCGTATTGCCCTTATCCACGAGCTTTTGCAGAACGTTCAACAGGTGCTCAATATCCTGGAAGTGCAAACCCGTGGTTGGTTCGTCGAGGATGTATAGCGTCTTGCCCGTATCTTTTTTCGACAGTTCTTCGGCGAGTTTTACCCGCTGGGCTTCGCCACCCGACAGTGTCGTGGCCTGTTGGCCGAGCGTCAGGTAACCCAGGCCTACTTCTTTCAGCGTTTGTACTTTGCGTAGAATTTTGGGCTGATTTTCGAAAAATTCAACGGCCTGCTCGACGGTCATGTCCAGCACGTCCGAAATAGATTTCCCTTTAAAACGTACCTCCAGCGTTTCGCGGTTGAAGCGTTTGCCCTTGCACACTTCGCAGGGGACGTACACATCCGGCAAAAACTCCATTTCAATTTTCTTCATCCCGGCTCCTTCGCAACCTTCGCAGCGACCGCCTTTGACGTTGAAGCTAAAGCGACCCGCCTTGTACCCGCGAATTTTGGCTTCTGGTAATTCTGAAAACAAGGTACGGATGTCGCTGAACATGCCCGTATAGGTTGCCGGGTTCGAACGCGGCGTCCGACCAATCGGCGACTGATCCACTTCAATCACTTTATCCAGATGCTCCAGGCCTTCGACGGCCTTGTAAGGCATCGGCTCGCGTTTGGAGCGATAAAAGTGGTGATTCAGAATCGGGAATAAGGTCTCGTGAATGAGCGTACTCTTGCCCGAACCCGATACGCCCGTGATCGAAACCATCGTACCAAGCGGCAGCTTCAGCGTTACATTTCTCAGATTATTGCCATTAGCTCCAGCAATTTTCAATGTCTTGCCGTTGCCTTTGCGACGTTCGGCGGGAATCTGAATGTTGCGACGACCGCTGAGGTAATCCGAAGTAGTCGAACGGTTTTCGAGGAATTGCTGGGGTGTCCCGTGACCCACGACAGAACCGCCGTGACGACCCGCTCCCGGACCGATGTCCACAAGGAAATCCGATTCGAGCATCATGTCCTTATCGTGTTCAACGACCAGAACGGTATTACCCAAATCCCGCAAATCCTTGAGCGACTGAATCAATTTGACGTTGTCGCGTTGGTGCAGACCAATACTCGGTTCGTCCATGATATACAGAACGCCAACCAACTGCGTACCAATCTGAGTGGCCAGACGAATCCGCTGGGCTTCACCACCCGACAAACTTCGCAGGGGCCGATTGAGCGTCAGATAATCCAGACCAATGTTGAGCAGGAAGCCAATCCGCTTGCGGATTTCTTTCAGTACTTCTTTCCCAATCACCTGCTGACGGTCGCTCAGGCGGTCTTCCAGACCCATCGTCCAAGAAGCCAGCTCCGAAATCTGCATGTTTGCCAGCTCGGCAATATTCTTATCGTCAATCTTGAACCAAAGGGCTTCTTTTTTCAGACGGGCTCCCTGACATTCCGGACAGGCTTTGATGACCATGAAATCCTTCAGCCAGTCCTGAATCTTATCCGATCCGCTTTCCTGTTGACGTTTAAGGAAGTTGATGATGCCTTCGTACTTGGTATTCCACTCCGTACCCTCGTACTTTTTCGAAGGTACCGGAACGGGTTCGTCCGAGCCGTACATCATCATTTCCATCGCTTCGGGCGGAAACTTTTCAATCGGCGTCGTCAGACTCACCTTAAAGGGTTTGAGCAGAACTTCCAGTTGCTTAAAAATCCAGAGTTCGCGGTACTCACCAATGGGGGCAATAGCCCCCCGGCTGATACTCAGTTTCTTATCCGGGATAATGGAATCAATCGTAATCTCTTCGATCACGCCCAAACCCTGACAGGTCGGGCACCAGCCGTAGGGCGAGTTAAACGAAAACGCATTAGGGGCGGGTTCGTCGTAACTAATTCCCGAAACGGGATCCATCAGGTTTTTGGAAAACCAGCGGGTCTGGTCCTGATCGTCCTGCAACAACATCAGGCCTTTGCCCATTTGCAGGGCTTTTCCGACGGACTGACTCAGGCGAAAACGATCGTCGGTTTTAGGAATGAGCCGATCGATTACTACTTCAATGTCGTGAATTTTGAAGCGGTCGAGCTGCATCTTCGGAACAATATCCTGAATTTCACCGTCGACCCGCACTTTCGTATACCCCTGTTTGGCAATCTGTACGAAGAGTTCGCGGTAATGTCCTTTCCGACCTCGTACAATTGGAGCGAGTAAAATTGTTTTCCGGTTGTCGTAATCCTTCAAAATCTGATCAATGACCTGATCCTGCGAAAACTGAACCATTTTATCACCCGTTACGTAGCTGTAGGCCTCACTCGCCCGGGCGTAGAGCAAACGCAAAAAGTCATAGATTTCGGTGGTGGTTCCTACCGTAGAACGGGGGTTCTTGGACGTCGTTTTCTGCTCAATGGAAATGACGGGCGAAAGACCTTCAATTTTATCGACATCCGGCCGTTCCATTGAACCAATGAAGCCCCGGGCGTAGGCCGAAAAGCTTTCCATGTAGCGTCGCTGCCCTTCGGCATAAATGGTATCAAACGCCAGCGACGATTTTCCCGAACCGCTGATGCCGGTAATGACG
Source organism: Siphonobacter curvatus (assembly GCF_002943425.1). Classification (NCBI taxonomy): domain Bacteria; kingdom Pseudomonadati; phylum Bacteroidota; class Cytophagia; order Cytophagales; family Cytophagaceae; genus Siphonobacter; species Siphonobacter curvatus. Next base: position 46,314 of record NZ_PTRA01000001.1, read on the forward strand.
ACCAGCTTGTTCCGGGGAATGGTTAAATCAACGTTTTTGAGATTGTGCTCACGGGCACCTAAAATTTCAATGAGTTCCTGACCGGCGGGCTCGGTGGATATGGTGGGAAGCTTAGTTTCTGCCATGAGTTTGTAACAACGTAAAAACAAGTAAAGTTACCGCTTTTGACTTTTTTTTCAGTGGATAAAAAGAAACCGATGCCATGAAACGAATACCTTCGTGGATTCTTAAAATTTTTTATTATCTAAACGAGTCTAAGACGCTGTTTTTTCGCTTAGCTACGTAAGGATAAGCCGTTAACGAACAGAACCGCTGCATCTATAGACTACTATGAAACACTTCTTTATACCGATTTTAGGCTGTTTTTTAAGCCTGTCTACGCTTGCTCAGCAAGCTCCCAAGCCCTACGGAGCCTTACCTTCCGCTCGCCAGTTGAAGTGGCACGATACGGAAATGTACTGCATTGTTCACTTTACGCCTACGACCTTTGAAGACAAAGAGTGGGGTTACGGTGATGCGGATCCGAAGACGTTTAATCCCTCGAATTTTAGTGCTGAACAAATCGTAAAATCAGCCAAAGCGGGCGGATTTCGGGGTATTGTATTCGTCGCCAAGCACCACGACGGCTTCTGCCTTTGGCCAACTAAAACCACCGACTATAACATCAGTAAAAGTCCCTTCCGCAACGGAAAGGGCGATATGGTGAAGGAAATGGTGGAAGCTTGCCGGAAAAACGGCATGAAAATTGGCCTGTACTGCTCACCTTGGGACCGTAACAGTGCAGCATACGGGACCGACCAATACCTGCCCATTTACCAGGCCCAGCTTAAGGAATTGTACACACAATACGGTGAGTTGTTTATGTCCTGGCACGATGGTGCCAACGGCGGCGATGGGTACTACGGCGGGGCCCGCGAATCTCGGAAAATCAATAACCTGACGTATTACGATTGGGACAACACCTGGCAAATTACCCGGAAACTACAACCCAATGCCAACATTTTCAGTGATATAGGCTGGGACGTTCGCTGGGTAGGCAATGAAAAGGGTTTTGCTAACGAAACTTCCTGGGCAACTTTTACGCCTACGGCGGCGGATGGGAAAAGCAAAGGCGTACCCGGCAACGCCAATGACTACGACGCTCCGACAGGTACACGAAACGGAGAGAAATGGATTCCGGCGGAGTGTGACGTACCCCTGCGACCAGGCTGGTTTTATCACGCCAGCCAGGATGGGAAGTCCAAATCCCCACAGCAGTTGCTGGAACTGTACTATAAAAGTGTGGGTCGCGGAGCCGCGTTTGATCTGGGTCTCTCGCCTGATAAACGCGGTCAGTTACACGAAGACGACGTGGCCATTCTGAAAAGTTTCGGTGAAATTTTGAAGAAGACCTTCAGCAAAAACTGGGCAAATACGGCTCAGGTAACGGCTACGGGTGGCCGGGGCTTTGCGGTAAAAACCATGCTCGACAATAATCGCCAAACCTATTGGGCCAGCAAAGACAACGTAACGACGCCGGAACTGGTCCTGAGCTGGTCGAAACCCGTTTCGTTCAATGTACTGAGTATTCGGGAGGCTATCGCTTTAGGCCAGCGAATCGAGGAGTTTGCTCTGGACATCTGGGAAAACGGGGATTGGAAAGAAATCCACCGGGGCACCAGCGTAGGAGCCTTGCGGCTGGTACGCTTGCCGAAGTATCATACCACGGAAAAAATCCGCGTTCGGATTACGAAATCGCCCGTAGCAGTAACCATCAGCGAGTTGGGTGTCTATACGGAACCCGAGCAATTACTCGCTCCGACGGTTCGTCGGGATCAGAAAGGAACCGTTACGATCAGTTCGCCCGTATCCGTTCGGGAAATTCGGTACACGCTGGATGGATCGGAGCCGAAAGCGACTTCGCCGCTATACAGTGAATCGTTTGCCTTGCCGCAGGCGGCTACGGTGAAAGCTCGGGCCTTCGGCGAGGCCCAGAGCGGTCCGGTAACGACGGTAGATTTTGATATGCCTTCTACCAAATGGAAAATTGATCAGAAAGCGGATAAGGCTATCGATGGGGATCCAACGACCGTATGGACTTCGGCCAAAGACGCTTCCTATCCGCATACGCTCACGCTTGATTTAGGCGAAACACTCGGGCTGAAAGGCTTTACGTACACTCCCGACGCTTCGGATCACCGCAGTGGTACGGTTTACAAATACCGAGTGTACGTATCGACCGATGGTGAAAACTGGGGACAGCCCGTTGCGGAGGGTCAATTCGATAACATTCAGAATAACCCGCTCGAACAACGCGTACGTTTTAAACAAACAATGCCGGGACAATTCCTGCGGTTTGTAGCGGTAGAGTCTACGAACGGAAAGGAAACCTGGGCTCGCGTGGCCGAGCTGGGTGTGATTACCAAATAAGTCATCCGGACAAATCCGTTGCGGCTTCGAGTTAAAATCGAAGTTTCTGCACTATATCAACTGAAAACGCTACACTGAAAAATAGTCAAGAAACACATGAATCGTAGAGATTTTATTCAACAGTCGGCCCTGGCGGGTGCGGGAATGATGCTTCCGTTTACGGGTAAGGCGGCGGCGGCTTTCCCGGAAGTACGAATTGCGGCCAACAAACGCAATTTTACCAGCAAAGCCGTAGAAGCCACCATCCAGCGAGTACAGAAAATGATTGGGGATGAGGAGCTGGCCTGGCTGTTTGGCAATTGCTTCCCCAATACCCTCGATACCACGGTTCATTACAGTGAAAAAGGCGGCAAACCCGATACCTTCGTCATTACGGGCGACATCGATGCGATGTGGCTTCGCGACAGTACGGCTCAGGTATGGCCTTATCTCTCGCTGGTAAAAGACGATGAGCCGCTGCGGAAACTGATCGAAGGAGTAGTCCGTCGCCAGACCAAATGTATCCTGATTGATCCGTATGCGAATGCCTTCTACAACGGCCCTGGCCACAGCGAGTGGTATTCGGATAACACGAAGATGAAGCCCGAACTGCACGAACGGAAGTGGGAAATCGATTCCCTGTGCTATCCGGTTCGGCTGGCGTATGGGTACTGGAAAACGACGGGCGATACGAGTCCGTTTGATGCGGATTGGAAACAGTCCATCCGGATGATTATCCAGACGTTCCGTGAACAGCAGCGGAAAGAAAATCGCGGTCCGTATACCTTCACCCGTAAAACGGCCTGGGCTACGGATACCGTTCCCGGCAATGGCTACGGCAACCCGACCAAACCCGTAGGGTTGATCACGAGTATCTTCCGTCCTTCGGATGATGCCACGATTTATCCGTTCCTGGTACCATCGAATTTCTTTGCCGTAGCGATTTTGAAACAAGCAGCGGAAATCAGTCAGAAAATTGGTGACTCGGCTCTAGCAACGGAGTGTAAAACGCTGGCGACGGAAGTGGAGCAGGCGTTGAAGAAATACGCCATTGTAGAGCACCCGAAGTTCGGTAAAGTATTTCCGTTTGAAGTAGACGGCTTTGGCAATGCTCTGTTTATGGACGATGCCAACGTACCGAGTCTGCTGGCTCTGCCGTACCTGGATTCTGTATCGGTGAAAGACCCGATTTATCAGAATACACGAAAACTGATTTTGAGCGATTCTAACCCGTATTTCTCGAAAGGAAAAGCGGGCGAGGGAATCGGTAGTCCACACACGCTGGTGGACAGCATCTGGCCGATTGCGGTTACGATGCGGGCGTTGACTTCCCAAAGCGACGCGGAAATCCGGGCTCAGCTGAAACAACAAAAAATGACGCACGCGGGTACGGGCTTCATGCACGAATCGTTCAACAAAGACGACGCGAACAACTTCACCCGCAAATGGTTTGCCTGGTCAAATACGCTCTTCGGTGAGCTAGTACTGAAGGTGGCCAATGAGCGTCCCGCGATTTTAAAGGGAGCTTTGTAGCCTTTCATGGGTCGGGTCGGGCCATGGGTTGCACCCATGGTTAATCACGTTAAAGCCCTTCGGGGTTGGGATTTCCCAACCCCGAAGGGCTTTAATACGAATAGCCCCGCTTGAAATGCGGGGAGACGAATGCGTTTGTGACAACCATTAGTGCCCGGGTACAACCCGGGGTATCAACGGTTGGCAGTAACCTTTAATACTTAATCCGCACCCGAATGGTATGGGGAGCGGGCTGATTCCCACCAAAGTACAATCCCGTTTTATAAGCAAATTTCTTGTTGTGATTGAATCGTACGGGCTCACCGTCCATGACCCGATATTCCTTTCGACCGTAATCAATTTTAATACTCAGGCGAGTGGGTTGATTAATGGAGGTTTCGCCGACTTTGAAGGCCGTGCGTTGGCCGTCCACGTATGCATAACAACCCAGATCAATTTTCTGCGTTTCCGGATTCCACCGCCAGGCTACCCGAGCCCCGTCTACCTGATGCGGTGCTGAACCTAAATCCTGATTTTTGGATCCGACAAAGCCCAGCCCAATCACCTTATTCCAGTCATGCTGATCGACACTCTGTAAATCATAAATACAGGTACTGTCGAAAGTAACGGTGGCTGCCACTTCCCGAGGGCTGATCAAAATGCCCGTTTTGCGTTTAAAAATCGGTTCATGACTAAACGCTTCAATCACCACCCACTCCGGATCAGAAAACAGAAAGTCGGGGACACAACCCTGAAAAAACAGTCCTACCCATAACAGGCTCACGTAACAGAAAAAACGACTGGCGTACGAACGAAGAAGCATACGGGATAATTTGTAAAAGCTTAACGGTATGGGGTTACAAAGTTGGTATACAGTACAGGCAATAATTCGAAGGAAAGCGATCATTCGAAACGAAAACGTACGTAGAATGACTCAGCAAAGTAAGTCAATCCCCCATAGACTTTTGATAGGGGGATTTTTTTTCTTAACCCATTTTGTTTTCGTGTATGAGCTTCAGGCTCAAGAATTGTATCCCGTTGCCCTGCCCGATCGTTCCTGGCACGGCGAGCAACGGGCCTTACGGTACCGACCCGAGGGTAAAGATTTCGTCATTGTCAATGGCAAGCGAAGGTTTACCCGAGCCCTATACGGAACCAACACGGCTTTTCGGGCCGAAGCGGGCGATCTGCCCGAGTTTGCTCTCTATATGCCGGGAATGGGCGGTAACCTGAAATTTGGCCTGATGAAAGGCTCGGTCAGTAAATGGCTGAATGACGCAGACACCATCACGGCCCGGTACCGACCCGGCTCGATGTTGTACGAAATCAAGGATAAGCTTTTAGGAAGGGGAACGCTCGAACTAATCATTCTACCCTTGGCCGACGCGGAAGGAATCATCGTTAAAGCTCAATTCAAAAACGTATCGAATGATCTGGAGCTATGCTGGACTTTCGGCGGAGCCAGCGGAAAAAAGTTCAATCGAAATGGCGACATGGGGCCCGATCCGGAATCAAGCTTTTACCTGAAGCCTGAATACTGTACCGATAATCGTTTCAACATTCAGAAAAATACCTTCACTCTCCGGTACGGTTCCGGACTGCCCGTACAATCTACTTCTACTGAAACAGCCAAACTTAAAAAAGAACAGATTCTACTCGGCTTCGTGCCGGCGGCTTCTACGGTTCAACTATCCGATGCTACGCAACAAGAGTCTCCGTTGCAACTGGCTCAATCCCGGGCGGCGGCTTCGCCCGTACTGACGGGTTGGGTAAAAGGAAATGAGCCGCTGTACTTTGCTTTGCAGAATCCGGAAAGTAAAGCAGAACTGGTGTATGCAAATGCCGCGACTCTTTTTGCCGAAGCCGAAATCGCCCGAAAAAAAATAGCGGATCGCATTCAGGTCAAAACGCCTGATCCTTACCTCAATACCGTTGGCGGTGCCCTCAGTATCGCTTCAGATGCCATCTGGGAAACGCCTTCGTATTTGCACGGAGCCATCGGCTGGCGAATTCGCCTGAATGGCTGGCGGGGAGCGTATACGGCCGATCCGCTGGGCTGGCACGACCGGGCACGAACGCATTTTCGTGCTTACGCTCAGTCGCAGGTGACCGCACCCGCTTCCGGACCGAGCGTACCGGATACGGCCAATCATCTGGCTCGCCAGCAGGAAAAATTGGGGAATGCGGTATTTACGAGTGGCTATATCAGCCGTGATCCGGAAGGGAAATCCATTCGTCCGCACCATTACGACATGAATCTAGTGTATATCGACGCCCTGCTCTGGCACCTGAACTGGACGGGCGATCTGACCCTAGCCCGCGAGCTATGGCCAGTTATCCAGCGACATCTGGCCTGGGAAAAACGCAACTTCGATCCCGATGGTGACGGCCTCTACGATGCCTACGCGGCCATTTGGGCCAGTGACGCCCTGCAATACAGCGGCGGAGCCGTTACCCATACCTCGGCGTACAACTACCGGGCCAATCGGATGGCGGCCACGCTGGCGAAACTACTGGGCGAAGATGCGAAACCCTACGAACGGGAAGCTGAAACCATTCATCGGGCGATCAACCGCGTTCTGTGGATTCCCGAAAAAGGGGTTTATGCCGAATTTCAGGATGCCATGGGGCTGAAAAAACGCCACGACGTACCGGCCCTCTGGACGATCTACCACGCCATCGATTCCGACGTGCCCGATGCTTTTCAGGCCTACCAGAACTTACGCTACGTAGATACCCAGATTCCGCACATTCCAGTACGGGCCAACGGGCTGAAAGACCAAGGCTTTTATACGATTTCAACCAGCAACTGGATGCCGTATGAGTGGTCCATTAATAACGTAGCCCTGGCCGAATCGGCTCATACGGCTCTGGCAAACTGGGAGGCGGGGCGTACGGAAGAAGCCTTCAAACTCTGGAAAAGCGAATTGCTGGCATCGATGTATCTGGGGGGAAGTCCCGGAAACTTTGTTCAGATTTCCCATTACGATGCTAACCGCGGGGAAGCCTACCGGGATTTTGGTGACCCGGTCGGTATCAATTCCCGAACGCTCGTGGAAGGGTTATTCGGTATCGTACCGGATGCGTTGAACAACCGGCTCCTGATTCGTCCGGGCTTACCCAAAGCCTGGACGTACGCATCCCTGGAAATTCCGGATTTGTTGTACGACTTCAAGCGAAACGGCCTGACGGAAGTATACACCCTGAAACCCCGGTTTCCGAAGAAACTGGATTTGTGCCTACGGGTAAACGCCTTACGGGATGGGATCAAGCAAATCACCATCAACGGAAAGAAAGTAGCCTGGAAAACGGTACCCGACGCCATTGGCCAGCCCGTGATCGAACTCAACAGTCCCGCCCAGGATTCGTATGAAATACGAGTAGAGTGGACGGGAAATGATTTCAAGTCCATTCCATTACGCGATACCTACGCTCAGGGTACCACACAGACTTTTCAATTTCCCGGAACTCTCATTCAGAAGATTTTTGACCCGCAGGGAGTCTGGCAGAATGTACAAACGAAGGGACATACCCTGCGTGCAACGATTACTTCCAAACCCGGTTCGCGAACGGCCTTTGTCCAGCTAAAACAGGGACAGCTGACCTGGTGGCATCCCGTTTGTTTTAAAGTACAGGAACGGTTATCAATCGTGACTCAGTCGCAACAGACAGTCTTTCAGCTAAAAAATCACACGGATCAAACCATGGAGCTGCAGTACACCGTTCAAGGGGTCTCCGCGGAAGTAAAACTGCAACCCAGAGGGTTGTCTAAACCAATCCAGATTTCGATGGCTCAGCTTCATCCCGGTACCAATCCGATAACGATTCAAACCAATTCAGGCGAGCATTTCTCCCTGACGCTGACTAACTGGGAGGCTGCCTTGCCGGAATCTTCTCAGGAGCCAGTATCGCTGACGCCGTACTTCAACGACCGGGTAACACAGATTTTCAAGAATCAATACCTGTCGCCCCGACCGCAAACGCCTACGCTGCAACTACCTACGCAAGGTATTGGCGAATGGACGCACCCGCTATTGATGGCAGAGATCGACGACGCGGGTTTACGTAAGCACCTCGCTCAGCACCACCACACGCTTACCTTGCCGCAAGGGATTCGGTTTCAGTCACCAGCGGAGGGGAAGAACATCCTTTTCGTTTCCCGCTGGGACAATTACCCAACGGAGGCTCGACTGCCTGTAACCGGCCGGGCTTCGCACGCGTACCTGCTCCTGGCGGGTTCGACCAATCCCATGCAGAGCCGGATCGAAAATGGGATGCTGGAAATCAGTTATACGGACGGCACTGCGGAGCGATTAGTACTACGCAATCCCGAAAACTGGTGGCCCATCGAAAAAGACTATCTGGACGATGGCTTTGCCTTCTCAACCGGAGCCGTACATCCACCCCGCGTACACCTGAAAACGGGCGAAGTCGTCTATGGGGAAAAAGGCAGCCAGTACAACGGCAAGGAAATCGAAGGCGGAGCTGCTACGGTACTGGACTTGCCGCTAAATCCTGCAAAAACATTGAAAGAATTCAAGCTTACGGCCTTAGCTAATGATGTGGTAATCGGCCTGATGAGTGTGACTTTGGTACGGCTCTGATAGGTACAGATTACGATTTGTTTCCCAAAGGGTTATAAAGTTTTGGGAACGTAGATGAATCAGAAAGGAAAACACTGTTCTGACCATTGCAGAGGTTTGGGTAGAGCCTCGTTACTGAATTCCAGATGAATCACCCGGCGTCGCTGCTGATTGGTAGTACGATTGGACGCGTGTAGTAAGAGCGGCTTCATAAGCATTACGGCCCCCGATTCTACCGGACAGATTTCTTCCGTTTCCTGCTGCCAATCGATGGCTTCGGGTCGGTACACCCCTTTGCAATGCGATCCCGGAATCACTTTTAAGGCTCCATTCGATTCAGTCGTATCGTCCAGGTGAATACGAATCGTTAGGTTATTTTCCAGGATTGTCAGCGGAGGCTGTACGGCAAACTGATTTTGCTTCACCGTCCAGGGACCGAAGCCTTCCCAATCTATTTTCTGATCCACAGAAATGGTTAAGTCCTGGTGATAGGCAACAAACCAGTTCGACTGTTCGGGTTTATCAAAATAGATGGACTTAACGAGGAAAGCATTTTTGCCCAATAGTTCCTCTACTAAAGCATTGAAAGCGGGCTTGAACAACAGAGGCTGTACGGCAGGCACTTCCTTTAGAAACTGCCGGATGGCAAACAGATCAGTCGTCTTGCGGAAGGTTGGTTTCGCCGGATCTACTTCCGCTACGTGCCGCAGAATCGCATCGATTTCCACGGCATTGAAAAGAGGCTTGGTAATGGCGTATCCTTTATCTGCCAGTTGCTGTTTCAGCGAAGTATATTCCATCGGTTTACTTCTGCGAAATAATAGACGTTTCAATCGCCTCATACGCCGCATCCATCACTCGACGCCGGATTCGCAGGCTGGTAATCAGATTATTGTTGGCGTTCGGATGGACGCGATTGGAAAGAAAAATCAGCACCAGATCGGTCGCCGGATCAGCCCAGACTAGCGTTCCCGTGAAACCCGAATGGCCAAAAGCCCGGGGTGAAGCAAAAGAAGAGATGTACGCATTGCCATTGGCGTCGGGTTGCCGATCCCAACCCAGTCCCCGATGGCTACGAAGCGTATAGTTATGCGAAAACATGGGCACTGTGGAGGGCAAAAAGTACCGTCGCCCACCGTAATACCCGTTCTGTAAATTCATCTGCATTAGAATCGCCAGATCGTTGGCCGTACTGAACAAACCCGCGTGACCCGATACACCGCCCTGAATAGCCGCATTCTGGTCGTGAACGGTGCCGCGAAGCAGGACTTCTCGAAAGACCCGGTCGTCTTCCGTTGGAGCAATTTTCCAGTCGCTTACCCCATTCCAGAGCGGACTGAAAAGGGTATTGTACATGCCCAGTGGTTCGTAAAAGGCATCCTGTACCAACTCTTCCAGCGGCTGATTGGAAACCTGCTCGACGAGGCGACGCAACATAATCAGGCCCAGATCGGAATAGATAAACTTGTACTGACCCCGACGATCACGTTGCCCGGTCATCGGGCTATTTACTACCCATTTCCAAACGGAATCAATGGTAGCAGGTTTGGTCCACAGGTCGCGGGCCACCAGCAACGTATAGTTCAGGGTATCTACCCGTACATCGAAATCGGGACTGAAAATGCCTTGGGGTTTGGTACGTTCCCAGAAGGGCTGATACGCCAGCAGACCCGACTGGTGCATCAATACGTCGCGAATGACCAGGTGTTCTTTCGACGTTCCTATCAGTTCAGGCAGGTAATACGATACTTGCTGATTGAGATCCAGAAGCCCGTTTTCGTTGAGTAACATTACGGCCTGTAGCGTAGCGGCTACTTTCGTTACCGAGGCTAGGTCGTACAGAGTGGTATCCCGAACGGGCTCGAACGGAGTGAGGTTGTAGGTAAGTTTTCCGTAGTTTTTCTGCCAGACTACGCGGCCTTTGTGAGCGACGAGTACCTGTCCACCGGGGAAAGCTCCCTTCCGGATCGACTCATCCATAATGGCATCAATGCGTTGCAGTTTGCCTGAATTCATTCCCACTGTTTCGGGCTGACCGTAACTCAGTCGGCCAATGGCCTGGGTAGGCAAGCCGTGTCCTACTGGAAACAAACCTTCAACCGATACCGGCAATTTACCCAGAGCCGGAATGGCTCCGAAGAGTACCTCCGCTACTGCCATTTGAGCGTAGGGATCGCCTTCGTAACCGCATACCAGCGTCGGTACCGTCGGGAAATATTTCAGGCTATAGGGGTTGCCAAAGGCACAAACGACTACGCGGTTACCCCGCTTCACCAGTTGCTTGATAAATTCTACCGACGCCCAGGAAACCCCGTAGTTCTGAGCCACCTTCTGCCGCATTTCGTGCAGACTGACAATGACCACCTGACTGGAATCGACTTTGGCCAGCATTTCCGCAAAAAAACGCTCGTCGGTTTTGGTACCGTTGGCGTAACACGTTACGTTGGCGTATTTGCGTAAGGTGTTCTGGAAAACGTTACCATCGCTTTCGCCAATGGCAATGGCACTCAGTTTCAGGGTATCTAGTTGGACGAATGGAATTAGTGACTGGTCATTCTTGACGACCGTTACCGCATTTTCGTACAGTTGCTGCCGCAAGGCTTCCGACTGCGGCGTTTTCAATTCTTTAACCAGCGTCTTACTCACCGGAACCGCCTGATACGGCACCAGTCCGACCCGATGTTTCGCATACAGAATTTTCTGGACGCGGCGGTTAATTTCCTCTTCGCTAATCTGGCCGCTTTCGATGGCCTGCTTGATTTTTTGTACGGAAGCTCCCACGCTTTCGGGTTGCAGTAATAGATCATTACCCGCCAGTAAGGCCTGTAAGTTGGCTTCCGGAGCGAGTTTTCCCTTCGTCACGCCCCGCATATTCATGGCATCCGTCACCACCAGTCCATTGAACTTGAGCTGATTCTTTAGCAAATCCGTAACGATGGGGGCCGAAAGGGTAGACGCAATGGGTCGGGATTCGTAGGCCGGTACTTCCAGGTGAGCGACCAGAATACTCGCCACACTGTCTTCGATTAAAGCCCGAAAGGGCGGCAGCTCAAACTGATTGAGACGGGCCAGATCGTGCGTGATTTTGGGTAAGGTACGGTGTGAATCGGTATGGGTATCGCCGTGGCCGGGAAAATGCTTGGCACAGGCTAGTACGCCCGCTTCCTGTAAGCCTCGGGCGTAGGCCTTTCCTTTTTCGGCTACGTTTACGGGATCTTCGCCGAACGAACGGTACCCAATAATCGGATTGAGCGGATTGGAGTTAACATCTACGACCGGGGCAAAATTCATCTGTACACCAATGCGTTTACACTGACGACCAATTTCCCGCCCCATTTCGTAAATCAACTGATTGTTTTGAATGGCTCCCAGGGTCATCTGATGCGGAAAGGACGTACCCAACGCCAGCCGCATCCCTAAACCGTTTTCAGCATCCAATGAAACGATGAGGGGAATCCGCGACTGCCGCTGATACCGATTGCTCAGTTCAGCCTGTGAATACGGGTCTCCCTGAAAAAAGATTACCCCTCCAACATGATACGCTTTGATGAGTCGATCAATGGTCGCGTAGTATGATTCATACCGATTGGAGTACGTACCAATGACAAAAAACTGGCCGATCTTCTCGTCCAGTGTCATGCTCGAAAGGGTACTGTCCACCCATAGCTGAGCGGCCGAAACTCTGGTAGAATCCAGCATCGGGTTCGTCAGTACGAGGGAAGAGACCGGTTGACTTTCCGTACTTACACGTTCAATAGATTTCGGGGATTTCCAAGCCGTCAGAGCCCACAGAACACTTAATCCCAGATAAACTAACTTATTCTTCAACATCCTGATCATCAATACGTACTACGAGAACGCGAAAATATCTCTAAAGTATGAGTTCAAAACATACATATTTCAAAAATTCGGTTCGCTTTTACGAGGGATTTGGACGAAATTCGCGTTTCTACAGTATCCAACACACCCGATTAGGAATTCATTCAGAGTCTTTTTCGGAATCATACATTCATTCGGAAGACCCATTATAAGCCGATTTTTTTCATGCAAGATATAATTCAACTCCTGCCCGATTCTATTGCGAACCAGATTGCGGCGGGCGAGGTCGTACAACGACCCGCATCGGTAGTGAAGGAGTTGCTTGAAAATTCCATCGATGCAGGGGCTACGCAAATTCAGTTGCTGGTCAAAGACGCGGGTCGTACGCTGATTCAGGTTATTGACAATGGTATCGGAATGTCTGAAACCGACGCCCGGATGTGTTTTGAACGTCACGCTACCTCTAAAATCCGCACGGCAGAAGATTTGTTTAAAATCCGTACCATGGGTTTCCGGGGTGAAGCGATGGCATCCATCGCGGCGGTATCTCAGGTCGAATTACGCAGCCGCCGGGAATCGGATGAACTGGGTACGCACCTGAAAATTGACGCTTCTGAACTGAAAACGCACGAGCCTTGCCAGACGCCCGTTGGCACGAACATCTGCGTGAAAAATCTGTTTTTTAACGTTCCGGCTCGTCGTAACTTTTTGAAATCCAATCCTGTAGAGATGCGTCACGTACTGGACGAATTTCAGCGGGTTGCTTTGTCGTATCCCGAAGTGAGCTTCACATTACACCACGGCGAAACGGAAGTATACAATTTGCCGGGGGGCAAAATGTCCCGCCGGATTGTTGATTTATTCGGGAAAAACTACCGGGAACAACTGGCAGATACGCGAGAAGAAACCCCATTCGTGAAAGTATCGGGCTTTATTGGGAAACCGGAGTTTGCTAAGAAAGTACGCGGCGAGCAATTCTTTTTCGTCAATCAGCGATTCATTCGCCATCCGTACCTGCACCACGCCGTACTGAGTGGTTTTGAAGGACTCATTCCCGAAGGCAATCATCCCTTTTACGTACTCAATATCGAAATCGACCCGGCTCATATTGACATCAACGTCCATCCGACTAAAACGGAAATTAAGTTTGATGACGAACGCTCCGTATACGCGATTGTGCGGGCGGCGGTGAAACGGGCGACGGGTGTATACGGACTGGCTCCGGCCATCGACTTTGAGATGGACGTCAATCTGCTCAACCCGGCTCAATCGCTTTCGTTTCAGCAGAAAGACTACGCCAGTCACTTCGACGCGTCCGTTCGCGAGAATCGAAAAGTTACCGACGAAGAACAAGTTCCCAGCCGTGACTCGTACGCTTCGCAGGCTTCCCGACCCCCGGTTCCTAAACGGAATGTCAGTAGCTGGGAAAAGTTGTTTGAAGGACTCGAAGGCCCGATTAAGGAAGAGCGTCACAGTATTTTTGCTATTCCCCCCGATATTATTCCCAGTGTAAAACCCTTCACGCCACCCGCTCCCGAAGCTGCTCCGGAAGAAGAAGCGATTTCGGTAGGATCCAGCATTACTTTTCAGAGTAAGGCCAATCGGCTGCCGATGGAAGAGTCGCCTGCCGAACCCCTTGAAGAAACTCCGCAAGAGTCTGCCCACGAGCAAACCTTCAGTTCGAAAGCGACGCCCCGTCCAGCGGCTAAAGCTCCTTTACTGGATTATGAACGGATGCTGTTTCAGGTGCATAATCGCTACGTACTCTCGCAGGTAAAGTCAGGACTCATGGTGATTGATCAAAAGGCGGCTTACGAACGCATTCTGTACGATAAGTACCGGGGTTCCCTGGAAAAGCGTAATGCAGCATCCCAGCAATTGTTGTTTCCGAAAACAGTCACCCTAAATCCGATTGATTTTCAATTGGTACTCGAAATTCAGCAGGAAATCCGGGCTTTAGGCTTTGATTTCGCTGAAATTGGAAAAGATGCGTTCATCCTGTACGGTATACCCGCCGAAGTGATGGATGAAAATGAAGAGGATTTATTCGAAGGCTTATTGGCTCAGTTTCGACAACATTACGCCGAATTGAAACTGGACCGACCCGAAGCCTTGGCCCGTTCATTTGCCAAGCGTTCGGCGGCTCGCTACCTGACCCGTTTATCTGCCGAAGAAATGAGTGCTCTGGTCGATCAGTTGTTCGCTTCGAGCAATCCTTCCTACACGCCCGGAGGCGATCCGACCTTTACTATTCTGGGACTTGAAAAACTCGCGGGTTTATTACGGTAATTATACGTTGATAGCATTCATTCGTAGCTCAGGTCTGTTTATGGCCTGAGCTTTTTTGTGTTCAGAAACAAAAGTTTACCTTGTTTATGCAACAATGTTGCAAAGTATGCTACTTTTGTAACGAATTTGTTCCACGTTTACCGAAAGGAAAATTTCCGTTCGCAAACTTCAACGTTTTATGCAAAAGAAATTCTGGCTGTATTTGCCACTCCTTGCCTTAGTTACTTTAGCCTCCTGCAAAAAAGAGGATGATCCGGAACCGGATGAAAACGAATTGATTACGACCGTAGAATTAACGCTGACGGGTAATGGTACTTCAAAAGTGTATACCTGGAAGGATGTAGACGGGGAGGGCGGAAATGCTCCCGTAATCGATTCCATCGTGCTGGCGAAAGATCAGACGTATACGTATGCCTTACGTTTTCTGGATGAATCCAAATCACCGGTAGAGAATGTAACGGAAGAAATTAAGGAAAGAGATTATGAACACCTCGTGGTGATGACGCCCAGTCCAGTTGGCTCGATGACCGTTACGATTACGGACAAGGATCGTAATAACCGACCCGTTGGGTTGGTCGGAGAAATTAAAACCCAGGCTACGGCGGTAAAGGGAAAATTGAAAGTACAGCTTCGGCATCAGCCCGGGGTAAAGGATGGCTCTCCCATTCCCGGCGATGACGACGCCAATGTCGATTTTGATGTGGAAATCAAATAAAACGCTTCGGTACGGCTGATCGTTTTGTACGAAGGTCTTCCGAAAACGTTTACTTGGAAACAGCGGCTTCTTTGGAGTCGCTGTTTTTTTGTACCTCGTAAAAATCATTCGTGCGAAGTCACGTACCTTTGCCGAACTTTCCCGGGCAAACCAGCGTATAATGTTATACAGCAAGCCTATGATTTTCAGGTCATTTAAATTCTAGCAGACGTGGTCGTACCTTATAAAGAAGAGCAGAATAGCAGCAAAAAGGAACAGGTTGCCAAAATGTTCGATAACATTTCGCACCGATATGATTTCCTGAATCACTTTCTGAGCCTCGGGATTGACATTCTCTGGCGGAAAAAAGCCATTCGTTTACTCAAGCCCGAAAAACCCCAGACGATTCTTGATATTGCTACGGGTACGGGCGATTTTGCCTTGGAGGCTCTTTCGCTAAAGCCGAAGAAAATCGTAGGCGTAGACATTTCAGCGGGTATGCTGGCTCACGGTCGGGAGAAAATCAAAAAGCTGGGTCACGACGACATCATCGAATTACAACTGGGGGATTCAGAAAAGCTGCCCTTCCCGGACAATTCTTTTGATGCTGTGATCGTTTCTTTCGGCGTACGGAATTTCGAGAATCTGGGTAAAGGTCTATCCGACATGAACCGGGTCTTGAAGCCGGGCGGAACCTGTGTTGTACTGGAATTTTCTAAGCCGAAAGGTTTTCTTTTCAAGCACCTGTACAACTTTTATTTTAAGTACATTACGCCAACGATTGGAGAGTTCTTTTCGAAAGATCGAGCGGCATATAGTTATTTGCCCGAATCCGTTCAGGCATTTCCGGATGGTAAGGATTTTCTGGCGATTTACGAACAATCCGGTTTTCGCCAAACCCGAGCTATCTCTTTGACCTTTGGTATCAGTTCTATCTATCTAGGAAAGAAATAATAATTTATGGCGATTGCGTTTCGAGCTATTAAAGTACAGACTTCCGCGGATCATGTTTCCGGCTCTTCTTCTTTTCAACGCTCAACGCTCCCGGGCCTGATTTTTATTTTTATGGTGTTGGGTATGCCCGCCGTAAAAGCTCAGAATACGATTTATCAGCGAAAACACCTGGAGTTTTACGATGATAAAACGGTTCACTACGGGTTTTTCTTTGGTCTACCCAATACGCGTTTTCAGGTCAAACACTCTGACCAATACAATACGCAGGATTCGGTCCGTTCGATGCATTCACCGAATTCCATGGGTTTCCGGATGGGTTTTTTGATGAACGTGTACCTGAGCCCACGGCTGGATTTCCGATTTTCGCCGCTAACGCTTTCGATTTACAGTCGTCCTGTAGATTTGACGTACACGAACGGTACTGAACAGCGGTTAACTCGCGAATCGACTTGGGTAGAATTTCCTTTCATGCTGAAGTACAAATCCGAGCGGCGAGGGAATACGCGGATGTACGCCGTGGCTGGCTTCCGGGCCGGACTAGAAGCGAACGTACGGAGAAAACAGAATATCAACCGGGGCGTAGGACAGCTAGCTACCCGCTCGGCCGATTTTAGTGTGGAATACGGGGTTGGTCTCGAACGCTTCTTCGAATATTTCAAGTTTACACCGGAGTTACACTTTTCGCACGGTATTGCAAACTTAATTCAGCCAACGAATTCCGTAGCAAACCGGGGCATCAGTCGACTGACTTCGCATACGGTAACGATTTATCTGATGTTTGAATAAACGGAACCGTCTATAGATTGTCTATACAGTAAAAAGCCCGGCAGACTTCTATCTGCCGGGCTTTTTTATTGAATGATGAATCTAGTCGTTCAAATTATAATGATTGACTTTCTCGCCGTTCAGAATGACCATTAAATCAGCTAAAGGAATATTCTGACGAATGTATGCGGGCGTTTCCAGATCCGCTTCCCAACCCTGATCGGGGTGGTTGAGCTTATGGACGAACTCCTGAATCATTCGGGCATTGGACGAACTGAGGTCTTCTTCCCGCCAGATTTCCTGCTCAATGTGTTTAACCTTATCTTCCTCATTCAGCGTAGGAGAAGGAGCTGTAAACGGAGAAGCCATGACTGGTGTTTCTACCACTGCTTCCGGCATTACGGACGAAACCTCGGGCGTAAATGAAGCTTCCGGTGTAAACGAAGCCGAAGCCTCTGGGGTATCGCGACGATACTCGTTGAATCCGTAATTAGCTACCGGTAAAGGGGCCGCTTCAACCACGGGAACAGGAGGGGTCACTACGGGAGCGGAAACCGGCTGGTTCTGATACGATGGCAGCTTCGGAGCTTGACTCACTGGCTCATCCATTGGACGCTGGTAGACTGAGTTACCGGGCAAATCAAAACCAGCCGCAATGATCGTAAACCGCATGGCTTTACCCAAGCTATCGTCAGGTATCGGGCTGATTTTTAGTAAGCGAGCTTTGCCGCCAATACGATCTTCGATGAACTTGGTGATGGCTTTCTGTTCCATCATTCGCATTGGGCAATCCTTACTATAGGAGATCGTGATCAAGATACGCTTGGCACCTTTGATATCACGATTATCGAGCAGAGGTGAGCTCAAAGCTTCTTCAACGCAGGTGACGGCACGATCATCGCCTTCAGCCGTGTACAAGCCAATTACGGCCTGTCCAGCACCTTTCAGGATGGTCTTGACGTCATTCATATCGGAGTTGATCTTACCGGACTTGGTAACGATCTCGGAAATACAACGGGCCGCATTAGCTAAGACATCGTCGGCTTTGGCGTAAGCCTCATCGACGGTCATGTCTGGATAGAGCTCCAGCAGTTTTTCGTTTAGAATAACAACGACTGTATCGCAGTACTTCTGTAATTCGCGGATACCCTCGCGGGCTTGGGCAATTTTATCTTCACCCTCATCATCGAAGGGAGCAGTGACTATAGCTACGGTTAGAATGTTCAGGTCATTAGCGATCCGGGCAATGACTGGAGCCGCACCCGTACCCGTTCCTCCGCCCATACCAGCCGTAATGAAGAGCATTTCCGTATTGTCCTCAAGGACTTTTCGGATTTCTGCTTCACTTTCTTCGGCGGCAGCCCGACCCTGAGCTGCGTCCATTCCCGCTCCAATACC
Organism: Siphonobacter curvatus; assembly: GCF_002943425.1. NCBI lineage: Bacteria > Pseudomonadati > Bacteroidota > Cytophagia > Cytophagales > Cytophagaceae > Siphonobacter > Siphonobacter curvatus. The sequence continues at coordinate 64,716 of NZ_PTRA01000001.1, forward strand.
TTTCTGGTTGACGCTCTGATTCCCTAACTGAATCTTGTAATCAATGGGGCTTTCGTCAAGGGACTGGCGGTCCGTATTACAAACGATGAAGTCTACGTCTTCAATCGTTTGGTTAAACATGTGTCGGACCGCATTGCAACCTCCACCGCCTACACCAAATACCTTAATGTACGAGCGAAAATGCTTGACGGAGCTAAAGGAATAATTATGATCAAGAAGCATACTATTGAGGTTGGTTACGTAAAGGCTTAGTACCTCAACGCAATGAGTTTAGTCCGGAGGTAAAACTTTCAATTCAGGGGATAAACAGAAAATCAAACGGCCAAGACCGTTTGATTTCTACTATACAGTTTTGGGTTCCCAACCGTCGGGACGTTGACCATTCCGTGATTCAAATTCATCTCGGAAGATGGCTTTGTACCAGGAGTTTAAATCCATGCGTAATCGCCACCATTTCCATTCCTGTTCAGGTTCGGTTTGTGGTTCAGGCTCTTTGGTCGGTTCTTTTGTTTCTGGATTCCGGGGAGGTTCGGGAGGTCGTGGCGTATGGCCATTATTACCATTGGTATAGCTACCGTTACTGCCATTCGATCCATTACTAGGCACCGGACTGTGATGTTGACTGGTCGTATACGTATGCGGACGTGTAGGTACGGGTGCCTGAATAGGCGAGGGTACCGATACGAGCGATTCGTATAGCTCATCGCGGGGATCGAGTGAACGGAAGCCCAAACGAACGAGGCCCAACGCCGTTGCGTACGAAAGGTTATTCGTCGTTTCAGGTTTCTGTTTGTTGAAACCCTGATTTGGACGACCTACCTGTACGTGCATGCCCGTTACGGAGCGGAATACCTCCTGAATGCTATCCAGGCGAGCACCACCACCCGTCAACACAATACCCGTTTTGATTTTACGCTCGAAACCGGCGTGGCGTACCACGGCTGCTACAAACGTAGCAATATCCTTCACGCGAGCCTCAATGATGACGGCTACGTTTTTCAGCGAAACATTTTTCGGAGGTAGACTTTCCAGTACGTTCGGAACGGCTACTACCTCATTTAGGCGAACTTCCTTGTGCGTGGCCGTACCAAAGCGGAGTTTTAAATCTTCCGCTACGTTTTCTGATACGTCACAACCAATTTCGATGTCTTTGGTAATGGCTTTTCCACCTACTGGGAATGAAGCAACATAGCGTACTAGTTCACCCTGTACGATTACTACGTCCGTCTTCCCAGCTCCAATATCGACCAGTATAGCTCCGTGTTCTTTTTCTTCATCACTCAGCACAGCCATCGTTGAAGCCAAGGAAGCCAAATACACATGTTTGGGCGGAATGTTGCTCAAACCAGCCCAATCCAAGCTTTTCAATAGCGTACTTAAAGGCTTCAAAGGCATGGTAATTACCTGAAACTTACCTCGTAGGTGAGTTCCGGTAACGCCTACAATATGGTAATGCTCTTCAGAATCTCCGTCGACGCTATACTCTTGTGGTAATACGTGCAAAATGGCAGAACCGTCAATTTTTGTACGGCCTACACTCCCCAGTAAGCGTTGCAAATCATCATGACGTACTTCATCACCCTCAGATACGTAATCCCGTGAGATATCACTAATCTTTGGTATACAGGCAACCTGGTGACTAGCTACACTGATAAAATACTGGTTCGGGGTAACGCCTGCCTGTTCAATGGCTTCTGCCAGTGCTTTTTTAATGAATTTGCTGACAAAGTCAGGGTTGAGAATAGCTCCTTTGGTGACAAGATTCTTAAATTTCTTATCCTTGAATTCAACCCGACTAACGCCACGCACGTCCAGTTTTTCGTCGTGATCTTGTTGACCGATCACGACGCAGACTTTGGTCGTTCCTACATCAATCCCGCAAACAATCTTTTTCTCCATACGGCACAGCTTTAGGGTTGATTGGTGTTATTGCTCATCAATTTAGTCTAGTAATTATGGCGGTTAATTACAGGAATCCTACGGTGGTTTAAAGTAATAAAAAAAATAGGATTTTGACTAGGATATTTTTATGTGTTTTTCACTTAAAATTCTCAGTATGACAGCCTTCCGAATAATTTAAGCACTAGCTCCTTCATGTAAAACTTGAGCATAAGTGGTCTTGAAAGCTGACATTCTTCTCTTTAAAAAAATGCTATTGGCCAATAGCCATTAAAGTGTCCGTTTTAGTACAAACGAGTTGATTTTTATAACGAACGCTTACTTTCGAAAAACTTTTCCAACCACGTAAAGGCAAAATTTCTCGAAAAAACAGATTTATCTTCTGGAACTTCACGTCCCGAGCCGTAGCTGGACCATATTCGATAGCCGTATCACCTACTTGAGGCCAGAGCGTTATATTTCCTTCCGCGTCTACTTCCATCCATTCTAGCTGAGCCCGCCAAAGCGAATCCGTTTGAATCGCCTCAATTAAATGAAATAGAGACGTATCCTGCCGGGCTCTCAAATGATTTTTCCGTTCAAAATACGGGCCCGAAAGCAACATTACCCGAGCCGTGTACCGCTCCGAAAGCGGCATAAACCGACCTTCTTCGTTTAAATATCGATCTAACCCATTATCGGGTAAATCGGTTTGAATAAGCCGGGCAATGGGACGGTGGGTTTGTACATGTACTTCCAGCCAACCCCGTAAATTCCGGGCAATCTGACAATCTTTTACCAGTGGACTCGACTTTACCCGACTTTCCAGAAAACTCAGATCAATCTTTTCAAATGATTTTCCTTCTAAGGGCTTTCTGCCGAATTCCGAAAGCAAATTCTTAATGTCTTGCTGCGATAACAAAGGCGTTTCCTTGCTGCCTTCATTAAGCGTAATCGTTACTTTTTCACAGGGCTGGGAAGCGTACCAGTTCTCGGCAAAAGCTACCAAAAGGCCGACCAACAGGACTCCCAGGACGACCTTTACCCAGTTTCTTAACCGAAAGATAGAAAACTTCTCCAAGTCCTTAGGGCCTGAGTTTCAAAAATTATTCTATGGTAATTAGGAAAGTCTATACCGATTTTTCCTAATTTATTTCAGGTAGAAAACTACTGTTTTCTACCTGCTTTAGCTTGTACTAATTCCCGCAACGGAGCAATCAGTGTATCAATATCACCCGCTCCAATAGTTACGACAATGTCAAGTGGTAAGTCATTAATCAAATCCAGTACTTCATCCTTGGTGCACTGAATTTTGTCTTCACTGGTAACCTTGTCAAAAATCACAGCAGCGGTAATCCCAGGAATCGGTAACTCACGAGCGGGATAAATGTCGAGTACAATGGCCCGATCTGCTAACGATAAGGACTCGGCAAAGCCTTCCTGAAAATCGCGAGTACGGGTGAACAGGTGAGGCTGGAAAATAGCCGTCACGTGCCGATTCGGGTACAACGCTTTTACGGATTTCAGAAAAGCCTCAATCTCCGTAGGATGGTGGGCATAATCATCAATATAAACCGTTTCCGGAAGCTCCAAATGATACTCAAACCGACGTTTTACTCCGCGGTACGAATTTAATCCAGCCCGAATTTCCTGCGGCGAAAGGCCTACCTGTAGACAAACCGCAAAGGCCGCAACCGCATTTTCAGCATTATGAAAACCAGGTACTACTAAGGTAATATCTTCACAAAATCCACTGGGATATACCAGATCAAATTTAAAACGGGCATCGGCGATGCGACAGTTTTCAACGTGATACATCCCCGACTCAAAACCATACGTACGAACTTCAGCCTTGGTCTGATTGTTTAAAGACAAACCATTTTTAAGAAACAGTACGCCTTCCGTCCTAATCTGACTAACAAAATCCCCGAAAGACTTGAGTACTTCGTCGCCCGAACCATAGATATCCAGGTGATCGGCATCGGTCGAAGTCACAATCGCTACATCGGGATGAAGCGTCAGAAAACTACGGTCAAATTCATCCGCTTCTACTACGCATAATACGTCACGCAGGTTTTCAGTAGGTTCGTTAAGCAGAAAATTCGTTTGATAATTCTGCGTAATACCACCCAGAAAAGCGGCGACATTCCGACCACTATGTTTGAGGATATGAGCCACCATGGACGAAGTAGTCGTTTTGCCGTGCGTACCCGCTACCGCAATCAGAAACATTTCTTCCGTGAGTAAGCCCAGTACCTGCGAGCGTTTCAGAATGCGAAATCCATTTTCCCGAAAATATGCCCATTCCGTATGCTCTTTCGGAATGGCTGGGGTCAGTACAACCAGCGTCTCTTCGGGGTCCAGATACGCCTCTGGAATTTCTGCTACACCATCAGTAAAATGAATCGTAATACCTTCGGCCTGTAGGGCCTTGGTTAACGTAGTAGGCGTTTTATCGTAACCCGCTACTGCGTACCCGTTGACATGAAACCAGCGGGCAATGGCACTCATTCCTATCCCTCCAATACCGAGAAAATAAATAGACTTATATGAACGAATAGGCTTGACTGGTACCATGCAATGAACGGAATAATAAGCTTATAAAAAGAGACTATAAGTGTTGCATTTTGTTTTCGGAAATTCGTAACTAAACACGTAAAGTACTGATAGTCAATAGAAAAAAATAATAAATATGATTACTGAGATAACTTCCATACTTCCTCTGCGATCTGCTGAGCAGCCTGAGGCTTAGCGAGTTGCTGGATTTGTCGGCCCATACTTTGCTGTACTTCCTTGCTCTTGAACAATTCCAGCGTAGTGGGGATCAGCTTTTCTCGTGCTTCAGCGTCTTTGACCAGTAATCCCGCCTCTTCGCGTACCAGGGCCATCGCATTTTTAGTTTGATGGTCTTCCGCAGCCGTAGGGAGGGGTACAAAAATGGAGGGCTTACCCACCAAACATAGTTCTGAAATCGACAGAGCTCCGGCTCGGGAAATTACCACGCTGGCTGCAGCGTAGGCATAGGGCATCTGGTTAATGAAATCTGATACCCAGATTCGATTTGAATGCAGAGCCGATACCCGCTGCCGAGCCTTATCAATATACAGCTTGCCGGTTTGCCAGATGATCTGATAACCCGACGCAAGCAGTTGTTCGAGCCCGGCATCGATACTTTCATTGATGGTACGGGCTCCCTGACTACCTCCAATAACGAGTAAAGTAGGTATGTCGGGTGATAAACCTTTAAAGTATTCCCACACCTTAGGATCGCTCGCTGAAACGCTTCCAATATCACTCCGGACGGGATTGCCCGTTATGACTACTTTTTCGGTGGGGAAAAACGCCTGCATATCCGGATAGGCTACGCAGATTTTCCGGGCATTCTGGGCTAAAAACTTATTGGTAATACCAGCGTAGGAATTTTGTTCCTGAATCAGATACGGTACGCCGTTCATCCCAGCCATTAACAGCAAAGGTCCACTGGCGTATCCACCAACACCGACAGCTGCGTCGGGTTTGAAATCCCGAATTACTTTCCGAGCGGCCCAAAGGCTTTTCGTCAGCTTGGCGGGGAAACTAAGATTCGCTAAAAGATTGGATCGATTGATCCCCGCAATATCGAGACCGAAAATAGGATAGCCCGCCTGAGGGACTTTTTCCATTTCCATACGGCCGTTTGCCCCGACAAAGAGAATCTCCGTTTGAGGGTCTTTCGCCTTGAGAGCATTGGCAATGGCAATGGCCGGAAAAATATGTCCACCCGTTCCTCCGCCACTTATGATAATGCGTTTCGACACGTCGTTGAAAGCTTTTTTACGTAATTAAACCCGTAGTTAGCAATTCTTTTCTGAGTACTGGAAAGAATCATTTTTGCAAAAAAACAACGCGGCTGCTTAGAAGTCAATAAAAATTATGCAGCCATTGCCGCTTCCTCTCGGGGTTCAGCGGGTTGAGTTTCAGCCGCTTCCCGGCTAACACTTAAAATAGCTCCGATCGAAACACCCGTGAAGAGCAGCGAAGAACCACCCCAACTGATGAGCGGAAGCGTCTGACCCGTTACGGGAATGAGTTGTACCGAAACCGCCATGTGAACCAAGGCTTGTAGAACCAGACTAAAGGCCAGTCCGGCTGCCAGGAAATAACCAAAGGCCTGACCACTCTGAATTTCAGCCTTTTTTAGTCGCCGGAAGGCTACGAAACGAACGCTGCGATATAGTAACCAAAGGTACAGAACCAGGGTAAAGACGCCGCCGATAAATCCCCATTCTTCAATCAGAATAGCGTAGGCAAAGTCAGAATAAGCCTGGGTCATGAAATTTCGCTGTAAACTATTTCCGGGGCCCCGACCAATCCAATCGCCTGAAGCTACGGCTACTAAACTGTACTCTTCCTGCGAATCAATCCGACGATCTTCCGGCGTAAGCCGTTCCGGTGGGCGTACTTTCTGAATGACTTGTGAGATAACATTGGTAGGACGGCTAAAACGGCCTTCCCAGGTAGTTCCCCGCGAACCAAAAGCGTAAGCGATCATAAAGGCCAGCGAACCTGCCAGCGTCAGGTATACCAGATAACGAATGGGCACCTGACCAATAAACATCAGTAACCAGCATGGAGCCATTAATAGTAATGCCGCACTTCCGGAGTTCAAGGCCAGCAGAAAACCCAGAAAACCGCACCAGAAAATAGGAGGTACGAAAACCAGTGGATCGCTGTAATTGGCCTTGAGCCGTTTCGCCAACATGGCAGCCAGATTCGCAATGAGAGCAAACTTGGCTAAATCAGAGGGCATGAAACCAGAAAAAAACGGAATCGGTAAAGCCCGTTTGGCTCCACCACTTTCTACGCCTAATACCTGAACCAAAATCAGTAGCAATACCGACAACATGAGCAAATACCGGGATAAGCTGGCGTAGCTTTTAAAAGGTAATCGGTGACAAACGATGATAATGATGAGACAGAATGTTAAGTCCCGAATGTGCTTGAATAAGAACGACCCCGTGTCAGGTAAATCGTGGAATTGATACGTGCCCCGAGCCGAAAAAACAACGATCAAACCAATGGCAAGCAGAGCTAAGACAATATTCCAGATGGTACGATCACCTTCCAGACGAAAAAAGGTACGGAGTCGTTCGAGGGTCATAAAGAAAAAAGGAAGGATGAACGATAATTACGTTTACAAATGTAAATTATTTACATTTGGAAATACAAAATAAAATCAATAAAAAAATGCTCCGACTTTTTTTCGGAGCATCGTCATTATCAGGACTTCGGCTATTCTTTAATTAAAACCTGCTCCTGATGATAAATCTTGGTATAAGGCCGAATGCTGTGTACGAGCCACACGTTCCCGCCGACAATGCTGTGATGGCCGATGACGGTTTCTCCTCCCAGAATGGTCGCTCCCGAATAAATGACGACGTGATCTTCCACCGTTGGATGCCGCTTTTGCGAAGCTAGTTCTTTATTTACACTTAATGCTCCTAGCGTTACGCCCTGATACAGCTTTACGTGCTTGCCAATGCTGGTGGTTTCTCCAATGACAATGCCCGTACCGTGATCGATAAATAAATGCTCGTCAATTTCAGCGGCGGGGTGAATATCGATACCCGTACGGGAATGAGCAAACTCTGTCAGTACGCGGGGTAACAGCGGAATACCCAGGTCATAAAAAGCGTGAGCAATCCGATAAAAGGCGACGGCGTAGAAACCCGGATAAGCTCGAACTACTTCATATTCCGAAGTAGCAGCCGGGTCGCCCGCCATGATCGCCGATACGTCGGTACGGAGTAGGTGGTAAATTTCAGGAATCTGATTGACAAACTGCGAGGCAAGTTGCGTAGCGTCCTGAGGGAGATGCCCTTGCATGGACTGTAAAAGCTCACCTAAATCCTGCTCAATCCGGTCAAATGCGGCTCCGAGTTTCTCTACGGAATCATAGTGCTTTTTCGTTTGCTCGGGAAATAGAAGCAAAACCAGTCTAGTAACCAAACGAGCTACAGAAGAGGTCGCTGGAAAATATTCCGTAGTCGTATGGGCTTCATACAAACTTTCCAGAAAGGGGCGTGGCAACATGCAACGAGTGGTTTATAAGATCGGTATGCAATCCGCAGTGTAAGCAAACGTATTCTCAACGATACTTTCAAGGCTGTCTCTACTATTGCCCAAACGGAGGAATAGGTTCCCTAGCGTCTGCTTATTTTATATATTTTTCCTTTTTCATTGGTTAGTAGTAGCTCCGTATTACTGATGAAAACGAGCCCTTCTACTTGTCCACGTCCCACTTTCAGGCAAGAAATTGGATGCTTAAAGTTAATCTCCCCGTGCTCAATCCCAAAGAAAAAGACTTTTCCGTAGGTCAATAGGGCAAAGCTTTGCCGATCTGGACTGATGTCGGCAGCGGTAATCATGCCGTTTATCCGAATACTATCTTTTCGAATGGCCGTATGGTGGCCTTCCCGAGCCGGAATGGTATACAAAGTGGCTGTTTTATGCCCCCAGTTTTTCGAAAACAAAAAGAGACTATCCTGAGCATAGAAGAACGCTTCACAGTCAAAATTCTTGCGTGAACGTTCGGGAGGAAACGCTCGCTGATCTTCGTAATGGTATGTTATTTTCTTAGGTAAAGTAGCCGATGAATCGCTGGCTAGAGAGACCTGATAGATGCATAAATCCTGCCGGGTATTTGTATTATTGCCGATATCGCCAATGAATAAATGACCCCGATCGTCCCGACTAAGTTCTTCCCAGTCCTTGTTGGTAAGGTGTGGCAGCGACCAGGTAGTAAGCAAACGGCCGGAGGCATCGATTTCGTAAAGCTCAGGGCGACCACCCGAGTCGTTGTGCGTCCAGAAGGTGGGTTTTGCGGAAGCCGTTGCTAAACCCGAATTTTCATTGGCTACGGCAGGCATTTGTCCCATTTTCTCAATCCGGTACTGAGGTTTGGCCCGGCGGAAGCCCTGACGGTAGATGTCGGGCTGGCAAGAACACAAACTGGTTTGTATTTCGAATAGCAAAAAGAATAGTTTAGTAAGCATTCCGTAAAATTCGTTCTAATCAAGTTGAACCGCACACCCCGAAAGTCACTGAATCCATCGTCATCCCGTCAACCATTTATTTACAAGGAAATCCCCGCCCCATGACTCCAGAACCTACTTTGCCCTATCCCGTCCGACTGGCCGCGATACTCATTTGCGTACTGCTCATCATTTATGGCTTATACGCTCTGCAGGGCGTAGTAACCCTGCTACTTTTTTCGCTTTTACTGGCGATGTTATTGTTTCCCCTATGCCGGAAACTGGAGCGGTGGAAATTTCCGCGAGTCGCTGCCATCTTCGTTTGTCTGGTCATTCTGATTGGCGTTCTCGTAGGCATTGGCTGGGTTGTGTCCATGCAAATGGCTAACTTCTCCGACGATTTTCCCAAATTTCAGAATAAAATGAATGCCGTCCTTGATCGTGCCCAGGAAATGGCCAACGATCAGTTAGGGCTGGATAAAACCCGTCAGAACACAGAGATTAGACGCATTACGAACGACGTTTTACACAATAGTGGTAGCTATATCACTACTTTTCTATCCTCTACTACGTCTACGCTCGCTGACTTGTCGTTGATTCCCTTGTTTGTATTCTTTATCCTTTTGTACCGGGACTTTTTCCGAAGTTTTGTCTATAAGCTGTTTTCGAAAACCAAACGTTCGCGTCTGGACGACGTACTGAGTAAAATTTACGTCGTCGTACAGGGGTATCTGGCGGGTTTAGTACTGGTAATTGGCATTGTAGCCTGTTTGAATACAACCGGATTACTGATTCTGGGTATCGACTATGCCTGGTTCTTTGGAACGCTGGCGGCAGTCTTGCTGCTGGTTCCCTACATCGGTATTCTGATCGGGTCGCTGTTACCTACTATTTACGCCCTAGTTACGAAAGATTCACCAATGTATGCCGTCGGGGTAATCGGTGTATTCAGTTTCGTTCAGATTCTGGAAGGAAACTTCATTACGCCTTACGTTGTCGGCTCAAAGGTAAGTGTTAACCCGCTAGCAGCGATGGTTGTGTTGATTCTGGGTGGACAGTTGTGGGGAATCTCAGGACTGGTACTGGCTCTACCCGTAACTGCCATTGTGAAAGTGATTTGTGATAATGTCGATGGACTCAAACCATACGGGTTCCTGCTCGGCGACCCCGAATACAGTAGGGGAGCAGTAGTAAAATCAAGTAGTAAGTTGCCTAAGCTCGATACGCTGACCAAACGAAAACGGAAAGTGGAAGAAGCTTTAGCTAACGAAGAGCAGCCTCAGAACCAAACGGAAGCTAGAAGTTTAAGGGATCAAAATTCCTGAAATGCCCATTGAGACGAATTCGCTCTTTGGTTTTTTCCAGTTCCTGAATAACAGGCATGATCCGATTCAAATGGCGGGAAATAAAGCGTTGTCGTTCCAGCTCTTGTGGAATTTGTAGTAACTCGTATTCTTCCTCAAGCGATAAGCCAATTTTATGAGCGATCTGGTACGAAAAGTTCTCGGATCGGTCGTTAAAATCTACGTTTGTCTGTAGATGCTGATATAGTTTCTTGAGATGGTCCAGTAAGCCCGGCAGCAGTTCGGTACTGGATTCATGGTTATGGTAAGTTACCTGGCCCCCAGCGTATAGCTTTCTTTCTACGGGATTGATAAAACTCAGCAGACGAAAAATTTGCAGGGCTTCCGTACGTATATCCATCCGGCCATCGTCGTAACGTTGGGATACCTCAAGTACGCGTAAGGAAGTACCAAAGTCCATCCGCTGATTCGGAATGTATACAGGAATACCAAAGGGCGTATCTGCTTCCAAACACTCAGTAATCAACTGAATGTAGCGGGGCTCGAAAATGTGGAGGTTTAGTTTTTCCCCCGGAAAAGCTACCAGATTGAGCGGAAACAAAGGCAGAAAAGCCATAGATCTGTATCGAAGGGAGGTGGAAGGTATCGCCTAGACAATCAACACACAAGGTTGATTCCGCTTAGATAAAAGCTAATTCCGTTCAACGGTAAGACCTACCGTCTGAATCTCCGGTAGTGGGTCCTGACGCATGTACTGTTCCACCTTGAAGGTGTAAGTACCCGCTTTGGCGAAACGGTAATTTTTTACGACCAGAAATTTATGATCGTAGATGTCGCCCAGGCCGTTACCCGTTGGTTTACCCGTGGTCGCATTGGCCAAAATGAGCTCATCCAGTTTTCGTTCGATGGTTTTTCCATCCGGCCCTAACAGCGTACGAGTAATGTAAAGGTTGTAATAGGGGTAAGACTTCGTATTGCGCAGGTTATAATATAGATTGTACGTTCGAGTAGTATCGCTGATGTCAAAGGAAAAGCTAGGAACGGTTTTGACCGGCCATTTAGCATCTGGCAGTTCGATATTATCCTTGAATACCGCGTTCGGATCACAGGCCGTTAGACTGACCAGAAAGAATAAAAAGAGAAATAGTCGCATAGGAATGAAAGTCCCGGAGGTGTTGAGACCTCCGGGAACGAAATCATTTAGAAGGAGGACGGTTTGAGCCTCCGCCCGACCGTTTTTTCTTATTCTTCGACGCAGGACGATTTTGCGATTGAAACTTCTTATCCATACGTACCAAGTCACTATTAATGCCTGAGTTTTTCGCTTCGATGACGGGCATGATCTCCAGCTCTTCGAACGAAGGAGGAATGACACCTCGCTTATTCATCTCTACGATTTTCAGTACTTGCGGAATGGCTACCGGATACCAGTTGTCATCGCCACGGAAACTAAACCACATGATCTTACGGAAAATATCCGTTTTAATCAGGTTTGCATCCCCTTTCTGTACTTTCAGTGGTCCTTCCAGGCTTGGAATATCCCGTAAGGCATCGATGTACGTTTCCAGCTCGTAATTCAGACAACACTTCAAACGACCACATTGACCGGATAGCTTTACTGGATTCAGCGAAAGATTCTGGTAACGGGCTGCTGAAGTAGTTACGTTCTTGAAATCCGTCAACCAAGTAGAGCAGCACAATTCGCGACCACAGACGCCAATACCACCGATACGGGCCGCTTCCTGCCGCAGACTAATCTGCTTCATCTCAATACGGACCTTAAACTCGCTGGCCAGCACCTTAATCAGCTCCCGGAAATCCACGCGTTCATCCGAAGAGTAATAAAAGGTTGCCTTGGTACCGTCAGATTGAAACTCAACATCTGATAATTTCATGTTAAGCTTCAACTCCTTCACGATTTCCCGAGCCCGGTACATCGTCGGTAAATCCCGGGCAATGGTTTGCTCGTGTTTTTCGAGATCCTTAGCCGTCGCTTTCCGGTATACCTGCCGAATTTCGGGATCTTTCACCCCGCGTTTCACGACTTGCAACCGGACCAGCTCACCCTGTAAGGAGACGAAACCCAAGTGATGACCACTCTGCATTTCTACCACTACTGGATCGCCCGTATAGAGTTCAAGTTGAGCCGTATTACGGAAATATTCCTTCCGGCCTCCTTTGAATTTTACTTCTACCAGGTTACTCCGCTGGTGAACCGGGATTCCTAATCCCGGAGCTTCCATGTCCGACAACCAGTCGAACACATTCATTTTATTACAGCCACCCGTACCGCAGGCTCCGTTGTTCTTACAACCGGATACGGAGGCACCTGCTTTATCTTTCGAACGAATGCTTCCACAGCCACCCGTTGCACATGATGCACATCCCATTTTTTGTATGTAGAATTTTTGAATGATAGAAGCCTGAACGCAGCTCATAACGAGCCTGTCACTCATTCGTTGATTCTACCATCCAAAATTATAAAAGGTCCAGGCCGATGTCCCGTCGGAAGTACTTGCCTTCGTACTGGACAGCGGCTGCCGCCGTTTGTGAACGCTGGCGGGCTTCTTGGATGGACGTTCCCAGAGCCGTAACGGCCAGGACGCGTCCTCCATTGGTGACCACTTCCCCGGACTCGGAATGTTTTGTTCCGGCGTGGAAAATGGTCGTATAATTCTGTTTACCGGGCAATTGAATTACGTCACCCTTAGCGTAATCCCCCGGATAACCACCAGCTACCACAACGGTAGTAACGGCCATCTTATTGGATACGGCAAAATTTACGTATTTCAGTTTGCCTTCAGCCGCGGCTTTGAGCAGCATTAGCAAATCTGAATCAATACGGGGCAATACGACTTCCGTTTCCGGATCACCCATTCGGCAATTGTATTCAATCACGAAAGGATCACCGTTGACATTCATCAAACCAATGAAAATAAACCCAACGTACCGAATGCCTTCCGCTTTTAGTCCATTGAGTGTGGGGCGTACCACTCGCTCTTCTACTTTCTTCTGGAAAGCATCATCGGCGAAGGGTACGGGTGAAACCGCTCCCATACCACCCGTATTAGGTCCGGTGTCGCCTTCACCAATGCGTTTGTAATCTTTAGCTTCCGGTAGAATATGGTAATTCTCTCCGTCGGTTAACACAAATACTGATAATTCGATTCCGTGCAGGTACTCTTCAATCACTACTTTTTGGGAAGCATCCCCGAATTTCGCGTCTACCAGCATTTCCCGCAGGGTTTGCTGGGCTTCGGCTACGTCAGCGGCAATGATTACGCCCTTGCCCGCGGCCAGACCATCGGCTTTCAGTACCAGCGGAAAGGCTTGCTGCGTAATGTATTCCAGACCTTCCTCTAGGGTTTCTTTCACGAACGTACGTGAAGCAGCCGTGGGAATGTGGTATTTGGCCATAAAGTTTTTAGAAAAATCTTTCGATCCTTCCAACTGAGCTCCACGGCTATCTGGTCCTAGTATCAATACTTTCTTCAGGTCTTCGCGACTTTCGAAATAATCCCGAATGCCACGAACCAGCGGTTCTTCCGGCCCGACGATGACGAGTGAAATATGGTTTTCAAGAACAGCGGTAGCAATCGCGTCAAAGTCATTGACTCCAATCGGTAAATTTGTTGCCAGTTGAGCGGTACCGGCGTTACCGGGAGCTACGAATAACTGTTGACATAGGGGGCTCTGAGCAATTTTCCAGGCAAACGCATGTTCCCGGCCGCCAGACCCTACGATGAGAATATTCATCGGATAATTCTTAAATGACCACTCAGGCTGAAGCGTAAACTCCTTACGAGCGTATAAAGTGAAAATGATTGAAAAAAGGTACGAATAAAAAGCGGGCAACTGTACCAACCCTGGTACGGTTGCCCCTACTTATGGCTTAGTGACCTAATTCGCTGTGGAACTTGATCCGCATCAGCCGAAGTTCTTCTTCCGAGTACTCGTTGCCTAGTTCTTTTAAGGCAACGGCCATAGAATCAGTTTCCGCCCGCATGAAATATTCGTAGATTTCATCCTGACGATCATCATCCAGCACCTGATTGATGTAATAGTCCAGATTGAGCTTAGTACCGGAATAACAGATGTGCTCAATTTCTTCAATGAGCTCCGTCATACCTAGGCTTTTGGCTTCGGCAATTTCCTCCAGGTCAATCTTACGGTCAATTTGCTGAATGATAAAAATCTTAACCTTCGACTTGTTCGTCGTCGTTTTCACGACTACTTCCGTCGCCGTTTCGATTTCATTTTCCTCTACGTAACGGGTAATCAGTTCAATGAACTGTTTCCCGAATTTAACGGCCTTACCCATCCCAACGCCCGTAATCTGAGCCAGCTCCTGAATGGTGGAAGGGTAGGTAGTAGCCATTTCTTCCATGGATGGATCCTGGAAGATAACGTAGGGGGGAATATTTTTTTCCTTCGCAATTTTCTTCCGAAGGTTCTTCAGCATTTCAAATAAGGCTTCGTCGTAGGCTTTAGCCGACGCACTTACCTCATCTTTATCTTCATCTTTTTCTTCGCCTTGCTGGGTATAATCGTGATCCTTGGAAAAAGCCGAAGAGAAGGGAGCTTCCAAAAACTGAGCTCCTTTTTCAGATAGCTTTAAAGTACCATAGTTCTCGATATCCTTATCCAGAAAACCGTAAATCGTCAGTTGTTTGATGATCGAATGCCAGAACTCGGGCGTTTGCAGACCATCATCTTTTTTGTCAACGGTCTTAGGCTTGGCCTTAATAATAACATTGCCGTCTTCGTCTTCCTCCTCTTCGGGCTCATCGTCGTCGGTATCGGCCTCGTAGCCTATTTTGTACTTACCCTTGCCGAACACATCGAGTTTGTTGTGTCCGTGGCTCAGTACATAGGGGTTTTCAACGCCCAGCAGAATGTCTGCGATGTGATAGCAATCGAAGCGATTACCGGTCTGCTGAACGGCCTTGAGTATCCATTCGGCCTCCTCCTGCATTTTGAATTTCTGCGTAGGCTTAAGGCAGTTGTCGCAGAAACCACAGTCTTTGGCAAAATATTCACCGAAATAGCCCAGCAACTGACGGCGGCGACATACGCCCAGGTTAGAGTAACTAACCATTTCCATCAATAAAGCCTTGGCATTATCACGTTCAGTTACGGGCTTGTCCTTGTTGAATTTATCCAGCTTAACGATATCGTCGTAGCTGTAGAACATCACACAATTGCCTTCCAGACCATCCCGGCCCGCCCGACCCGTTTCCTGGTAGTAACCTTCTAGCGATTTTGGAGCGTCGTAGTGAAGTACAAAACGAACGTCGGGCTTATCAATACCCATCCCAAAAGCAATCGTCGCAACGATCACTTCAGCCTCTTCATTCAGGAACGCGTCCTGATTACCCATACGCGTTGCCGGATCCAGACCCGCGTGATAGGGGAGAGCCTTGACGCCGTTTACGTTCAGTAATTCCGCTATTTCTTCAACTGTCTTACGGCTCAGGCAGTAAATAATACCCGATTTGCCAGCCTGACTTTTGATATACTTAATGAGTTGCCGATTGACATCTTTCGTTTTCGGACGAATCTCATAATACAGATTCTTCCGGTTGAACGAAGATTTGTAAACCGAGGCATCTTCCATCTGCAGGTTTTTGATAATATCCTGCTGAACTTTTGGCGTTGCCGTTGCGGTAAGAGCAATCAGAGGTAAGCTCGGATTGATGGTTTCCACAATGCTGCGGATTCGCCGATATTCCGGACGGAAATCATGGCCCCATTCCGAAATACAGTGAGCTTCATCAATGGCCACAAACGAAATCTTTGCTTTTTGCAGAAAAGCTAGGTTTTCTTCTTTCGTCAACGACTCCGGAGCAACGTATAATAATTTAACTTCTCCGCTCAATACATCTTTTTTGACTTGCGTCATTTCCGATTTGCTAAGCGTAGAATTTAAAAACTGGGCATTGACCCCTACGGCATTCAATTGATCAACCTGATTTTTCATCAGGGCAATTAGCGGGGAAATCACTACGGCGGTACCCTCACTTACAACGGCAGGAAGCTGGTAACACATAGACTTACCAGCCCCGGTAGGCATAATCACAAACGTATGATTTCCTGCAAGAAGGTTACAGATAATATCTTCCTGTTCACCCCGGAACTGGGTAAAGCCGAAAACCTCTTTCAATTTTGCCTTGAGGGTATCCTTCAATGACGGATCAGCGAGCATGGCCATTTGTACTTTTCTTCAACATCAATGGATGGTTAGATGCTATTAGGGGAATATCTTGTCTAAGCGACAGGAATCGGAATTGAAATTAATAAAAAAAGTCTGTACAGGACCAAAAATCTTTGCTGGCAAAAAACACAAATCGTCTGCGGGAAAAGCTATACCGTCAGAAAAGGCAACCATTTAGGTACGCAAAAGCGAACGTTTTACTTTACCGAAGCCGCTCAAAGGCATCTTTCACTTTCTTTTCATCGATACGGATGAAACGGTTTGCTGCTACATTCGACAGCAGAGCCACGGCCAAAACAAAAAAGCCTATCTTGAAGCTACCTGAGGTCTGTGGAGCAAACTGAGCATTGGCCTGTATGTGGGACAGGTACGTGGATAAGCCCAGCAAAACCACCATCACGAGCGTATTAATTAAATTTAGCATCATCTGTCGCAAGCGGTTGGTGTATTGCAGCAGCGAAAAAAGAGCCAGACCTGCTGATACCAGGGCTAAACCCGCCAGATACATCGTATTCGTTTCGGTCGTTGTTTCGCCTTTAGTATACGTCAAAGCATAGGCATCCAGGACGGCTGTTTCGGCTCCAACTGACTTTTGCCAAATGGGAAAAGCTAAGTACAGAGCCATGGACAGTACGATTAATGCAAGAAAGAGTGTTTGAGGACGCTGAAGCATAGAAATAATCGAATGAAATTTATAAAGCAAAAGTAACGGACAAAAATCCTGTAACCAATCCTAGCAGGTAGCTACAGGAAGGAGATGTAAAGGTAAAGCTTGGTTATAGAAAACCACACTCGGGAGGTATCTAGAAAAAAATAGAAAAATGTGCAAAAAAGTAGAAAGCGGTAAGGTTTTGATTTAGAGAGTTTTATTGGCTGAGAGGATTAGAATATCGATTCCTGAAGCAAAATTTTTAAGATTTTTTTGACTGGCCTCTTGACAAACCCCCTTTTTAGCTCGTATGTTTGCAGTCCCAACGGTAAGGGAAACGGCAAATTAACAAGCGAAAGTAGCTCAGCTGGTAGAGCGCGACCTTGCCAAGGTCGAGGTCGCGGGTTCGAACCCCGTCTTTCGCTCGACAAAAAGGCTCCGCAAGTCGGAGCCTTTTTTGTAGGAGGCCCGGGTGGTGGAATGGTAGACACGAAGGACTTAAAATCCTTTGGGCAGTGATGCCTGTACGGGTTCGAGTCCCGTCTCGGGTACAATAAACCCCTTGTAAGTATCTAACTTACAAGGGGTTTTCTCTTTTAAATACTATTTATTGCAATCTTTAAATTTGGCAATAGAAAATTAGTCAGGCAAAGCCATTTAAAATAGACTACAAGGACATTCCTATTTAATACGTCGTTACTGAGAAGAAAAAAGTTTTACAAGAGCTAATAGCCTGCTTTTATCTTATCCACATGAATACTGTTAAAGCCGACTTAATGGTATCATTTAATGGAAATACATAGCACTGTAAACATTGTAAAGTAAATTTCTGTACGTGAGAAAGTAATGTTATACTAGCTAAGCGGTTAAAGCCTTCATAAAAAACCACTGCATCTATTACTGTGATTACTATAAGCTTATCTACTATTAGTTGAGATACCAATAAAAAAGCCGGTCTCTAAAGTCCGGCTTCTGTTAGTGTTGTCCTCTTTGGGCTACCCAAAAATCAATGGCTCTTTGCAGCATTTCACTGACTTCTCGATAACCGCCTGGTTTGATCAAATAAGCGTTCGCTCCTAAGTCAAAGGCTTCCCGCATATCTTTCGGGTTATCCGACGTACTATAGACCACAATGGGTAATGTACGTCCCTGATTATGAGAGCGAATTTGCTGTAAAACTTCAAAGCCGTTATTGCCCGGTAGATTCAAATCTAGCAACAACATTTTAGGCGTCGACGTCTCTTTATTTTGATAGGTACCTCGACGAAGTACGTAATCTACGGCTTCTATACCGGTGTTTAATACTTTATAACTGGGCGGCTGCTCGATCTTGCCGACCACACGCTTAAAAATATCAACGTCGTCCGGATTATCCTCTACATATAATACATCTATCATGGCCGGCCTGATTAATGGGTGGGTATTGCTACGTAAAAAGTTGTTTCTTTAAAAGGTTCGCTATAAAACCATACTCTACCGTGGTGACGCTGCATAATACGTTTGACAATGGCTAATCCTACGCCATGCCCTTCAAACTTTCTAGCGTTATCCAACCGCTTGAATAAATCAAAAACCTTACCACCTTGTTTCATATCAATGCCAATTCCATTATCCGTTACAGAATAGATGATTTCATCGGCATTTTTTACTCCTTTTACAACAATGTGAGGCTTTGCTACCGGACGCGTATATTTAATAGCATTAGACAATAAATTGCTAAATACTTGCGTAATCATCGTTTTATCACCTTTTAACGAAGGTGTTTCTTCAATTTCGATGGTAATAGGAGTCCCTTTTTCGCTAACGAGTAACTCGTCTTTTAGCGAATAAAGTAATTCCCGCATTTCAATGGGCTCGGCGGATAATTCAGTCCGCCCACTTCGAGCGTAATGAAGAATTTCCCGAATGAGGTCGCCCATTCGATTACTGGCGGACACAATTTTCTCAAAGAGGGGCAACATTTCCTCATCTAATCGATCTGAATAATCAATTAGAAGCACTTCTGCGTAGGTTTTAATGGAAGCTAAGGGTGTTCGCAAATCATGTGACACCGTATAGCTAAACGTATCGAGTTCCTCATAAGCCAGCTTGAGCTGTTCGTTCAGGATACGAATTTGGTTCGCTCGTTGGGAAAGAATTTGTAAAATGTCTTCCCGTAATTTCAAGGCTGTATTAATCTCAGCCTGCCGCCATACGTCAGACGTACTGCGTACAATCTGGGTCCATTTAGCAAAACTCTTCCGGGGACTCAAGCGGAGTTGACCACTGGCTTCGGCTACTACGGGTTTTTCGTCTGGATTGCCGCCCCAGGATACCTGTTGAATTACTTCCGGTTTGAACCAGATAACGTACTCTTCCAATTGCCGGGAAATCACAATCGCCATCACACCCGAAGCTTCAGCCCGATGAGCTTCGGCCGGACCAAAAAGCCGGGGAAGCTGATGGGTGTGGAAAATGGTATCAATTTTAGTATGCTTCAGCCACTCGATCAATTGCCGGATGAAGGCTTCGTTAGGGGTATTCCCCAGCGTATATAACTTCCCTTCGTACAGCAGAGCCATTCCCGACGCTGAAGTAATGTCCATCGCGGTGGTTTCCATCTTAATTAAGCCCTGTACGACATTCCAATCCCGCTGCATTTGCTCAAACAAGGTTTGTTCGCTTCGCCAAAGTTTATTGACCAGGGTCAGATCTTCTTCATCTTTGCGAAATTCCAACGCAGCGGATAGCAACTGGCTAATGACTTTTCCCGACATACGAGCGGTATAATCAACCAGTCGTGGTCCCTGATAATGGTGGCAGGAAATCAGTCCCCAGAGTTCTCCCTTGTACAGCAGAGAAAAGCTCATACTGGACCGAACGCCCATGTTTTTCAGGTACTCAATATGAACCGGCGATACGGCCCGTAATACCGAATGCGTCAGATCCAGCGGATTTCCGGTCTGGTTATCCGTAGCGGGGTAAATGGATACGGCCCGTTCACTAGCGTCAACAATCGTGCGGACCAGATTAATTTTATAAAGTTCGCGGGCTTGACTGGGAATATCAGAAGCGGGATAATGAAGCCCTAGAAAAGGTTCGAGGTCTTTATCCTTCGCTTCAGCGACTACTTCACCGTTCCATTCTTCATCAAAACGATAAATCATAACCCGGTCATACCTGGTAATGAGTTTGATCTCCGCCGCAACCTTTTCCAGTAATTCCTGGATCGTCTTGCTCTGCTGAAGGTTCGTCATGACCCGACTCACTAGGTTTTGCAGCGTACTGGGAAAGAGGGCTTCGTCTTTCAGTTCAAACTCTAGTAGATAAATGTCGTCCTGCCGCTGAATAATCAAGTGATAGTCGCGTTCCTGCACCCGAACACTGAAAGGATTTAGCGTTTCCAGCGAACTTTGTTTCAACGCAAACTGAATCAGCTGCGTAATCTCCTGCCCTGACAAATCGCCCATTTGCAGCTTTTCGAGCGGCAGACCAATCACCTGCGATAAATTATCCGGATAAAAAACCGAAAGATTACTACTGCATTGACGAATCAGAAACGTTTGAGCATCTACCGAAAGTAAATACCCATGGGCCTGAATTTTACCTAAATGCCGGATGGGTTCGCGGTCACAAGCTTGAATATCTATTTCTTGCATCTATTCAGAATGGATAAACAAATCACTTTTCTAAAAACGGAAGAAGGCTTTTTAAGTAACGAATTTGGCAAGCTAGAGTTTTCAAAAGTAATAGAAATGTTAATACGAAGGCAAACCTGTAGTAATGAGTTGCCCGAATCCGCTTCGCATGAAAACTGTTCTGAAGATGTGTAGGCCTATCCATTAAAAATACTAATTCAATAGAGAATCAGCGGGAAAACGGATATATTGCGTGCTATATATCCGTCGCCTGCTTTTAGATAAATGCGTAGTTGGCCTGGCCACATACATGAATTCCAGCCGTATATCCCCTTCAGAGATCAGGAAGCCGCTTGGCTTCTTTCTTATATCCTTAGACGGAACGTTTATAGACTGTAGTTTTCACTTCCTTCAGTTTACTTCCTATTCGGCTGCATCCTTACTAGGAAAATCTATTCAAGACGTCTTTACGCCTGCAACAATTCAATGGATTGAACAGGTGATCGAGGAGTCCGTTGCCACTACGAAGGGTTCTCTTGTCACACAGGCGGGAGCAGAAGTCCATGGTACCTATGAAATCGCCAGGGAAGAACAAGGCGTTCGGTTTAGTTATACCGAGTTTACGGAAGTTTCCAAACATAATTCGAGTGAAGACTGGTCTGTGATGAGTAAAGTTGTATCGCACGATCTACGGGAACCCTTGCGTAAGACGTTGCTAAACATTGATATGATTCGGGGAAATACGCAGAACGTTATTACGCCCGATAGCCGAATGCTATTACAGATTACCAACGATCTCAGTTACCGGGCCCTGCAACTGCTCGATGCCATTCAGTTATATATTTCTCTTGCTCACGTTACACGGCGTACGTTGAGACCCATCAATCTTAATGAGGTTCTCCACAAGTCCTGGAATAAAGTTCAGGAAGAAAACGGACTTTCGTCTCAGATACTAACTGCCGGCAAATTACCAGTGGTCTGGGGTCATTCGGATACCCTACAAGCGTTGTTTTACCAGTTACTGGACAATGCCGTAAAATTCAGTAATCCGGAACGACCGTTACAAATTGCAGTACAAACTTCCGAAGCTGACCAGAATATGGTCCAGATTCACGTACGCGATAACGGGCTGGGCTTTGACCCCGCCTATCGGATGGATGTTTTTCAGCTCTTTAAACAACTCAATCGGAATACGGCCGGGTGTGGAGCGGGTCTGGCCATTAGTCAAAAAATTGTCGAAAGTCACCGGGGAAAAATACAGGCTCAAACGCAAATGGGTGAGGGTACAACCATCACGCTGACACTTCCCGAAGCAGCCCCTTCTCAGCTGAATTGAGTGTATTCGGCTACTTCTGAAAGGCATATATTATTTTTTTGCAAATACTTCGTTATTGTTGAGAAAACGCTAACTTGCTTAGCGTCAAAACCCTCGCAAAACCATGGGCAGAAAAGTATTAGTGCTGAATCAGGATTACTCAGCCTTGACGATTTGCTCAGTCGCCAAAGCTTTTTTACTCGTCTACCTCAAAAAGGCTGATCTAGTTTCAGAATCACAGACGGAAAATCTACGGAGCATTTCACAATCTTTTCCCATGCCGACGGTCATTCGCTTGCACAAGTACGTGTATTTACCGTACCGGGGCGTAATGCTGACGCGACAAAACATTTTTCGGCGGGATGGGCACCGTTGTCAGTATTGCGGTACCAGCGACGACCTGACGCTTGATCACGTACTACCGAAATCCAGAAGTGGCAAATCAAGCTGGGATAATCTGACTACGGCCTGCAAACGCTGCAATTCCCGGAAAGGTGATTTTACTCCCGAAGAAGCCGGAATGCCTCTGCGACAAAGGCCTTTCAAGCCATCGTTCATCATGTTTATTCGGGATTTTTCGGGTATGATTGATGAAACCTGGTTGCCTTTTCTGACGCGTAAGGAAAAAAAGGTGACGGATTAAAAGCCTTACCTTTTGTAAATTTCCGTATTTCCTTCTCCCTGTATCTCGTAGTAGGTGGTTTTCGTTGCCGAAACTTGTATTTTTGAAAGTGGACGATCAAACAGGAACCAGAGCATGCGGGAAGATTATTTGAAAGGCGAAAAAGAAACGCTTACGAGAGATGACCGGGAGATGGAGCGGGCGTTACGGCCTTTGAGCTTTAGTGATTTCACCGGGCAGGAGAAGATTCTTGACAATCTGAAAATATTTGTTTCTGCCGCCAAGATGCGGGAGGAACCCTTGGACCATGTACTCTTGCACGGCCCTCCGGGATTAGGTAAAACGACGCTTTCCAATATTATTGCCAATGAGTTAGGGGCCGGTATCAAAATTACATCCGGACCTGTACTGGATAAACCCAGCGACCTAGCCGGGCTTTTAACCAATCTGCAGCCCCACGACGTTTTGTTCATTGATGAGATTCACCGGCTGAATCCCATTGTTGAAGAATACTTGTATTCGGCGATGGAAGATTACAAAATTGACATTTTACTGGATTCTGGTCCCAACGCCCGTACCGTGCAAATTGGACTCAATCCTTTTACCCTGATTGGAGCGACAACCCGGGCGGGTTTACTGACCTCTCCGTTACGGGCTCGCTTTGGGATCAATGCCCGATTGGAGTACTACGATGCAAAGCTACTGACGTCGATCATCAAGCGTTCGTGTGCCATTTTGAAGACTCCGGTAGAGGATACGGCTGCTTTTGAGCTTGCCCGCCGAAGTCGCGGAACACCACGGATTGCCAATAACCTGCTTCGTCGAACGCGAGATTTTGCTCAGGTAAAAGGTGGTGGAGTCATTACGGTAGCCATTGCAGAAATGGCTTTGGCTGCTCTTGACGTCGATCATAATGGACTTGATGATATGGATAACCGAATTTTGAGTACCATCATTGAGAAGTTCAAAGGGGGTCCCGTAGGTTTGTCCACCATTGCCACGGCCGTAGGCGAAGAAGCAGAGACGATTGAAGAGGTGTATGAACCATTCTTGATTCAGGAAGGGTATTTAAAACGAACCTCTCGCGGAAGAGAAGCTACGGAAAAAGCGTATAGCCATTTAGGGATTATTCCTAAGTACCGGGCGGGAGAGCTATTCTAAAAATCGTTGGTGGGCACTGGGTGAAAACAGATTACATTGAGTTAAGAAAATAGAAAGGGTAGAAAAAAAGATAGGTGTATTGAATTAATTCAAGAAATTTTTGTTTTATTCAACAAATGGTTAACTTTGATCATCTTGTCTGTAAATGATAAAAAATTAGATAATACGAAGATTAATTATTCGCGATTTCTAAAATTTTTATTGTAAATTTATAGGCCTAAAGATTCGCGTATACCACCAAAACCACCTAAAACTACCAATACAAGTATGAAAAAGCTCAATCATTACCGCCTCTTGCAATGGGTAGTTTTTTCACCAATTCTGATTCCGCTGTGCTTAGTTATGGGAGCTATTGAAGGAATCCAGACTACGTTCGGAAAAGTTATTCACCAAATCAAAACGGACGTCGCTTCTTAAACTCACTACTCTGTTTGCATATATGAAAAAGCTCCAAGCTAGGCTTGGAGCTTTTTTCGTTGCAGATATTCAGCCGTATGCTGAATGAGATGATTATGTCCACATCGCAATATGATTCGGCTGGCTGTGGGCACTTGATCACATAAGTGATTAACTAGTTCGGGAGGCATCATTCGATCAAATTCACCCATGAAAAACTGCACTGGTATCGCCTGTTGATTCAACAAATGGATGAGTGAATGCGGAGAGAAACGCAAGTGACGAAAGGCAATCCAGGAATGATATACGCGAGTTCGTTTTTCCGGAGAATCCAGCATCCACAGCGCAAATCGCATCGTACTGGGATGAATCAGCTTGACTCGTCCCAGCCATTGGGCTAGCTTCATCAGCCAGGAAACATGGAAAATCGTGTACTTGAAAATAGAACGACTCACGGTATTACGTACTGCCAATGTATAATAAGGGCTTTCACGAATTCCGTCCGGAGCTAGCAAAAACACATGCCGTATACGCGAAGCAAATCCTTCAAGGGTAGCCAGAGCAAAACGCCCACCCATACTAAAACCTACGATACTAAAATCTTCGATGGACTGCTGAGTTAGGAACTCCTTAAACTGTGCTTGCCATTGGGCTTTAGAAAAAGCTTCGTCAGAGGTATGTGTATTGGCTCCGTGAAAAGGCAGATCAAACGCATAAATGGTATACAGCGTACCCAAGGATTCCGCCCAACTTTGGTAAATCTGGTGACTTTGTCCGATACCGTGAAAAGCGACTAAGACCTCGGGCCCATTGCCCCAACGGTGGTAGGTAATCAGTGACATAGTTGAATAGCTATGAAGCAGTACCGCAAAGAAATAGGCAATGAGCTACTTCTGAAACCGGGACTTCGTAAGGAATAAGAAAGGGTACCCCTGAGGTACCCTTTGTATTAATTCTGCTCTTCACTTACGTCCGACATGAGGTACGCCTTGATGAAGTCGTTGATTTCTCCATCCAAAACGGCATCTGTATTAGAGGTCTGGTGACCGGTACGGTGATCTTTTACCCGGCGATCGTCCAGAACGTAACTACGAATCTGACTACCCCACTCGATTTTACGTTTAGTGGCGTCCAATTCAGCTTTCGCTGCCAGACGTTTCTCCAGCTCCATCTGGTACAATCGTGATTTCAGCAATCGTAAGGCTACTTCCTTATTTTGTAACTGGCTACGTTCCTGCTGACATTCGATGATGATACCGGAAGGTTTGTGTTTCAAACGAACGGCCGTTTCTACCTTGTTCACGTTCTGTCCACCGGCTCCACCGCTTCGGAACGTATCCCAGTCGATATCCGCTGGGTTGATTTCAATTTCAATGGTATCGTCCACGAGCGGGTACGCAAATACGGACGCGAAAGAAGTATGACGGCGGGCATTGGAATCAAAAGGTGAAATCCGTACCAATCGGTGTACACCAATTTCAGCCTTTAAATTACCATACGCGTATTCACCCAAAATTTCGAGCGTGGCTGATTTTACACCTGCTACATCGCCATCGGCTACGTTAACGACGTTGATTTTAAAGCCATTTTTCTGAGCCCACATCGTGTACATGCGAAGCAACATATTCGCCCAATCCTGCGATTCGGTACCACCAGCTCCGGCGTTGATCTCCAGTACAGCGTCCATATTGTCGCCTTCATCGGACATCATTTTACGGAATTCAATTTCGGCCAGCTTCGCTTCCAGTTTGGCTGCTTCGGCTTCCACGTCTGCTTCGCTGGCTTCACCGAGTTCCTGAAATTCCATCATGGTTTCCGTGTCGCCCAGGTGTTGATTGAGCTGGTCGAAACCTTCCGTCCAGAATTTGAGTCCCCGAATTTCACGGAGGATTTTTTCCGCCCGGTCGCGATCATTCCAGAATTCCGGATCGAGCGTTTTCTGTTCTAATTCTTCAATTTGGTACTTTTTGCCATCGTAGTCAAAGGTACCCCCTCAAGGCCTCTATGCTGGCCTTCAAGTCTTTCAACTTGTCTTGTGTCATATGCTTAAGAAGTTCGTCGTTGCCGACAAAAAGCTATGGTTGATGATAATCGTTTTCCTTATAAAAGCGAAAACCCGGCCTAAGCCGGGTTCTCATTATCCGACATACGGATTAACTGTAAAATCCGTAAGGTTGTTCCTAGAAGAATTTCGCCCGGTAATCTTTCACTTTCGCGTTATCACGAATGGCTTCGTTTACGAAGTAACCGGAACGTTGTAATTCCATCTGTAAGGCCGTGTTTTTGTACTGAGCGTAATCAGCGATTGCCGGAGCAGGCGTTTTCTTCAATGTTTCCATGATGAATACACCACCTTCCCCTTTGAAAGGCTTCGATTTCTGACCGGGTTTCATACCGAAGGCTTTACCCAGAGCGGTAGGATCGGCACCCGCTGAGGTCAGCAGACCGCTAGTCAACGTCAGATCGTTGGCTGATTCTACCAGAGCACCCGCTCCGTATTTCTGAGCGATAGACTCCAGCGTACCGGCACCGGCCAGTCCACCAAGCTTCTTCATGATTTCTTCAGCTTTGCGTTCGTTGCGTACTTTAGCCGTCAGCTCGTCACGGAAATCATCTACTTTCACTTCATCTTCCGAAGTTTTGCCCGTCAGAGCCGCTACAATGTAGGCGTCGTTTACTTCAAATACTTGCGATACATCACCTACATCCGTTTTGTCATCAAAAGCCCAACGAACCACGGGTTGAGCATTCTGCATCATGTTCAGGTTTGTCGATCCTTCCGGAATACGGTTTGCTTTCAACAGTACCAGCGATTTGTCTTTCTTAGCCGCTGCTTCCATGTCTTCGAGCGATTTGTTGGCTGCTGCAAACGCATCCGCTTTACGATATACTTCGTCGCGGGTAGCTTGGCTGGGGCCGAGTTGTTTCGAAACGGCAATGATGCGGTACTGCAGGTTGTTTTTCGCTTCGGTTACTTTGATGATGTGGTAACCAAAATCCGTTTCAACTACGCTAGGAAGCAGACCCGTACCGTTGAAGCCGAATACAGCCGTTTCAAACGGTTTCACCATGGAGCCATTGTTCTGGAAATAACCCAGATCGCCACCACGTTGAGCCGTACCATCCGAACCATTTTGAGCAGCCATAGCGGCAAAATCCGCTCCGCCTTTCAGTTCTTTCAAGATGTTTTCAGCCCGTACCCGAGCAGAAGCCTTAGCCGAATCCGACTCATTCGTAGGACGGATCAGGATGTGGCTGGCTTTAACCGTATATAGCGAATCGCGTTTAGTACCCGTGTACTTATAGATCGTATACGTATTATCCGTACGGAAAGGACCCGCAATCTGACCAGGGAAAAATCCGGCTACTGCTTCCTTCAGTTGGTCGTCCATGTCACGCAGGCTCCAATAAAGTGGATGCGGTACATCCGAGTTCATCCGGGCAAACGATGAATCGTTAGGCGATTTCGCCAGATCTTTCGCCAGTTGAGTCAGTGTATTTTTTAATGCTAAGCTATCCGCTTTAGAAGGGGCTACACCGAAAGCTACGTAATCGAGGCTACGAGTGTTAGCTCCTTTGTATTCGTCTTTGTGGGCATTCAGGTAGTCTTTCAGTTCTGAATCGGTCACCTTAATGGTAGAATCCGCAATCGAGTAGAAAGGTACGTACAGGTATTTAGCGTCCACTTTCGCCGTTTGTCCTTCGTAGTCCTTCTTGGCTTCAGCCGTCGTAACATAGCTGGACATACGGATCAGGTTCACGTACCGCGACATCAGGTGTTGACGCTGAATGTCCCGTACGAAAGCCTGCCAGCCCAGTTGCTGAATCGAACCAGCGGGCATTGCCATGATTTGCTTCCGCTGCTGAAGAACGCGGTTTTTGTCAAAGATGCCCGTTTGGGGATCCGTGAAGCTTTGGCGTACGGCCGGATCAATATATTTACCAAAGAACATGTCCGTTTTTTCCTCGTCGGAAAGGGTCAGTCCTAAAGCATCAAATTCTTTCTGGTAGGCATAATCGATTAACAGATCATTCCAGACTTTTTCGCGGAGCTGGGCCAGCACCTGATCATTCGCTGACTGACCGGACTGAGCTTCGTACTCGACGCGGGCCTGGTCCAATTTTTTCTGGAAATCCTGGGCCAGAATACTATTTCCGGCTATTTCACCTACTTTTTGAGTCTTTCCACCAAAAAGTCCCCGCGATCCGAGGAGGTCACCGCCCACAATGAATAGAATGAGGGCAATGGCAATAATGGTAATTGCAATTCCTGAACGTTCTCTGATTTTGTTAACTAAAGCCATACGACCATTTTATTAGAACCGCAAATTAACGTTTTTTTCCATTGATTCCCAAACGTATCCCGACTGCTTTTCAGGAAAGTAGTTCGTGTATTTACGAAGTAAGGTTAAGGATTGACCGGGTTTTTCGGGAATGAATGGGAGAGATTCAACATACATGCTGTATTTTCACCCGACCGAAACGATATTTCTGAGAAGCGTTGGGTAGAAAAGGCGTAACAAATCTTGGCTTTATGCCGGAAAATAGGGCAGTACTTGCCTACATTATATACCGAAACTTCGCTGCATTCTACTCAACTTTTTTGATTATACACCTTGAAAGAAGTTAGTAAAACGCCTACGTCCGTGGCAGTCATTGGCGGAGGGAGCTGGGCAACCGCCATCATTCGTATTCTTTCCGAAAACGAAGTGAAAATTCGTTGGTGGTTACGTAACCGGAAGGATGCTCAGCATATCCGTAAATTTCACAGTAATCCCCGGTATTTAAGTGGTGTGGTTCTGCATCCCAAACGCGTCAAACCGTTTACGCGTCTGCCCGAAGCGGTGAAAGGAAGTGAAGTCATTATTCTAGCCGTACCCGCTGCTTTTATAACGGAAGCTCTGGCGGAGTTGAAACCTGAAGACTTTGTGGGCAAAACCGTGGTATCAGCCATTAAAGGTATGATTCCGGGCGAAAACCTGTTGGTTACCGACTGGCTGGAAAAAAACTACGGCGTTTCGCAGGATCAGTTCTGCGTAATTGCTGGTCCTTGCCATGCCGAAGAAGTAGCCCTGGAAAAGCAGTCGTACTTAACCATCGCTTCACCGGATATACAGCGGGCTACGGCTTTTGCCGACCTGATGAATTGCCGTTTCGTCAGTACCCATCCACTAACGGACTTATACGGCGTTGAATACTGTGCGGTGATGAAAAACATCATTGCTCTGGCCTGCGGAATCTGTCACGGGATTGGGTACGGGGATAACTTTCAGGCCGTATTGGTTTCCAATGCCATGCAGGAAATCAAGCGTTTTCTAGACGTTATTTACCCGTATTATCGCGATTTAATGGGTTCAGCCTACCTCGGCGACTTATTAGTAACCTCGTATTCTCAATTCAGCCGCAACCGAACCTTTGGAAGCATGATCGGGCGGGGATACAGCGTCAAGTCTGCTCAGGTGGAAATGAATATGGTCGCTGAAGGGTATTATGCCGTTAAATCTATCTATGAAATCAATCGCCAGTTTGAGGTAAACATGCCCATTATGAATGCCGTCTACGCGATCTTATACGAACGTTCTTCGCCGACGGTTGAAATTGAAATTTTGAAAAATTTGTTACGATAGTATTTTGAGGAGATGCAGGTAATGAGCAAAGTATAAATTCTTTTTAGAACTATACTTTGCTCATTACCTTTATCTTTAAGTCTGCTCATTGTTCTTCTATGGATCGTTCTTTTAATTATTATTTTACTTAAAGAAGAGAAATCATCGATTTAATGAAACCGCCTATCAAATGCTTAAAGCTTTACCCTTATTTATTGCTTTTATTCCCGTTGTATTTTTCTATATAATAATTGATCAGGTATCCGTCAATTTACCGTGGGCCGATGATTCGATCCTGATGTATTTTCTTTATACATACAAAATTCCAGAAGTTGGCTGGTTGCACTTCTGGAAAGATGCTTTCTCTGTACATGCTGAACACCGAATTGTCGTACCCCGGTTATTAATGCTACTTATTTATCTAATCCAAGGAGAAATTAATGTCAAAACGGTCTTATTGATAGCAAACTTAAGTATACTGGGCTCGGCTTATATTCTCTACAGCTATTTTAAACGTTCAGATTTATCGACTTGGTTCTTTGTCCCCGTGACCTTGCTATTGTTTCAACCCATCTATTGGGAAGATAGCTTATGGTTGATTTGTGCATTACAACATACACTGGTTATTTTCTGGGTATTATTATCCTTGCATCTTTTACAATTTGATAAAAAGGTATACTTCATTAGTGCCTGCATAATTGCTGTTCTGGCAATTTTTTCTAGTGGAAATGGATTACTTGTTTGGTTTTCGGGAATACTACTTCTATTAATGCAACAGCGTAAGAAAGAGGTAGCTATATGGGCTTTTTTTATAGGGATTGCTGCGGCTAGTTATTTTATTGGTTTTAATCAGACAAGTCCTTCGAATTACGGAGAAAGCTTAAATAATCCAGTAAGATTAATTCAGTACGTATTTGTTTTTCTGGGAGCGAATGTTTCCGTTACAAATACCGGAAAAGCCATGCTGGTTGGCATATTCATTATAGGTATTGCGATAGGGTCACTTATTTATTTTGTACGAACTTGCCAGATTAAAATTTCCCCAGTTTGGGCCTTTTTGGTCTTCCTGATTCTCACTGCGAGCTTGGTCTCTTTATCACGCTCTTGGCTCGGTCTTTCTGTTATTGGACGATACCAGATTTATGCTACCTATGCAGTCACAGGAGCATATATGTTATTTATTTTCCTAATTGCCAATTATTCCTGGAAGAAATACCTGATAGCTCCTTTGGTAGCCATAACGGTATTGTATTCGGCTTTAGTTTGGTATGTGTACTGGCCTACTCTTTATTATCGTAAACACTTTATGGAGGCTGAAGCAGTAAACTGGCAACAAAATGGCGAATTTATGAGTGCATACGAAAGCGATAATCTGATTACAAAGCGATTTTATCCGAAGCTTGTTAAAGACCATATATATCGCTTCCCTTCTGATTTGCATAAAGCTCTTAAAAATGCTTCTCAAATAACGTCTCTAGACTCTGTGCGGTATCAATATGAGCCTGATCGAATGTACGGTAGAACGGAAGCTTTGGTAGTAGAAGCACCTCTGATAAACCCAAACGAAATGAGCACGTATCTTATCATGAAAGATTCAGCTGATCGTAAATTTTTAGCTCCTTTTCAGGTTTCATCTAATAAAGTAAGAGACTTTATAACTACGGGTCAACTATATGCTCAGGGTGGAAAAGCTATCATATTGGTAGAAACGTTACCAGCGGGTACTTATGAATTGGGTTTGTTTCGTAAGGATACTATAGAATGGCTTGCTCAAAAATGGATTAAACCTCAACGAAACTTGAATTAAAAATAATCAAAAAGGCTTCCTTTAAGGAAGCCTTTTTGATTAAGAGGGTTTATTCGTCGAAATAGTTTTAATCTTTAATCGCTTCCCTTTTAAGTTTTCTTTAGGTACACTAATAATAATTTTACGAAGCATACCTTGCCATTCGGGCATATCTCCTATGTTTACTTCGTAGGTGTGATATTGTCCATCAGCAGTGAGTTTTAAAGTTGTTTCTAAGTGGGCATAATCGCTTAAGCGAGAAGAATTCTGCCGAAACCCTACGATTGTCATTTCTTTGCCGCTACCATCATAAGCCATTTGGATATACAGTTTTTTATCTTTCCGCGTATCCCAGACAAAGTCTGGACTCCACAAACTGGCTAGGCTATTATCTAAATCAATATTCCATTCACCATTGAAAGGAGCTTCGACGATTTCATTGAAATAATTCCAGTGTTGTCGGTCTTTGGAGAAATTGAAATCGGGCTTAATTTGTTCACTTTTATGCTCCAGAGCATATTGGCGAGTTTGCTCAGCGGTACCTAAAATGTAGGCAAATTTGCTTTCATAGCGAAGATTACGATCCAATACTTCATTCATGTGGGCACCAATTCTACCAGTGTTCCCACTAAATTCATCACCTATATTAGGGCGGCCCATCATCTCCGTAGAAAAATAGGTAACCGATGGTACCCACATACCAAGCCCAACTCCCTTGTCATTGTAAATATATGTCCAGTTTTCAGGAAGGTACATTTCAATACTATTGGTAGTACCATTGGTAAAAGGTGGTGAAACCAAATCAATATCAGTTAGGGGAGCATTGGTAAAAGGAGCTAAGCCCCAATAGGCCTTACCTCGCGTGAAATCGGAAGTTAGGAATCCTCCGGCTATATCCTGACCTCGGCTTACGAGCGAATAGCTGTCCGTCCGATTCATCTGCAATACATTCCGCATTTCGAGTACATTCCCTTTTAGCTCAACATACGTCTCAACGGTACACTCACAGGGAACATTATTAAAGGCCCATTGCATAGGAATGGTCTTGAAATAAAGCTTGTTACCTTCTACCCGTCGCTCAATCACCCGTGAGCCGTTACCATAAACGTCTCCAGTCTGAATCGGATCCCAACCCATACCTGCCCAGGCAGGATGTGGAGATACACCATTAGGTTTGTACGTTTCTAAGGGGTAGGAGTAATAAGCGTACTGCAATTGACGACCTAAGTCGAAGTTATTAATAATGCTGGTAGAGCTATTAGCAGGCGACAGATACGTGATGGCTCCGCCGTAGTCCATACTAAACCCTACTTTCATGCTTTCGCTGGTAAGGTATACCATGGATGCGGGTTTTATAACGGGAGGATTGGGATTGCCACCTCCGGTTCCATCGCCACGTCCGCGTTCATCAACAGCATTGTTTTTCTTAGGCGAGAACAGAAAACCCAGATCGCTACAACTGGTTAAGAGGCCGCTGGCGACTACTAAAACCAGTATGGTTTTAACATAGGAAAAAGTCTTCATAAGCGGGTTCCAAGGAATAAATCGTTTTATATAGTGAGAAGTGAAACTACAGATGAAGGCCATACTCCTTGATCAGGTACTCTTTGGCAATGAGTTCGCCTTTCTCGTACAATTGTTGATCAAACAGAGCCGCGTGACCACTATTCATGCCGCCCGTCCAATCGTGAATGGCGTAAGGGTCAAAGTCTACGTGTTTAACACGGTAACCCGCATTACTAATCGACCAGAACCAGCCGGTAGCTGTATCCAGTCCGTCAATATTTCCGAAAGCAGTAGCCGGACCTTGGGGTATCGTAAGTGGACGAGCCAGTTCTAGGTTCAGCATAGCCGTATACTCATTCAGGCGACATTCGGGAATAGGCCAGGAGCTACGACGATTCATTTCATAGTCAAAGTGAACCGTCCGGGCTCCGGGATGCTGATGAACTAATTCCTGCACCTCCTCTTTTGAAGGTCGGTAATCCCAGTATTTTTCACTGTTACACTTGTTGGCAAAATAGGCGGGGCAATTCCAGCATTGTCCTACTTTACCTACGCCAATGTGATCGCCGATCTCTGATAGATAGACGCCTACCAGATCTTTTTCATAAAGCACATCGTTATGCGTAACTAAAAGAAATTTCTTATCGGACTTTTCCCAGGCATACTGATACCGAATCGCTCGCCGAATGAAGGGAAGTTTCATGAGCCATTCCTTCTTGAATGGATTGGTCCATAACCAAAACCAGGGCCGGTATCGAATGAGCTTATCACCCAACAACGGGTACAAAAAGGAAAAATCGGTCCCTTGGGGTTGTTTCCGTTCTTCGATGAAATAAATCTTATCAATCCACTGCCCCGAATGCTTTAACAAGGAAAGAAGCGTAACTGCGGTCTGATAAGGTTTGCCGTATACATTGATGGCTACATCTACGGGTGGGCGAGAGGGCATAAAGAACTGCAACTGGTTAATACGAGAACGAACCTTACTGGAAAAAGTTTGTAAAGTCCCTGTTACAAAGAAAGGCTATTCCCTCCAAAGCCTCCGGCAATCAAGAAACTTTTTAGAAATTTTGGGTGCAAGTTCTTTCGTTTGCTTCCGATCCCCTAATTTTGCACGAATTTTGCCCGGCCCTTTCCGGGACCTTGATCGTTATTCGTTTGTCTGTTTTAGTAAGACCTTGAAATTCAGGCTTTACAAAATCAGCGAACTGCTAACTGATACCTGAAACAATGCCCAAAAATCCCGACATCAAATCCGTTCTGATTATTGGCTCCGGCCCCATTGTCATCGGTCAGGCCTGCGAGTTCGATTATTC
The DNA here is from genome assembly GCF_002943425.1 of Siphonobacter curvatus. Lineage (NCBI taxonomy): Bacteria > Pseudomonadati > Bacteroidota > Cytophagia > Cytophagales > Cytophagaceae > Siphonobacter > Siphonobacter curvatus. The sequence continues at coordinate 99,099 of NZ_PTRA01000001.1, forward strand.
TGGCTCCCAGGCAGCTCGCTCCCTCCGCGAAGAGGGGATCGAGGTTATTCTGATCAACTCCAATCCGGCTACGATCATGACAGACCCCCTCAGTGCTGATCATGTGTATCTCAAGCCATTGGAACGAAAGTCCATTATCGAGATTCTTCAGAAACACAAGGTTGACGCCGTTTTGCCGACTATGGGAGGCCAGACGGCGTTAAATTTAGCTATCGACTGCGACAAAGCCGGTATCTGGAAAAAGTACGGCGTGGAGATTATCGGTGTGGATATCAACGCCATCGAGACGACGGAGGATCGGGAGAAATTCCGGCTGAAAATGCTGGAACTGGGTGTGGGCGTTTGTAAAGGCCGCACGGCTCGCTCTTTCCTGGAAGGAAAAGAAATTGCTCAGGAAGTGGGTTTCCCGCTGGTAATCCGTCCCTCTTATACGCTGGGTGGTACAGGCGGTGGCTTCGTGAATGATCCGAAGGATTTCGACGAAATGCTCAACCGTGGTCTGCACGCTTCGCCGGTACACGAAGTACTCGTCGAGCAGTCGATTGTGGGCTGGAAAGAATACGAGCTGGAATTGCTACGCGACGGGGATGGAAACTTCATCATCGTGTGTTCGATCGAAAACTTCGATCCGATGGGCGTACATACGGGCGACTCGGTAACGGTGGCTCCTGCCATGACATTGCCCGATACCCTGTACCAGAAAATGCGGGATATGGCCATCATGATGATGAATGGCATCGGTAAGTTCGCGGGTGGCTGTAACGTACAGTTCTCCGTAAACCCTGCGAACGACGATATCATCGCCATTGAAATCAACCCCCGCGTATCGCGTTCGTCGGCTCTGGCTTCTAAAGCTACGGGTTACCCGATTGCGAAAATTGCGGCGAAAATGGCCATTGGCTATCGTCTGCACGAGCTGATTAACCCGGTTACGGGCAGCACGTCGGCCTTCTTCGAGCCTGCCATTGACTACGTTATTGTAAAGGTGCCCCGCTGGAACTTTGACAAATTCAAAGGTTCAGACCGTCGTCTGGGGCTGCAGATGAAATCCGTAGGTGAAGCCATGGGTATCGGCCGTAACTTTCAGGAAGCTCTGCAAAAAGCCTGTCAATCGCTGGAAATCAAGCGGAATGGCATGGGAGCGGATGGCAAGGAACTGACCGATCAGGAAGCCATTCTGCACTCGCTGGCAAATCCGTCCTGGAATCGTCTCTTCCACATTTACGACGCCTTCCGACTGGGTATTTCTTTCAAGAAAATTCAACAACTCACTAGAATCGACCGTTGGTTCCTGTACCAGGTTGAAGATTTGGTTCGTCTGGAAAAGGAGATCGAAAAACATACGCTCGACTCCATTACGAAAGATTTACTGGAAGAAGCCAAAGTCAAAGGATTCGCCGACCGTCAGATTGCTCACATGCTCGACTGCCTGGAAAGCCAGGTATACGAGAAGCGGAACGATCTGGGTATCAAACGCGTATTCAAATGCGTAGATACGTGTGCCGCTGAGTTTGAAGCGAAAACCCCGTACTTCTACTCGACGTTTACCAGCGGATCAGAAGCTTCGGATGAATCCATCGTAACGCCGAAGAAAAAGGTAGTTATTCTGGGCTCAGGTCCTAACCGGATTGGTCAGGGTATCGAGTTCGACTACTCCTGCGTACACGGCGTACTGGCCGCGAAAGAAGCGGGCTACGAAACGATCATGATCAACTCGAACCCCGAAACGGTTTCGACGGATCCGGATATTGCCGATAAACTGTACTTCGAACCCGTATTCTGGGAGCACGTATACGACATCATCCAACACGAAAAACCGGAAGGGGTAATCGTACAGTTGGGTGGCCAGACGGCTCTGAAACTGGCTGAGAAACTGTCCAAATACGGTATCAAAATCATTGGTACCAGCTACGAAGCACTCGATTTAGCGGAAGACCGCGGAGCTTTCTCCAGTCTGTTACGTGATCTGGGTGTACCGTACCCCAAATTCGATACGGTTGAAACGGCCGATCACGCGGTGGAAGTAGCCCGTACGCTGGGTTATCCCTTACTAGTTCGTCCGAGCTACGTACTGGGTGGACAATCCATGAAGATTGTCATCAACGAAGAAGAACTCGAGCAACACGTCGTAAATACACTACGCGATATTCCAGGTAACAAAATCCTGCTCGATCACTTCCTGGAGAATGCCATCGAAGCGGAATCGGATTCGATCTGTGACGGAGAAAATGTGCACATCATTGGTATTATGGAGCACATCGAACCGGCTGGTATTCACTCGGGTGATTCGCACGCAGTACTGCCGACCTTCGATTTGAGCGAAAACGTACTCCAGCAGATTGAAGAGTATACCAAGAAAATTGCCGTAGCTCTACGAACGAAAGGTTTGCTTAATATTCAGTTCGCCATCAAGGATGAAAAAGTATACGTAATCGAGGCTAATCCCCGGGCTTCCCGTACGGTACCGTTCATCTGTAAAGCGTACCAAGAGCCTTACGTGAACTACGCGACCAAGGTAATGCTGGGTGATAAGAAGGTAACGGACTTTAATTTCAACCCCGTGAAAAACGGATACGCGATTAAAATCCCGGTATTCTCTTTCAACAAATTCCCTGGTGTGAACAAGGAGTTAGGACCTGAAATGAAATCGACGGGTGAAGCCATCTACTTCATCGAAGATCTCACCGACGAAGTTTTCCAGCAGATTTACGGTGAACGGAATCTGTATCTGAGTCGCTAATTTCTACACAAGTACTTATTTGCCCCGCTTATTTTTAAGCGGGGCTTTTTTTTAGCATACATTCTGATTTCTAAGGGATTAAAAGGAATATTCTGGTACATAAATGCAGGCGTTGATTAAGATTGGGGCCGTTCGGCTACACTGTTATCTTTAGTCAATCGGGTACGGAATTTTAACAATTAAGAGCGATACTATTTTATCCACAACCGTCTGATCGGTTAAAACGCTCACTTGTATGCCTTATGTAGAAACCTCCCCCGGCGTTCAGCTCTTCTTTGAAGATTGGGGACAAGGACAACCCGTAGTATTCCTGCACGGCTGGCCTCTAAACCATAAAATGTTTGAATATCAGGTAAATCAGTTGGGAAACCATTACCGCTGTATCCTGATCGACCGTCGGGGTTTCGGTATGTCCGATAAACCTTGGGAAGGTTATGATTATGATACTTTGGCGGATGATCTCAATGCCGTATTTGAAGCCTTGGATTTACAAGATATTACCTTGGTAGGCTTTTCTCAAGGGGGTGGCGAAGCCATCCGCTATATGTCTCGCTTCCAAGGTGCTCGGGTATCAAAACTGGTTTTATTGGGAGCTGCTGCTCCGCACATGCTAAAGACCGACGATTTTCCCGATGGAATTGATAAGAGTATGTTCGATGAAATGATCGAAAACTCCTTACAGGATCGGGCAGCCTTTATCGAAGACTTCTCGAAGAAATTCTTTGGTGTAAGTCTGTTGAACAATCCGGTTAGTAGCAAATTGGCGGACTGGTTCCATGGACTGGCGATGCAGGCCTCACCCAAAGCAACGGTTGATAATATCTTGACGTTTAGCCAGGCCGACTTACGGGCTGATCTGGCTAGTATTCAAGTGCCAACCTTAATTATTCACGGTACTAGCGACCAAGTAGTACCTTATGAAATCTCAGGTCAACTATTGGCAGAAAATATTGCTGGATCGCAATTGATTCCTTACGAAGGGGCTCCGCACGGATTTTTCTATACGGAGTGGCCTCGCCTGAATCAGGATTTACTCGATTTCCTAGCCGTTCCGGTAGTAACTTCCAGTACAGTACCCAGTGGTACAACCTGGTAAGTAAGTCAACGTAATTGATGTACAAAAAGCGGACGCATGAAAGTGCGTCCGCTTTTTGTTATGGATACTAACACTAGAGAATAATAAACTCCGGCTAGATGATCCAGCCGGAGTTTTATTCAGGACAACTTGTATTATTTAATGAACGCTCCAGCCAAAGCTAATACTGCCTTTTCATCTAAAGGTTCATCGAAAGCCTCGGAAGCTGAATTAGACGTCTGACCTGGTAAGCCCACAATAGAAACGCCAGCTTGGGTAGTTACTTCTTCACCCGCGTATACCGCTGCTACGGCTCCACCACTATTGTTGCCTTGAATCCAGCCTTTATCGCCGCGAAGGGCACGTACCATGGCTGCGTGACGAGCTTCAACCGAGTGAATCTGCAAAGCTACGGTCAGGTAGTCCGTTTGTTTAAGGACACCAGCCTGACCTTTATAAGCCCGAACGCCTAAATCCTCAAACGACTGGGAATACGTCAAGAAGTTCTGATAGCTATCGAAAGCAGGACCAAAGTCAAACATGGGGGAGGCAATCGAATTACTAGCCAACGCACCTTGCAACAACTTTACGTGAGCATCTTCGTGTTTGCCAATCTGAGCGAAAATAGCCCGGTCTGTACTTGGAATAAGACCAGATTTCTCCAAACCCATTTTGTAAAAAGCAGCTTCGAGGTACTCCAGCGTGAGGGCGTATTTAAGTACTTCCGTAGCGTTAGGTAAAGCGGCATACGCCTTATTTACTACTGAGCTGAAAAAAGTGGGCAAAGCAGCCAGTGCTGTAGCTTTAGCACCAAATTTCAGTACGTGACGACGGTTATAGAAGGAAAAGCGGTCCGCAGCTTCTGCGTCAACTTTTTCAATGTTCGAAAAGATGTCGAATAAATTCATAGTAATCGAAAGTTTGAGAACTTACTAAGGAAGATATTTAGCAGTAAAAGCCGTTTTGATGAAGCCACCGTCCGTAACGATTTTCAAAACTTGAGAAGGCAGTAATGCCTTGTCCAAGCCCGTGGCTGGATCTACTTCCACATCACTGGCAAAAGCTGCCGTTTTAGGGGCAATCATATTGCTGATGATGGCAGCGTGACGAGCTTCAACCGAAACAATTTTACCCGCTAAGAGTAAGTAATCAACGTTCTCGATGTATTTACCGGCTCCATTGTAAGCAGCAACGCCTAGGTCTTCGAATGTCTTCGCTAACGTGAGAACTTTCGCACTCGTAGAAAAAAGATCGTCCGGAAGATTCACTTCAAGCGTAGGGAGCACCTTGGACATATCACCTTTTACGGCCGCAGTAATCGCCGCTTTGAAGAAATCGCGGTGAGCTACTTCATGAAGTTTCAAATCATTGAACACCATTTGCTCTTGCGAAGAGAAACGGCCCATAACTGCCGGACTAGCTACAATTTTCGTATAAAAAGCCGCTTCCAATTGTTCCAGAGCATAGGCGTAATTCAAGGCTCCTAAATCGCCCTGACCCAAATCAAATACGCCAGCTGGGGGCTCACCATTGTGATCAGTACAGGCCGCAGCAAATAAACCTACAGCCGCCGCAGAAGTGATGCCCGCCGACTTTAGAAAAGTACGACGACCCACAGCTGCTTTACGCTCCGAAGGACTCCCTTCCGATTGAGCAGAGGTAATAGAAGAACGATTCATAAATTATTATTGAAAAAGGATTAGTAAATAAGTTCAACTCGGGTCGAATACTAAAAAGGCACTAAGTAAAATAAATTATTAACAAATGGTAATGTCTCCTATACATACGTGGAGATTGGATTTTGGGTTTAAAGAAAATTGATTTTTGTTAATATTTTTACAAATCGGGAAAGAAAGTAGTAATTAGCTGCGAACAGATACAAGGTATTTACTCCACAGGAAGTACGAGAAGAGTGAATAGAGGCGGCTAACAACATGAGAATAAGTTACAAGGTATTGGGTGAACTCTGACGGTAACTGGCTTAGTAAAAAATCATACCAAACATCAATCTATATTGCGAGCCCCTAATTTTAGGGGACTGGGCATTATTTTCCTTGTTTTACGCCCATCCAGGTTTTCGATACGGACAAGAAAGCCCCAAATGTGGACGGGTACAAGTCACCGGCATCACAAGCAAGTCGAGTCGATATAGAGAACCCTTTTAGCCAGTTTGGATGCGTGGATATAGCTAGTAATGAGGAGAATTGCGGGAGTGTACGCGGGAAGGGCAGTGAAAAAGTCCCTTTGTTGAGGCTGTAGGTGAAACGAGCCTGAAAATTTAGTTTTTCGAACAAACTTCCTTGTCCGGCTAAATGGAAAGCCGTTACGCGATTGTTTGGGAAGAAAAACTGTACGTTCGTTAGCGACCCATTCAGTAATTCTGAACGAACGGGCAGTAAAGGTGTTCCAATCGCCCGGCCATAATATGACCAACCCTGTATGTATTGAGAATGGTTGAAGTAATTATCCCCCCCCTGAAACCGGGCTGTGATATCGAAAGTTGAACCAGCCTGATTGGTAGTAGTTAGGTATTCAAAAAGGAGTTTGGTAAGCTTTACATGCCGGGAATTGGAGGGAAGCGACCAGCTAAAGCCATGCAAACCATCCAAGCCATTCAGGAACAAAAGTCCTGACAAATCTTCAAAGATATGTTGATGGTACCACAGGAAAGATTGTCCATTTCCTTTTATCGCTACGGCAAAGTCATAATTTCCTAGGTGATTACCCACGCGATTTTCGCCGTCAAAACCCGTAAAGCGGTCGTTGTTACGTTCGCTGGAAAGCTGACCTAATAAAATACCACGAATAAAATCTCCCGGATTGGTAGTCAGATGTCCGTTCACTGCGAAAGGCGATGAACGCAGATAGTCGGCATGGCCGCCCCATTGAACCATGTGATTGATTCCTACGTACACCGCCACCCGGCCCGAAGGTTTCCCGAAACGGCCATGTAATGATTTGTAATGTAGGTAAGCTCCCTGAATATACGGAACATTAAACCAGCCATGAGCCAGCGTGCCGCGTAGGGCAACGAAATTGCGAAGAAATTTCAGCGGAAGGAATCCAGCCGTACCAATTTGAATCTTAGGAATGGGCAGTGCATTACCCGACCACGCCATTGAACCTGAAGTCAGCGTAGTATCCGTAATACCAATGAATTCCCGACGACGCCCTCCCCAGAGTTCCACCTTTCCGTAACGGAGTTTCAGATAAGCTTCAGGTAATAAAAATTTTTGTTGCGTACTACTGACGAGTGCTCCTTCAACGCCCATACCCCAATCCAGCTTCCGCCGATTACGCCGGGTAGAATCTGGTAATGGCGTAGCGAAATCAACCGAAAGGCCCGCCCGAATAAGACCCGCGGGTGCGCCGAGTGGGATTAAACCATATTGATTAGCCCGGAGCCAAAAAGGCGATTGATTGGCTCCGGATACAAGTCCACTGGCCTCGGCCTGCAAGGTATAGGGTTTGGCCAGTTGACCCCAGGCGGTACTGGAAAGTAGCCCTACCAGCATGGCTAGACCGTAAGCTCCCAAAGAAAACAGTAACGTGGGCCGGCAGAAAGGCATGAATTAGCGACAAACAGGTGTGGTAACTGTACAGAAGCGGTAAAAGTAACAGTACAAACTAGGATCGTAGATGAGTTGTTTATAAATTTTACGTGAAGTCTTTTGAACCCAGCCGCTATTTTTGTGATTCATCGACTGATCGACCTTCATGAGTCAGCTTCTGGAAATCGCCAAACGGTTAAATGCTCTCGCTCAGGCGGGCTTGACGTATTCACCCAATCCCTACGATTTAGAACGTTTCGAAGAAATTCGGGAGATTAGCGTAGAATTGCTTCACACGCTGACGGATGAGCCCATCGAAAAAATTACTCCCCTGTTTGCCAGTGGTACGGGCGAGTACCCAACGCCCAAAGTAGATATTCGGGCCGTTATCTTTCGGGGAGCGGAGGAAGTACTGATGGTGCAAGAGAAAATTGACAGCCTCCGCTGGACGCTGCCGGGTGGTTGGGCCGACATAGGGTATACGCCCACGGAAGTAGCCGTGAAGGAAACGCACGAGGAAACGGGATTGGTGGTGCGGCCGGTACGTTTGCTGGCCGTACTCGACAAGCGTCAGCACCCCCATCCACCACAACCCTGGTATGTGTATAAGTTTTTCATCCGCTGTGAAACCGTTGGTGGTGAGATTACGGCCGATGGTCACGATATTGGCCAGGTACGCTGGGTGCATCGAACGGAAATACCCGAGCTTCCGTTATCAGAGGACCGGGTAACAGCCTCGCAACTCGAAATGCTGTTTAACTTTGCAACAAATCCGGACGCTCCTGTGTTGTGTGATTAAGCTTTAGAACCCTATGATATTCAAGATATTATTAGTTGTAATGGCCATTGGCTTTATTTTCCCCCGCATTGTTCGCTGGGTATTCCGTCTGTTTCTGAAAGATCAGTTTTCCCGGGTAGAGCGGGAGTTCCGCCAGGAAAAAGCACAGAATCGGCAACGCGAAGGAAAAATAAATGTTGATTATGCTCCGCCCCAGAAGGAAGGTTATAAAGGCGGCGATTATATTGATTACGAGGAAGTGAAAGAGTAAGTATGATGACTGCCCAAGTACTCTTTCGGCACATTTCCGAAACGCTTGCTAACGTATACGATGCTAATGAAGCCAAATCCATCGCGTATTTGGTGCTGGAAACGCGGTATGGGCTCAGTCGAACGGCCGTAATTCTTGATACGCCATTAGCCACGGATTTGGCTGAGGTAACGCCTCTCTTGGAACGTTTAAAAAATCAGGAACCGGTACAATACGTGCTGGGAGAAGCTGATTTTTACGGCCGTACATTCGAGGTAACTCCAGCCGTACTTATTCCCCGACCCGAAACCGAAGAATTGGTACAATGGGTACTACAGGAACTGAAAGGAACGACTATCCCTGACTTACTTGATATTGGTACCGGAAGCGGCTGCATTGCTGTTACCCTGGCTGCTGAACGCCCGGATGCCCGCGTAGCGGCTTTGGATGTTTCAGAAGAAGCGTTGACCGTTGCCCGAAACAATGCCCAGCGTCTGGGGGTAACTGTCGAATTTATTCAAAAAAATGCCCTGATTACTCAGGACCTACCGGCTCAACGATACACCGCCATTGTATCCAATCCGCCGTACGTGAAACAGGCTGAAGCCGCCATCATGCTTCCTCATGTACTCGATCACGAGCCTCATCTGGCCTTGTTTGTAGCGGACCACGATCCTCTGATTTTTTACCGGGCTATTGCTCAGTATGCCAGCACGCATTTGTTGGAAAATGGCTTTTGTGCCGTTGAAATCAATCAGGCTCTGGGGCCGGAAACGGCGGCAGAATTCAGTGAAGCGGGCTTTGCCCACGTAGAGATCCGAACGGATCTTTCAGGACGGGATCGGATGATTCTGGCCCGTAAATAATAAATGAAGATTGTCCTTCTACGGATTCCGCCCTATTTTCGATCCCTGGTTCTAGCGGACCACTCATGAACTAAAAACTGTTTTTCCGGAACTAGCGGCTAGCTCGGTTTCCGTAACATGCATATTATGGCTGATCTACAGCACGCCCGAAAAATCAAACAGATGTTTACCGAAATGAGCAAAGTCGTAGTTGGACAGGAACGGCTGCTCAATCGTTTACTGATTGGCTTATTTACGGGAGGGCATGTCTTACTGGAAGGAGTTCCGGGTCTGGCAAAAACCCTTACAATCAATACGCTGGCAAAAGTATTGGATCTGGATTTCCACCGAATTCAGTTTACGCCGGATCTGCTTCCCGCTGATTTGGTCGGAACTATGATTTTTGACCGGAAAATGGACGATTTCCGGGTACGGAAAGGACCGGTATTCGCCAATCTGATTTTGGCAGATGAGGTAAACCGGGCTCCGGCTAAGGTTCAGTCGGCCTTGCTAGAGGCCATGCAGGAAAAACAGGTAACGATTGGTGATCAGACGTTTCCACTCGATAAGCCCTTTTTCGTAATGGCGACGCAAAACCCAGTTGAGCAGGAGGGAACCTATCCCTTGCCCGAAGCTCAGGTGGACCGGTTCATGATGAAAGTCTTCGTAGATTATCTGGACAAGGCGGATGAACTGGAAGTCATGCGGCGGATGACGAATATGGAGGCCGTCTATGAAGTAAAACCGATTCTGAGTCGGGACGAAATTTTCGAGATTCGGAAGGAAATCAATCAGATTGCCATTTCTGAAACGCTCGAACACTACATCATTGAGCTGGTATTCGCTACGCGTCGTCCATTAACATACGGTCTGAAAGAAGAAGCCCGATACATCCAGTTTGGAGCTTCACCCCGGGCTAGCATCGCCTTGAACCTCGGGGCCAAAGTACTGGCGTATTTCAACGAGCGGGATTATGTATTACCCGAAGATATCAAGGAAATAGCCCCCGACGTACTGAATCACCGCGTATTGCTCAACTACGAAGCCGAAGCCGACGGCATTACCAGTCTGCAAGTAATCGATTCTATTCTACGAAGAGTCGCTATCGGACGGTAGATAAAGTTATTGGTTGATGGTTGTCAGTGGATAGTTTTTGCTAGACGTTCTACCCAACAACTATCAACCAACAACCATCAACTCGAAATCTACTTACTAATTTCTAACATCGCTTTTACAGCTTTCAATGCTTTGACCCGCGTTTCTTCCGGAACGTGGATTTCCGGCATTTCGTAGTACATGCAGTTGTACAATTTTTCAACGGTATTCATCTTCATGTACGGACATTCGGAGCAGGCACAGAAATTCTGTTCATTGGCCGGAGCCGGAATGATCAACTTATCCGGATTAGCCAGCTTCATTTTGTGCATAATTCCGGCTTCCGTTGCTACGATAAATTCTTTGTTCGGGGACGTTTGCACATACGCCAGCAGACCCGTAGTACTGCCTACGTAATCGGCTTCCATCAAAATATCTTCTTTACATTCGGGATGGGCTACCAGCAACGCATTCGGGTGTTCGGCCCGTAGTTTGGCCAATTTTTCCCGCGAAATATCAATGTGAACGATACAGGCTCCATCCCATAAAATCAGATCCCGACCCGTTTTCTTGGCTACGAAACGACCCAAGTTGGCATCAGGAGCGAAGATGATCTGGCGATCTGCGGGGATCGATTCGACGACTTTCAAGGCATTTGATGAAGTACAGATAATGTCCGTCATCGCCTTAATGTCCGCCGTGCAATTGATATAGCTCACTACGACTGCCTCCGGATGCTGAGCTTTAAATGCCGCAAAATCTTCTTTCGGAGCAGAATCGGCCAGCGAACAACCCGCATTGAAATCCGGAATGACTACCTTCTTGTTTGGATTCAGGATTTTAGCGGTTTCGCCCATGAAGTGAACGCCGCAAAAGACGATCATATCCGCCGTGGTCTGTTCGGCTGCCTGAGCTAAACCCAGACTATCGCCTACAAAATCGGCCAGATCCTGAATTTCGCCATCTACGTAGTAGTGAGCCAGAATAACCGCATTCTTCTCCTTTTTCATGCGAAGAATTTCGGCCTTTAAATCAACATTTTTGGGTACAGAGCGACTGATGTAGCCAATACGTTTGACTTCCTCTTCAGTGCTCATGGGGAATACAGCAGGCATAAATTTCTTTGGGTTTGGAGTTTAGGGTTTGGAGTTTAGGGTTTTGAATAAATGATCTTTGATTCAAAACCCTAAACCCAAAACACCAAACTCAACTTATTTTCTCGTTGTTACCAGGCCTTTAAACTAAGGTCTAAACTCTTTACCTGATGGGTTAGGGCACCCACCGATACGAAATCAACGCCACATTCGGCGTAGGTACGGATGGTTTGTTCATTGATGCCACCCGAGGCTTCCGTAGGGTATTTTTTATTCACGCGGCGAACGGCTTCCCGCATGTCATCAAAGCCAAAATTATCGAGCATAATGCGGTGGAGTGACTGCGTTTCACCGACTCGTAATACTTCGTCTAGTTCCGCCAGATTGCGTACTTCAATTTCAATTTGCAGGTCTCTTCCGGTTTCTTTCAGGTACGCGTTCGCTTTCGTAAGAGCAGCTTCGATTCCACCGGCATAATCGACGTGATTGTCTTTAATAAGAATCATGTCGTACAAGGCATAGCGGTGATTGACAGCTCCGCCAATCCGCGTGGCCCACTTTTCGCAAATGCGGAAATTAGGTGTAGTTTTCCGCGTATCCAGCAATTTGCAGGGCAAATCAGCAATCAGGTCAGCCAGACTACGCGTGTAAGTCGCAATGCCACTCATCCGCTGCATGCAGTTCAGTACCAATCGTTCCGCTTTTAGAATCGATTGCGAACTACCTTCAACGGTCAGAGCGATGTCTCCTTTCTGAATCGACGTACCATCCTGAAGCAATACCTCTACCTTCAATTCCGGGTCTACTTCGGCGAAAATAAGTTGTGCCACTTCAACCCCGGCGAGGATGCCCGTGTCTTTTACTAATAAGCGGGCCCGGCCCATGGCAAAAGGTGGAATAGTCGCTAAGGAGGTATGATCGCCGTCGCCTACGTCTTCCTGCAAAGCCAGGCGTATGAATTCGTGAATGTCTTGTCCGTACATATAAAAAGAGCTTCCCAGAGGCTGGTTTAGTAAGCGAAAATAACACATTTCCTCGGGTGAATGGTCCTCAACTTCACGCAACCTGCCAGAAGGGTTGGTCCTTTGGATGGGATTGCGTATATTAGAAAGCCTCTATTCAAACCATTTTTCGGAAAACATATGATTAACAAAGGACCTTTATTAACTGTTCAATCCAAGCGTCACTGGCTTTATTTCTGGGGTGCTCTCGTAGCTATGGTATTGTTCTGTTTAGGTGCAGGCATTGCCTTTTCTTACTCTTTTTTCAGTCACTACGGACAGCAAAAAACAACTACGGGTGAGCAGATAGCGATGTTATTTGGGATCGGTTTAATTATTACTTCCTTCTACGGATCCTGGTCATTCTGGGAGCAGGCCCCGAGCGTGGTTCTGGACACCGAAAAACTAATCTATAACGGTACAGAAGTTTTTTACTGGAAAGATCTAGCGCGACTGGAATTGACGGGCAAGCATCACTCCAAACTTCTATGGGCCACGGGCGAGGGCGTACAGATGTTATTCGAGGGAAATGTCAAACGCGTCTTTTTTGATCACATGTACCAGAATAGCTGGTTAATGAAGCTCTTTCTGGAACAAATCGTACAGCAGGGCCAAGCACGCATTACTTTGCCTCAAGTAACGGTCCTGGAATACAGCACGAGTAAGGCCACCTATTATCAAGGGAGTGTATGGCGGGCTATGCCCTTTTATCTCTTCCTGTTCATAAACGTTATGTTTTTTGTACCAGTACTCAACCCAATTAACCGGCAACCTATTTATTTCCTTAGTTGTGGTTTTATATCTATTTTGCTTTGGCGTGTAGTGACATCTAGTTTACATTATATAGGCCTGTCAGAAACGGAACTCATTATTAAAAACGGTCTGTGGCCTGGGTATCAAAAAGTATTTCTTTTGGAGCAACTACGGGAAGTAGCTTATGAACATAGGGGAAAAGGATTTCCCGCTCTGAAAGTGATTCGGAAGGATTTTAAAACCCATTCTTTCATTGCCGATGGGCTTAGTAATCGGGAATGGCTGGACTTACGCGACCAACTTCGGGCTAAAGATCTACGAGTACGAAATGAACTGGGTATTCGGGAAAAAACGCCGTTAGTAAGACAGTAAAATAGAGACACATGGAAAGGTTAACTTTATTTGCAGTTAAACGAGCCTTTTGTATCTACTTAAACTGATGTGTATCTAGCCTTAATGAGCAATACTAGTAGAAATGCTACTCGAATAGAATCCATCGAATGGTTACGGGGAATTGCCTCCTTAGGTATATGTATAGTACATATCTTTTTCACGCTGAATTACTTTGATAGCCAGGACGTTTTTTACCAACGCTACTTCCGTTATTTTCAGGAAATGGGACGATTTTGGGTGCCCATGTTTTTTGTCATCTCAGGGTTCATTATCACGTATTCACTGGATAAGAAGAATTATTCCTTAAAAGCGTATCCGGTTTTCTGGGTTCGTCGGATCATCCGAATCCAGATTCCGTATATCGCTTCGTTGGTAATAGCCATCGGCAGTTTATATATTTATTCAGTCGTTTCAACTACGGAAACGCCGTCCTTTAGTCTCAAAAATTTGTTACTAAATGCGATTTACGGCAACGTTTTTCTGGACAGTCCCTGGATTAACCCCGTAGCCTGGACTCTATTTATTGAAATTCAGTTTTACTCCCTAATCGGTCTGATTGTTCCTTTGATACGGGGAAACAAAGTAATTCATACCCTCACTCTATGGCTGGGCTTATTAATTTGTCTACGTTTCACCGCGTATGAGGGAACCGAACGATTTCTGCCCTTCTACTTTGATGTGTTTATGGCGGGTATCTTAAGTTTCAAACGATACAGGGGCTTAATCTCTCGCTCTTCTTTTGCTATACAGATGGGTATAGTGCTCGTTCTTATCGCAATGATTCACGGCAAAGCCTATGCACTGGCATCTACCCTGGCAATACTAGTCATCTTAACAAATTATCAGATACCCTTGAAGAGCCTATACCGATTAGGCCAACTATCTTATTCTCTGTATCTGATTCACTGGACGCTGGGTGTGGAAATTCTTCGCAATTGGTTTACACTGACGTATCCTGCCTCTGGCCCGGTACTGAAAAGCCTGGCCGGAATAGGGATTCTGGGTATTTGCCTCGCTTTCGCTGCCTTGTTTTATCAATGGATTGAAAAACCGGCCATAGCGTTAGCCAGAAGAGTAGCACTATAGGCTATTGAGTGATGGTCTTTCCTTTCTTCGGAAAAGAAAATAAGGTCTACGGCTGACAGAGCTATTCTTTTTTCTGGAAAGGCAAACATTTTCCCAAGTAATCCGTTGAAGAGCGTTTGTCTTTCCAAAAAAATTGCTATTTTCGTCCCCGCAAATGAAAAGTCCACGTTCCATAGCACGGTTATTCAGCTTGTTTCTGGCAAGTGTGTTACTGATTGCTTCGGTAGCAGTGAAAGGCGTATCGGCGAAAGCATTGCCCTTGCCTAAAGCTCCTACTGAAAAGTCAGATCAGACTTCCGGTACGCCCAAAGCAACCGTTCAGGCACTCTCCCCGATGGCGACGGTCTCGGTGGCCGATTTTTCATTTACGCAGGACTTTTACCTGCTACCGCCCTCGGTGTACTGCTTCGAAGTTAGCAAGCAGCAGCCTACGTCGGTTGGAATTCCTCAATTCCGACTTCCTTATCATGAAGTGCTCTTTGAGCATGTGATTTCACCGAACGCTCCCTAGTTGTTTTTATCCGGATTCTCAATCCCTAGTTTCAATAGTATCCTTTTCCAATTGTTTTCTTATGTACTCTGGTTGTGGGCGTGAATGCTCGTAACCCAAAGCCAATTTATCCATGCAAAATCGTGGTGTTATAGTGGCTCTAACGGGGATTTTTGCCGCGTTATGCCTCTACTACCTCTCTTTCACGTTCGTATCGCAGGATTACAAGAAAAAAGCGATCGAATACGCTACGGATCCCCGCACGGGTGAAGTAGACAAAGCTAAAAAACAACGGTATACGGATTCTTTGTGGAAAGAAGATGTATGGCTGGGAAGTACGCTTCAGCAAGTAACCGAGCGTGAACTGAACCTGGGTCTTGACCTTCAGGGTGGTATGCACGTGATTCTGGAAGTATCTCCAGTAGACATCATCAAATCGCTGGCCGGTAACAGCCGCGATCCCAAATTCCTGGAAGCTCTAGCTGTTACGCAGAAAGAGCAGGGTAACTCACAGTCGAACTTTGTCGATGCCTTTGCCCGTAACTTCAAAAGCCTGAACCCAGATAAGAAACTGGCGGATGTTTTTGCGAATGCTACGAACCGGGCTACGATCAACTTCCAGACTTCCGATGCGGATGTGGTGAAAATGATCAAAACGGAAGTAGACGGTGCCGTAGAGCGTGCCTTCCGCGTTATTCAGCAGCGGGTGGATAAATTTGGCGTATCGAACCCGAACATTCAGCGTATCCCGAACTCTGGCCGTATTCAGGTGGAATTAGCGGGTGTGGATGATCCGGCTCGGGTACGTAAACTGTTGACGGGTTCTGCGAAACTGGAATTCTGCGAAGTATACGAATTGCAAGAATACGCTCCGGCTCTGGATGGTATTGGTAACATTCTCTTGGAAGAAGAACGTGAGCAAAGTGCGGCTCTGAAAAGCCCCGCTACGCAACAGGCTTCCGTAGATACAGCGGCTAAAGCAAACGGTGGTCTAGCTTCTGCTCTGACGAAAAAAGATTCAGGTGCGGCCAAAAGCGACACTACGCAATCGGCTAACGCAGGTGCTGCTCTGACGAAACTGTTTATTCCGATGCAGGATGGACTGGGTGTAGCCGTTAAAGATACGCCTCGCGTAAATGCTCTGCTGGCCCGTAACGACGTTCGGACCTTATTGCCTTCAGACTTGAACTTTGCGTACGAAGCCAAACCTCGTACAATCAATAACAAAGACATCATGGCTCTGATCGCGGTAAAACGCGGTCCGAATGGTGAAGTTCCATTGGACGGTTCCGTAATCACGAACGCTTCACAAGATTACGATCAGAGTGGTCGCGTGGACGTTTCCATGCAAATGAATCCTGAAGGTGCCCGTAAATGGAAAAACCTGACGGCTGCAAACATCGGTCGCCGGATTGCTATTTTGCTGGATGGTTATGTACAATCAGCTCCGGTAGTAAACGGTGAAATTCCGAATGGTAACTCTAGTATCTCCGGAAACTTTACGCTTGAAGAAGGTAAAGATTTAGCCACGGTACTGAAAGCTGGTAAACTGCCCGCTCCGACGACGATCGTGGAAGAAGCCGTCGTAGGTTCAACGCTGGGTTCAGAAGCGGTTAACGCCGGTATTCTCTCTTCCGTAGTAGGTCTGTTCGTCGTATTGATGTTCATGCTGGCTTACTACAACCGCTCTGGTTTTATTGCCGACATTGCCCTGCTGGTGAACTTGTTCTTCCTGATGGGTATCATGGCGTCACTGGGTTCAGTATTAACTTTACCTGGTATCGCCGGTATCGTACTCTCGATTGGTATGGCCGTGGATGCGAACGTACTGGTATTTGAACGGATCAAGGAAGAGTTAGCTCTAGGAAAGCCGATGAAGCTGGCCGTGAGTGACGGTTTCAAAAATGCGACTTCTTCGATCATTGACTCCAATGCTACTACGTTGCTGTCTGGTTTGATTCTGTTGTTCTTCGGAACGGGTCTTATCCTGGGCTTCGCCGTAACGCTGGTCATCGGTATCTTCACTTCGCTCTTCGCCGTATTCTTCGTAAGCCGGGCGTTGATGGATATCTGGGTAGAAAAAGGCTGGAAAATCAACTTCGTTTCGAATCTGACCAAAAACTGGTTCAAAGATTCGGACTTCGATTTCGTATCGAAACGTCGTCTGTACTATACCATTTCTTCTGTAATCATTGCGGCCGGTATTCTTTCGGTAGTAATCAAAGGATTCGGACTGGGCGTTGATTTCAAAGGTGGTCGTACGTACGTCGTACGTTTTGACAAAAGCATCAGTACCGACGAAGTTCGTACGGCTCTGGAAGGACCTCTGGAAGGTTCACCGGAAGTAAAAACCTACGGTGGTAGCGGTATCGGTGGTGATCAGGTACAGATCACAACGGATTATCTGGTAGACCAAACGACGGTAGAAGCCGATCGCGAAGCTCAGAATAAAATTATCCAAGGCGTAAGCAAGATCGGTAAAGCTGAAATTCTGAGTTCGTCGAAAGTAGGACCTACGATCGCCAATGACATGATTTTCTCGTCGCTGTACTCCATTCTGGCGGGTATTGCGGTTGTGTTTGGATACATTCTGCTTCGCTTTAAGAAATTGGCGTTCGGTTACGGAGCAATGGTGGCGGTATCGCACGACGTACTGATTATCCTGGCTATCTTCTCGATTTTCAATGGCATTCTGCCCTTCTCACTCGACGTAGATCAGTCCTTCGTAGGTGCCTTGCTGACGATTATGGGTTATTCGATGAACGATACGGTCGTAGTCTTTGACCGCGTTCGGGAATACCTGCGAGAAGGTAGTGCGAAAAACGAAAGTATTCCGACGATTATCAACAACGCCTTGAACTCGACGCTGAGCCGTACGGCCGTAACGGGTCTTTCAACGATGCTGGTACTGATCGTACTGTTCTTCTTCGGCGGTGAAACGATTCGTGGTTTCTCTTTCGCCATGTTGATCGGGGTCATCGTAGGTACGTACTCTTCGCTGTTCGTAGCTACGCCGATCGTGGTTGACTTCCTGACGAAAGATCAGGAGCAAAAAGGAGCAGCTCTGGAAGTAGCTAAAGTGAATAAGCCTGCGGATAAATTTGCAGTTCCTTCACCCGAAGATTTCCTGATCGAAGGTGAAGAACCACAAGCTGCGGCTGAAAAAGCTAAAAAGGAGAAGAAAGATCGGATCATCAAGCCGAAACTTTAAGAAGCGATTGGTGGCTAGTTAAGCCGTAACAGAAGCCATGCTTCCAATCAACGATTAACTAGCTTACGAGTTATGCATAAAACAGGCCTGCCGAACATCGGTAGGCCTGTTTGCTTTACATGAACAAATCGTAATCGGGGTAATACGGTTGTTTAGCTCGGGTTGATTAGAGACAAAACCATTCGCTCTGACAAATAGAAACTTGTCAATAGCGTGTACGTATGCAGGGATTCTTACTACTCAATGGGCGTAATAGCGATGCGGCAAGAAAGCCATTACGGGCGGTACCGGAAGGAATGCGTATCAATGTCAAATGAAATCATTGGTTTAAATGACATAGACTTATTGCAAATATTAGGCAAGCTTATTAAAAAGGCAAATAGTATTTTGATTTTATAGAAAAAGTCAAAATTTTTATTGACTTATCTACGCTGATAGGTAAGAAAAGAGTAGGCAACGGAATGTTTATCGTCTTGTGGATGATCTTGACGGTGGATTAGGTCAAAGACATCCGTACTAAACTCAGGGAAATACGCGTCTCCCTTGAATTGGCCATGAATGAGGGTAAGTTCCAGCACATGGGCTTTAGGAAGCGTTTCCGAATAAATCTGAGCCCCGCCCAGTACCATCACTTCTTCTTCATTTTTGTAGTAGTCCAGAGCTTCCTCAATACTGTTCATCACCAAAAATCCAGGGTCAACCTGATAATTGGGCTGACTCGTTACAACGATATTCCCGGCTTTGGACCAAATGCGATCCGGCGTGTCGTAGCTTTTCCGACCCATAATAGTTTTCTTACCCGCAATCAGTCGTTCCACATGGGCGTGATCATTGGGTAGAAAAGGCCAGGGGAGAATTCCATGATTACCGATGAGTCGATGCTCATCCATGGCGGCTACAAGGGTAATTTTCATGTGGGTATCTAGGTGCTGGAAAAGACGTTTGACCGCCAAAAATAACAAGAGTCTGTATACTTGTTCGGTTTATGCTGTAAAATGAAACTGCCGACTCAGCGAGCCGGCAGTTACTTATCCTTGCGTTAATGGGTCTTCTAAAGGTTACGCCGCCATAATGAACTGATCCGCATTTTCGTCGGGACGAATCCGTAGTACATTGGCTAAGGTCAGCGTAATCAACGTTTTAGAAGCCATCCACATGGGAATATGAGCGATTTGCGAGAAAAGCTGTACCGTAATCCCTGGATGATCACCGAGGTATTTCATCAGCACTTCTTCTTTGTGACCATATTTGAATTTCACGTCCTGCACCCGATCTTCCCATTTCAAAATTTGCCGCACTTCTTTGCTGGCTTGAATGGAACGATCATTAACGCGTACATACGTCTTCTTTTCCTGCTGAGCCGGATCTAGACTAACGTAATGGGGACGCTGCTGGCTACGCGGAATGCGGAACACGAGCACTTCGCGTTCATTTTCTACGTAGACACGTTCAAGGGTATATTCAATTGCAGGAAAGCAATATTTTTCGAGGGCCCGGCACAAGATGAATTCATCATCGTCAGCGAACTTCAAACCCGGTATCGACTTATCGTCACCGACGCCTACTAACAGAATGCCACCCTGGGTATTTGCAAAAGCCACCACCTCGCGGATAATCTTCTCAGGATGGTTCGCTTTTAGCTTAAATTCCAGCCGCTCGTTTTCTCCTTTCTTCACCAGTTCTTTCAAGGCTCGAAGATCCATCGTGCCTCGTACACTGCGGGTGGCAGTTTTTTCCGCCATTCCCGACCAGCCATCCTTCATGACCATCGTAGTTAGAGGGTTTCCCAAATTTAACCAATCCTCTAAAAGAAAAAAGGGTTCAGAGGAAATTATTTTTATACGTATAAAATGCTTTTCCTTCCGGGAAAATTCCAAACATTTTACTCTATTTTGCCGTTACCACTCACAGCATCACTCTTTTATCCAATGGAATGGGTTTGGAATATCCTGATTGTTCTAGGGACATTTTTACTAATGGAAGCAGTAGCCTGGTCGACGCATAAGTACGTTATGCACGGCTGGTTATGGTCTTGGCACGAGGACCATCATCATCCCCACACTGGCTTTTTTGAGAAGAACGATTATTTCGCCGTAGTGTTTGCCACGGTAGCTATTTCTTTAATTCTAATCGGTAGCGAAGTGCCTTCCGTGCGGTTTTTATTGTGGGTAGGAATTGGCGTGACAGCGTACGGACTTTTCTATTTCATCTTCCACGACATCATCGTACACCGGCGAGTGAAGATTAAGTTTGTAGCTCGTTCCCGCTATATGAAACGCATTATGCGGGCTCACTACATCCACCATAAAGTACACACCAAGCAAGGAGCTCAAGCCTTCGGCTTCCTATACGCTCCAAAAAAGTTTGAGCAGGAGAAAATGTAGTAATGTTGAGGGTTTTGTGTTTAGAGTTTTGAGTTAACTGATCAACAGAATAAAAAGAAAGACCTTCCAAGTTTCTGGAAGGTCTTTCTTTTATAAACGAATATTAACTCTAAACACAAAACGCCAAACTCCCCTTATTTCTTCAACATATTCGGCAGTTTGATTTTGCCGTCCTGTACTTTGTTCATGGTCTTCATCATCTTCCGCATTTCCTCGAACTGTTTCATCAGGTTGTTTACCTGCTGAATGCTCGTACCTGAACCGGTAGCAATCCGGCGGCGGCGTGAACCGTCGATCAGATCGGGATTCTTGCGTTCTTTCAGCGTCATGGAACTGATGATGGCTTCGATGGGCTTGAACGAGTCGTTACTGATGTCTACGTCTTTAATCGCACCGCCTAAACCGGGAATCATACCCATCAAATCCTTGATGTTACCCATCTTCTTGATTTGCTGAAGCTGTGAGTAGAAGTCTTCGAAGTTGAACTGGTTCTGACGAATCTGCTTGTTAATGCGGTTCGCTTCTTCTTCGTCGAAGGCCTGCTGAGCCCGTTCAACCAGCGACAGCACGTCACCCATACCGAGAATCCGGCTGGCCATCCGATCGGGGTAGAAAATGTCGAGATCTTCCATTTTCTCACCCGTCGACATGTACTTGATGGGCTTGCTCACCACCTGACGGATCGAAAGGGCTGCACCCCCGCGAGAATCCCCGTCAAGCTTGGTCAGTACAACCCCGTCGAAGTTCAGACGATCGTTGAACGTCTTGGCCGTATTTACCGCATCCTGACCCGTCATCGAATCCACGACGAAAAGCGTTTCCGTCGGCTCAATGGCCTTCTTCACGTTTTCCACTTCCTGCATCATGGCCTCATCAATCGCCAGACGACCTGCGGTATCGATGATGACTACGTTTTTGGAATTTTTCTTGGCGTACTCAACGGCGTTGCGGGCAATTTCAACGGCGTTCTTATTATCAGGTTCCGCGTAAACTTCAACGCCGATCTGTTCACCCAGGGTCTGAAGCTGGGCAATAGCAGCCGGACGATAGATGTCACAGGCCGCTACAATCACCTGACGACCCTGTTTCTTAATGTTATGGGCCAGCTTACCCGTAAACGTCGTTTTACCCGATCCTTGTAGACCAGCAATCAGGACGATCGCAGGAGAACCTTTGAGGTTGACACTTTCCGCCTGACCACCCATGAGTTCGGTCAGCTTGTCGTGTACAATTTTTACCAGCATCTGGCCGGGCTCCACCGCGATCATGATCTTCTGACCAATGGCTTCTTCCCGGATCTGATCCGTAATATCTTTGGCTACTTTAAAGTTAACGTCGGCATCGGTAAGAGCCCGGCGAATTTCTTTCACCGTGGAAGCCACGTTTACATCGGTAATCTTTCCGCTGCCTTTGAGGGTGCGGATGGCTTTATTGAGCTTGTCCTGTAAATTATCAAACATGGTTAGTAAAGAATACTAAAGCGTAAGGTCTGTAGATTGGAAAAGGCTTTCGATAAGCCTCAAAAAATTCATATTCAGCGTATGACTTCGAATTTTTTTGGCAAAGGTACCATTCACAAACGACTATTTGAATAGATAAAATCCCATAAATGGTTTTTTTTTGGCTTGATTTCACCGTCCTGCTTACCTTTGGGGTTCAATTCATTACCTGACTCTTTCCGACGTCTAATCATGCAGAAAATTAAAGTAGCGAACCCAGTCGTCGAACTCGACGGGGACGAAATGACCCGAATCATCTGGAAGTTTATCAAGGAAAAGCTGATTCTTCCCTACGTTGATGTCGATATCAAATACTACGATTTAGGTATTGAATACCGTGACGAAACGAATGATCAAGTGACGGTAGATGCTGCTAACGCCATCAAACAATACGGTGTTGGTATCAAATGTGCCACGATTACGCCCGACGAGGACCGCGTGAAGGAATTCAACCTGAAGCAAATGTGGAAATCGCCCAACGGAACGATCCGTAACATCCTCGATGGTACGGTATTCCGGGAGCCGATCGTAATGCAGAACGTTCCTCGTCTGGTAACCACCTGGACGTCTCCCATTATCGTTGGCCGTCACGCGTTCGGTGATCAGTACCGTGCTACGGATTTCGTTGTACCCGGAAAAGGTAAACTGACGATGAAATTCGAAGGTGAAGACGGAACGGTACAGGAATACGAAGTATTCAACTTCCCCGGAGCAGGGGTAGCCATGGGTATGTATAACCTCGATGAATCCATCGCTGGTTTTGCCCGTTCCTGCTTCCAGGTAGGTCTGCAAAAAGGTTGGCCCGTATACTTGTCTACGAAAAACACGATCTTGAAGAAATACGATGGTCGTTTCCGGGACGTATTCCAGGCAGTTTTCGATGCAGAATTTGCTGAGAAATTCAAAGAAGCGGGTATTACGTACGAACACCGTCTGATCGATGACATGGTAGCGGCAGCTCTGAAATGGAGCGGAAGCTACGTATGGGCTTGTAAGAACTACGACGGCGACGTGCAGTCGGATACCGTTGCTCAGGGCTTTGGCTCACTCGGTCTGATGACTTCTGTACTGCTGACGCCCGATGGCTCCGTTATGGAAGCGGAGGCGGCTCACGGTACCGTAACGCGTCACTACCGCGAACACCAAAAAGGAAACCGTACGTCAACGAACCCGATTGCTTCGATCTACGCCTGGACGCGTGGTCTGGCCTTCCGCGGTAAACTCGACGGCAACGAAGAACTGATCCGTTTTGCTACGGCTCTGGAAGAAGTTTGCGTAGAAACCGTAGAAGCGGGTAAAATGACCAAGGATTTGGCCATCACCATCCACGGTAACAAAGTAAACCACGGCGAGCATTACCTGTACACGGAAGAATTCCTGGACGAGCTTGACAAAGGCTTACAGGCGAAACTGGCGAAGTAATCGTCGGGACTGACCCAAGAAAAAGGCACTTATCCGCGAGGGTAAGTGCCTTTTTGCTTGAAGGAAAACTAAGTTTACATATCGTCTAACTCTTCTTCTTCAAAGTCTTCGGTATCTTCATCTTCGTCATCCTGTTCAGCGGTAAACTCGTCCATTTCTTCCGCTGGGTCCATGGTATCACCACTTTCATCCATGGGTTCGTCGTAAAATTCGAAATCGTCTTCTGGAATGTTCATAAGTTTAGGTAGTAGATTAGATTGTATGGAACGCAAACGTACTTACGTTCAGCGGCTAAAGACACAAATTCAGCTTTATTGTTTTGTGAAATTTCATGCATACCACCTTAACGAATGGAAAATGTACTAAAAAGATTAATTAAGTTATTTTTTGTCTTCGTATAATCTAGTAATAAGCCTGTACCTGCGATTATTTTTTGCTTTACTTTGGCGGCAAATCCTCTGATTCTGTCTTATGATCAATTACGTACTCTTTGACGGCCCGAAAATTCGCCCTCATTTGTTACCGCTGGTATTCACCCGGCCTATGGCTGAGCTGCGGGTCGGTATTCGGACCATCACAGAAAAATGGACTGACTGGTTAGGAGTAAAACCCACCCATTATACGCAACCGTATTTGCAGGGAAAGTATCCCTACAAAAAAAGCTCGGACACGATTTATCTGCACGGCGGACTCTGTCCGAACGAACGGCTGGTACGTTCGCTGGAACAGCTCAAACCCGGCGAAGCCTTATTACAGGGACCTATCTTGCTGGCCGTTCGGGCTAAACATATAGCCCTGGAAGATCTCGTACACGACAATCCAAATTTTCAGAAACAGTACTATTGGGATAAAGTAACCGTCATTCAGCGACTGCCGGATTTAGTCGTACACAACGGCGAGCAAATCAAGACGGATTTCGATCGGATTACAGCGGGTCGTACCAGTGAACCCATTACGGATCGATTCACGGCGTACTACAATGAAGAACAAATCTTTATTGAAGAAGGTGTGCAAATCCGCTCAGCTATACTTAATGCCGAAAATGGTCCGATCTATTTGGGCAAAGATGTTCAGGTGCAGGATGGTGTAATCATTCAGGGCCCCTTCGCGGCTCTGGAAGGAGCGGTGATTAATCTAGGTGGAAAAATGCGGAAGAGTACCACCATTGGTCCTCATTGCAAAGTAGGAGGCGAAGTCAGTATGAGTATTCTGATGGGTCACTCCAATAAAGGACACGACGGTTTTCTCGGGAATTCTTACCTCGCCGAATGGTGTAACCTGGGAGCCAATACCAATAACTCCAATCTGAAAAACGATTACGGGAACGTAAAACTGTACGACTATACCACCAAACAATTGGAGGATACGGGTCGGCAATTCGTGGGTCTGTTCATGGGCGATTACTCGAAGGCGGGCATTTCGACCATGTTCAATACCGGAACCGTGGTTGGTATCAATGTCAATCTCTTCGGAGCAGGTTTTCCTCCCAAGCATATACCTTCCTTTAGTTGGGGCGGGGCTGATACCGGATTTGAACCCTACCGCTTCTCGAAGGCCGTAGACGTGGCTCGTAACACGATGGACCGCCGAGGTCGTCTGTTTACCGAAGAGGAAGAAGACATCTGGAGAGCCGTCTATGCTCTCGAACAAAACGAAATTCCTCACGTACCGGATGTGGACGAAGACTAATCAAAATCGCTGCAAGGCGTCGGATTCAAGAATATGCTGGCCGGGAACTTCCTGGTCAGCTATATTCAGCATGGCCGATGCTACTTTACTAGCCTGAATGCCTTTATACTTGCGTAAGGGCGGAATGAGCAACGTAAGGGGCGAAAGTGCAAAGTCAAGTACTTTACCTACCTCTTCACCGAGGCGAAATTGCTTTCGTTTACCGAGTAGGGTAGCGGGCCGGAAAACGGTATAGCTGCGGTAGCCTAATTCGCCAATGGCCGCTTCCACCTGCCCTTTGGTTCGGCTGTAAAAAATCGAAGACTGGGCGTTCGCTCCGATGGACGATACGAGTAGATACTGCGTTGCTCCGGCCTGAAGGGCCAGCTTACCCACCTCTACGGGATATACAAAATCAACTTTTCGAAACGCTTCCTGCGAACCAGCCTGACGAATAGTCGTACCTAAACAGCAAAAAACATCGTTGGCCCCCGATACATCCTGCCGTGTAAGGTTATCGAAATCAACGATACGTTCGTCGAGTTTAGGGTGTTTTAGGTGCATCGGACGACGTACCAATGTAATGACGTTCTCATACCGATCCGATTGTAAGAGTTTGAAAATTAAATAGTTGCCTACTAAACCGGTGGCTCCGATGATAAGGGCTGTCTTCGCATTCATGACAAACTGGTTTCGGGGAATTTACGCAGGAAAAAGTTCTTAAACCGTACCTTTGCTTTAACTTGTACCAGAGGTACAAAATTCTTATTCCCGAAAAATAATTGGGGTACCTATACCTATTCACCCAAATTTATTTCCGGGGAAATTGCCCAACTGGTCTTAGCTTTCTACTTTTACGCCGGATTTTTCTGTTCCTTGTGGGGAACAGCCACATTCTTTCCGAACTGGCCACTGCAAATCCCATCTCTATGAGTGTATTAGTTAACAAAGATTCAAAAATCATTGTACAAGGCTTTACGGGTTCGGAAGGTACCTTCCATGCCCAGCAAATGATTGAATATGGTACTCAGGTTGTTGGCGGTGTAACGCCCGGCAAAGGAGGCCAGAAACACCTGGACCGTCCCGTATTCAACACGGTTGCTGATGCGGTGAAAGAAACGGGTGCTGACGTATCCATCATCTTTGTACCCCCGGCTTTCGCGGCTGACGCCATTATGGAAGCGGCTGACGCAGGCATCAAAGTAATCGTAACAATCACGGAGGGTATCCCCGTGAAAGATATGGTTGCCGTAAAAGAATACGTACAAGGCAAAGATCTGCGTCTGATCGGACCTAACTGTCCTGGCGTTATCACGGCGGATGAATGTAAAGTAGGTATCATGCCTGGCTTTATCTTCAAAAAAGGAACGATCGGTCTGGTATCAAAATCAGGTACGCTCACGTACGAAGCCGTAGATCAATTGACGAAAGCAGGTTTAGGCCAAACAACGGCTATTGGAATCGGCGGTGACCCCATCATCGGTACGACGACGAAAGAAGCCGTTGAGTTGTTGATGAACGATCCCGAAACCGAAGCCATCGTTATGATCGGTGAAATCGGTGGTGGTATGGAAGCAGAAGCTGCTTACTGGATCAAAGAAACCGGTAACAAAAAGCCCGTAGTTGGTTTCATCGCGGGTCAAACGGCTCCCAAAGGTCGCCGGATGGGTCACGCAGGTGCCATCGTTGGTGGTGCTGATGATACCGCTGAAGCAAAAATGCGAATCATGCGTGAATGCGGTCTGTACGTAGCGGAATCGCCTGCCGTCATTGGCGAGACGATGCTGAAAGCATTGGCTGATCAGAAAGTAAACGCATAAGTAAGAATACGATTCTGTAATGAATCCGTTTTGTGAAACAGCGATGTTAGCGAAACGGACGTACTGAAAGCGAGAGTGGTGGGTAGTGATTTCACTTTTTCGAGCGTACGAAAGCCTGTGGGTAGTCTTCTAACCCACAGGCTTCACTGTTTTTTGCTTTTCTTCCTGTGTTTCCTGGCGGGTTCGACGTTTGCTCAGACGACGGGGCCGGAGGAAGGCTATTTCCTCGTACACGATTTTCGCAATGACTGGCGAGTCTACGACGAAGGAATGAAGGCCTACGTTCCCTACATTCGCGAAATTCACCAAGACTACGGATCATACAGCGTCATTCTTGATTTAGCCCAGAACCGACATTACTACCTGCTCTATCGCTCCAATCAGGAAAATTACTTATTTATCAATGGTTCCTTGCAAAAGCAGCTGCCCATTGATAAATGGACCGTTTTTAAGCTCGATAGTCTGTACAAAGCCTATCCTGACCATCGAGTTCTGCTGACTTTGTATGGGCCGCAGTCAGGCATCGAACAAAAGACTTTACAGATTGGGCATAAGGTAGCGGCGGGTCAGAAGCCTATTTACGTATCGGAATCGTTTTTACAGGCCCGGCCGCGGGATACCTCGCCATTTGAAAACTTTTACGTACTGGCGGCTCTCTTGCTATTAGTCGCTTACGCAACGCTGTACCAGCTTTTCCCTCGGGGCTTTATTCGGTATTTGAGTATCAAAGATTTACTGACCATCCAAACGCGGGAGGGAGCCGCTTTGGTTACGCGTGGATTATTTGAAGTCGCAAACTTGCTATTCCTGCTATTGATTAGTTTCCTAATCTCTTATCTGTATCAACTCATTCGGCACCGCGGGATCGATCTATTCCAATCCCAGGATTTGTTTTCGTACGAGGAAAGTTTAGGAAAACTCTTCCTATATTTCTTTGTTATCGGTATTTTGATCTTCATTGTGTTTATCTTTAAGTATTTAATGATCAATATTTTAGGTCACATTTACCGATTTGATAAGATTGTAAACATTCACTTTTTTAAGTCTATTCAGGCTTCAGCGATCTTTTATACCTTTTTGAGTCTTGGAATGCTACTCATGCTAAATAGCTTTCCATCGCTTACTTTTCACTGGGATACGTTACTGGTTATACCTATAACGGGCTTTTATATTGGGCGTTTATTGTTATTGTACTTTTCCATTAATAAATTGTCTGATGCTAAAAATCTCTACTTATTTTCTTACCTTTGCATCGTTGAATTGGTTCCATTCATCATTGGGCTCAAGTTTGCTCTCTGAATGAATATGCGTTCCTACTGTTTAATCAGGAGCTGTCGGAAACATTAAGGTAGTTCTCATGTTATTGAATAAACGCTTTATTGCCATCGAATCTTCTACTTATTTTTTGAATCTGAATGAGTGAAACGACGAACAAGACGGACGAACGGCTCACGAAAGTTTCCAGCATTCTAGTGACGCAAGCTCGTCCTGCCGACGAGAAATCCCCCTACTTTGACTTAGCCCGGGATTACAACATCAAGGTTGACTTTCGGCCTTTCATTGAGGTAAACGGAGTTTCCTACAAGGACTTCCGCAAGCAGAAAATTGATATTATGGCTCATACGGCTATTATTTTTACTAGCCGTAATGCTGTGGATCACTTTTTCCGCATTTGTAAGGAAGCCAAACTGGAAATGCCTCCCGAAATGAAGTATTTCTGCGTAACCGAACAAACGGCGAATTACCTGCAGAAATACATCGTAATCCGGAAGCGTAAGATTTTCGTTGGGCAGAAAACGGCTGCTGATCTGCTGGACTTGATCAAAAAGCACAAAACGGAGAAATTTCTGTTTCCCTGTTCTGACAAGCGTCGGAACGATATCCCCGGTTTCATGGTGTCCAATGATATTCACCTGACCGAAGCGGTGATGTACGAAACGGGATCAGCGGACTTATCGGATCTGGAAGAGGTTTTCTACGACATTATCTGTTTCTTTAGTCCATCCGGAGTAAAATCACTTTTTGATAATTTCCCGGATTTCAAACAGAACAAGACCCGAATCGCTGCCTTAGGGCCTACCACAGCCAAGGCTGTTATTGAAGCTAATCTGATTTTGGATATTGAAGCTCCTATGCCCAATGCTCCTTCGATGACCGGGGCTTTGGACCTGTACATCAAAAAAGCAAACGGTTTGAAATAAAATTACTTGACCGAAAAAACCTCCGATTTCACTGATCGGAGGTTTTTTTTATATTCCTGTAACAATCTGAAAGTTCCATCGTTTGGTAGTATGCCGGCTAAATGCGACCGGGAAGTACTAAATTTACCGAAATAGTTTCTAGTTTTAGGACTGTGAACGTGTCTGTCTCGCCATGCAAAAAACGCTATACCTATTTATACTTTTATTGTTGGTTTCTTCGGGTGAGTTGTGGGCTCAGCAAGACCCACAGTTTAGCCAATACATGTACAATCAGTCGTTTTTCAATCCGGCTGCTGTAGGGCATGAAGGCATGACGCGTTTTCAGCTTATTCACCGGCAACAATACCTTGGTTATCAGAGTAGTTTTTCGGATGATGGAGGAGCCCCTACTACACAATTATTTACCTTTCAGTTGCCTCTACCCGGTATTAAATCCGCAGTGGGTTTAAACGTATTCAATGATCAGGCTGGACCGCAGCGAAATCAGGAGGTTCAATTAGCCTACGCTTATCGTATACCCCTAGGGGGCGAACGTACGCTCGCATTTGGGGCTCAGGGTGGTCTATTGATTCGGACAATTGATTTCGATAAACTTCGGGCTCGCGATCCCGATGATCCATTGATTGGGACTGGAAAAGTGAATGATTCCAATCCTGATGTAGCCGTAGGCGTTCATTATTCCACACCGACCTATTACGTAGGAGCATCCATGATTCACCTGAATCAAGCCCGGTACGATTTTGGTCAGGAGGCGGCTAATAACCAAGCTCAACAAACCTTTTTCGTAAACGGTGGTTATCGCTATTACGTGAATGAAGAAGTAGAAATCAATCCATCGGCAATTTTTAAATCCGATATAAATACGTTTTCAGTGGAAGCTTCGTTGTTAGCGATGTGGCGTAATTTTGTTTGGGTAGGAGCAGGCTGGCGGCAGGGCGATGGTATCCCCGTATTTGCAGGGGTCAACTGGAATCGGTTTAGGATTGGTGCTTCGTATGATATAATTTTAGGCGGAGTAAGTGCTAAATCACCTGGGTCTTATTCCATACTGCTGAGTTACGGCTTACCAGCTCCTAAACCCAATAAGCGAATTCCCGTACGGACTCCACGTTTCCGTTTTTAAAATGTCAGTTATCCGACTATGAAATTTATACATCTTCGAAGCCCGAAAAAACATCATTTGCACGTATATACGCCTTTGTTTTAGGCTTTAAAGCGGTCTTCCACGACTGTCGAGGCCTTGTTTCTCGTAAGTTTAGCGAGCGGAACTTAGTACCAAGCATATTTTTTTTATTTTTGCTGGCTGAGTTAAATACGATAGCTGCGTATTCATCGTTTTTTTGCGGCGTAATCACTACGAGAAATAAACAAGTCTTGTGTTCAGGAAGTAGTACCTAAATGATATTGATAAGAAAAACAACTATATGATCATGAATGAGCGGCATATGAGTAAACGCCTCATTTGGAGTCTTCTGATTCTTGTTCCCATGCTGGTGGTACAGAGTTGCGGTAAAAAAGGTAATAATGCTAGCAACGGAGGCAAAGGTGGAAAAGGCAGTCGCAAAGGAGAGGTTGGTGTATACAATGGGGAAATTGTTGCTGACGCCCGTAAAGGCTGGAAACAACCGACTCCGTATGGTATGGTTCTGATTCCTTCGGGTTCCTACCTGATGGGACAGGCCGATGAAGATGTGGCAACCGCTCAGGTAAACTTTAACAAGCGGGTTACCATCAGCCAGTTTTTCATGGATGACACCGAAATTACCAATAACGAGTATCGTCAGTATGTAAATGCTATGCTGACGGATTCTGTATCGGTTTTGGGTGAAGAATACATCATGAGTAAAGTTTACCCGGATACAACGGTTTGGAAGAAAGACTTTACCTACCATAATGGTGACCCGATGACGGAATACTATTATTCAAGTCCGGCCTTTGACCGTTATCCTGTAGTAGGTGTAAGCTGGGATGCCGCTCGTGATTTCTGCCGTTGGCGGACGTCGGTGTTGAACGACTACCGCACGAACGAAAATCAGGCTGCCATGCCTCGTTTCGAATTACCTACTGAATCACAGTGGGAATGGGCCGCTCGTGGTGGCAAATCCGGTGCAAAGTATCCCTGGGGTAACCCTTACGTAGCAAACGGTAAAGGCTGTATGCTGGCTAACTTCAAGCCTCAGCGTGGAAATTATGATGCCGATGGCTACGCCTACACCGCTCCCGCTAATATGTACAATCCTAATGAGTACGGTTTGTATAATATGGCCGGTAACGTAGCTGAGTGGTGTTTAGATGCCTGGGCTGATAATGCTGCCGTCGTAACCTGGGATTTAAACTCTGACAACATCAATGACGATGAGCCTCGTAAGGTGATTCGTGGCGGTTCTTGGAAAGACGTAGCTTACTTCCTTGAAACTGGTACACGCTCCTGGGAATATAAAGATGCTCGTCGTTCCTATATTGGCTTCCGCTGCGTTATGCAACATTTAGGTATGTCTTCTGGACGCGAATTCCGTTAGAGATTTTAAAAACACCTGTTAGGTCAGTTCTTCCTGACAGGTGTTTTTATGTGTCAACCCATTCATTCAGGATAGGCCCAGCGTATCATTAATGAATTACCATCTAATCCAGTCCTTTTCACGTTTAAACCTTTTTATTTACTCATGGCGGCGAAACGTAACGTCTTCTTCGACAAAATTCTTCCTGTAGTTTATAGTGTTGGGGCCGCTGTTGTAATCTTGGGGGCTCTTTTTAAAATTCAGCACCGCCCTGGAGCCGATGAAATGCTGACCATCGGTATGGGTACGGAAGCCGTTATTTTCCTTTTGTTTGCTTTACAGCAATTCGTAGCTCCTACCGCTGATTACCAGTGGGAAAAAGTATATCCTGAATTAGATGATAATTACAAAGGAGAGTTACCCACGCGTAGTGCTGCTCCCGCAGTAGCGGCTTCTCCTAACTTGGGTCTGATGGCCAAGATGGACGATATGCTGGCTAATGCCAAGGTATCCCCTGACGTGTTTAATAGTCTAGGTACGGGTTTACGTAGCCTAACGGATACCGTTGGCAAATTAGGCCAGATCACGGACGCTACGGTAGCTACGAACGAATACGCTAAAAACGTAAAAATCGCTGCGGGCTCTTTGCAAGAAATGAACAAGTCTTACGGAACGGCTGTTTCGGCCATGTCTGATATGGCTAGTGCAACGATGGATGCGAAAGAATACCGCGTGAAATTCCAACAGATTACGCAAACGATGGGTGCTCTTAACGCAGTGTACGAATTAGAACTGCAGGATACCCAGAAACACCTGAAGGCGATGAACGCTTTCTACGGTAATCTGGCTTCAGCCATGGATAACATGCAGGAAGCTTCTAAAGATGCTCAGCAATTCAAGAATGAAATGGGCCGCCTGACCAACAACTTACAGTCGCTCAATAACATTTACGGCGGTATGTTGTCGGCCATGAAAGGCGTACAATAACCAGTTCATGAACCGACTCTGGTTACTCATTTTTTTCTGACACTGAAAAACTAATAAAAACATATGGCAGGTGCCAATGAAACACCCCGGCAGCGAATGATCGGGATGATGTACCTGGTACTGACAGCAATGCTGGCCTTGCAGGTGAGTTCGGCTTTGATTGATAAATTCATTTT
Organism: Siphonobacter curvatus; assembly: GCF_002943425.1. Lineage (NCBI taxonomy): Bacteria > Pseudomonadati > Bacteroidota > Cytophagia > Cytophagales > Cytophagaceae > Siphonobacter > Siphonobacter curvatus. Next base: position 132,116 of record NZ_PTRA01000001.1, read on the forward strand.
GTTGAACCGAAGCCTTGAAACGGCTAACAGTACCGCAAGTATTACAAACCAACAGTCAGTAAAAGGAATTAAGGATAAAGCAGCAGAAAGCGGAAGTCTTTACGCGGATGTCATTCAGAAAGCTGATGCGGTTCGGAAACTTTCTACGGCTATGTACAATGAACTGGATGCATTAAAATCACAGATCATTGAAAAAAGTGGTGGATTTGACGAGCAGGGTAACCTGAAAAACGCGAAAGAAGAAGAACAAGTTGCCATGCTGATGGTTGGAACGGGTGGAAGCGGTAAAGCTTACAACCTTAAGAATCAGCTTAACAAGTATGTAACGGACTTACAAGCCTATGCAGACAAGGGTACTCAGTTCTCTCCGCTGGCTTTAGATGCAAAGGATGATCCGATCGCGAGTAAAAGTGCAGAGCAACGGAATAAAGATTTCGCTGAAATGAACTTTGCTCAAACGCCAGTTCCCGCGGCTTTGGCAGTATTGAGCCAGAAGCAAGCTGAAGTTTTGCGTTACGAAAACACCGTACTCGATCAGTTGGCTGCCAAAGTGGGTTTGAAAGAGATCAAGTTTGACAAGATCTTCCCAGTCATTTCTGCAAAGTCCAGCACGGTTGTAGCAGGGATGAAGTACGAAGCAGAAATGTATGTAGCGGCTACGTCTAGTGCTATTACGCCTCGTATGAGCTTTAACGGAGCGGCTGTACCCATGAAAGATGGTCGCGGTCAGATTCAGTTTACGGCTCAGGGTGGTGCATATGGCCCGGACGGTTTAGCTAAGAAATCCTATACGGCTACGGTAAACTATCCAGATCCTACAGGAGCAATGAAAACGTTTACCGTGACGGGTGAATACTTTGTAGCGAAGCCTTCATATAGTATTCAATCGGCTTCTTTGCCTCCGTTATATCTGGGTTGTGCCAACCGTTTGCAATTCGTAAGTCCGCAGATGGGAGCGATGTGGAATCCTTCTTTCAGTGCTCAAGGAGCCGAAACGATTGCAGGTAGCCAAGGTAAAGTAACGATTGTACCCAACAATCGCCAAGTAAGTCTGAACGTGAATAACATGGGTACTACACTCGGCGTTGAAAAATTTAATGTTCGTCGTGTACCAGCTCCGCAATTAGTTCCGTTTGGTAATGGACAGAAGTTGGATGTGCGGAAAGGTGTTCCAGCCAGCCAGCTTCGGGTATTGGAAGTTCGGGCCATTGCGGATGAAGATTTCGCGGCTTCAAATCCTGAAGATGCCAAGTTCCGGGTGAATGATGTACAAATTTCACTAGCCCGTGGATCAAAACGAGTGGCTGGTCCAGTGAGTCAGGGAAATATTGCTTCCTTGGCAGCTGCTGCTCAAGCAGGCGATCGTTACGTAATTGAAGTAAAAGGGTACCAACGTCAGAATTTCCAAGGAAAAGTTTCAAGCACTACGATTAATGAACCTATTACTGTGCCGTTGAACTAATGGAAAAAACACATTTTGCCATGACGAAATTGAGAGGATTTGCGGGACTAACCTTGTCACTGGTAGTGGCAGGATCGGTCTATGCTCAGGAGCCAACACCCATGCCCGAGCAGGCTCCCCCAGCCAACTTGCAGGCAGCTCCAACCAATACCCAACCCCGGGTACTGGGAGCCGAGCAACGTGCTCCGATGAACGATCAGCGGACGGCAATGGCGGAACGGAACCGTGCTTCTGAATCTTTGCGACCCATTGATGACGAAGATATTATGTATAAAACGACGCTTTGGCGTCGAATGGACCTCCAGGAAACCCAAAATCAGCCTTTCTTTTCGACGAATAACGAGATTACTCGCTATCTAATCGATGGGATGAAAGCAGGCGTACTGAAGGCTTACAAAAATGATTCTTTAGTTACGGAACTAACACCCGAACAATTCCAGACGAACCTTCGCATGGAAGGTACGGGTGCCGGGCTTTCAGACGAAGAAAAAGCCGCTGGTTTTGGTGATCCAGCTCCAGCTGGCGATGATGGTTGGGGCGATAGTGCAAAGAAGAAAGATACGAAAAAGCCTGCTGCTCCGGCAGCCGGTGGCGTAGATGACGGCTGGGGAGGTACTACGGGTGCTAAGAAAGATACCAGTGGTTTCGATCAGCCCTCGTATGCTGATGATAATTCGGCTTACGAGTATTTCCCTACGGATATTACGGTCTTGGAATTAAAAGAGGACTATGTATTCGACAAGCGTCGCTCACGTCAGTACTACGACATGAAATCCATTACATTGATTATCCCAGCGGCGAAAACTTCTACGGGTCTGGATCGTGAAGTGGCTTCATTCCGTTACAAAGATGTGGATCAGTATTTCCGCAGTAATCCGAAGAAATTTATCTGGTATAACAATCAGAATAACGCGAAACACCTCAATATGGCCGATGCCTTTGATTTGCGGTTGTTCTCTTCTCGGATTCTGAAGCAATCAAATTCCAAAAATGCTTACTTGTCTCAAATTTATGGAGGCGAAAAAGAAGGTCTGGTTAAGGCTCAGCAGTTGGAGTACAAACTCATGGAGTGGGAACACAACTTGTGGGAATACTAGGATAGAGTCAAAAGCTTACTGAAAAGTCCGCTGGGAAACCGGCGGACTTTTTACGTTTAGAAGATACGAGGGCAAACCAGACGTTGACGGTTATTGAACATTAGCCCAACGACAATCTCATGCGTTCCGCGAGATACCGTGCGTACCGAAGACTGGGTGAAATCATACGAATAGCCAATGTTAAGTTTGTAATTAACATTGAATCCTATCAAACCGACAATGGCATCCTGATGTCGGTACGAAAGACCCATCCAAATTCGATCCTGGTAGGAAATCTTGGCGTTAATGTCGAAAGAAAGGGATAGGGGCCGTACGGACTTGACCAGTACCGAAGGAACTAAGGCCCAGTCCGGATCTAATTCGAAACGATAACCAGCCGTAAGAAAGTAGTGGTTATACAGGCGTCCCAGCCATTCGTAGTCAGACGTTCCGGTTTGCCCATAATCCAGTTTTTTGAAGAAAAGCTGACTAGCAGAAAAGCCAACGTAAAAATTAGGATCATATAGAAGCACCCCGGCATTGAGTTCCGGTACAAACGTGTTTAGCTTTCCCTGCTGAATGACGGGGTCATTAGGCTCCAGTACGTGAAGCAAATCAAAATCGAGCGTATGTTGCGTAAAACCCATACTGACGCCGGTAGCTACTTTTATCCGGTTCGTAAGTGGTAGATGTAAAGCGTAGCTCACTTGTAAACTAGTACGTGAACTAGGTCCCGTTTCATCGCGAAGCAGGGTAGCTCCCACGCCATGATGGGAAGGTGCGGCGGGCTGTGAAGGGAAAACACGACTTCGTTGATACGGCCGACCATAAGGATCGCGAACGGGCAACGTACTCGTGCGATCTGCTTTGTTAAGGGCTCCATGAGCCGTTAGATAAAACGTTTTAGGGGCTCCCTGCCAACCTGCCCATTGATTTCGATAGCCCGCCTTTAGGTCTATGAAATCTTCCAGACCACTGACGGCGGGATTTAATACCAGCGGATTTAACATGTATTGGCTATACTGAGCTCGTTGTTGAGCTTGGGCGGCGGGCAGTGAAAGAACAAAACTGATTAGCAGGTAACGTATACGCATTCCATCCATTGGTGATTTCGTTTTTTGAAAACGCCCGAATACAAAGATGAAGTACAAGTTGCTCCAATAAATAAATTAGTATGAGGGATTTTAAATTAAAGCTTCAAGTCCATCTTCTGCACGCCGATACATTTTTGCCATTCGTCGCTACACTTTTTGTTTTTGTACAATTGGAATAAATGCTAGGATTTGATAGTCAAGGTTATCTCTTGAAATAAGTCAAAAATCTTGATCTCCGAAGAAACCGTTTTCGTCGAATTTCCCTCTTGGATTCGAATGTTTCATTCAATTTTGAATAGAGTATCTATAGCATACGCTAACTTCTAAGTACGCTTTCCAATTCGTTACAACACAAACCTATTTTCCCATTTGGGGCTCCACACGCATGAATCTGTTCTTTAAACGAGCCATGATTAAATATTTATTTTTCCTTTTTGCTATGCTTTCCTTGGGGACGGCTTTTGCTCAGTTTCCTGCTGCTCCGGGAGGCCAGCCCAAGGCTATTCCTGGTACTGATATGGATACGAGTCCGAAGGGTAATTCTAAGGTTTCGGGATTCGTAGTGGATTCGGCGTTAACGAAAGCCGTAGAATTTGCGAGTGTAGCCTTGTACAGTAAGGCAACGAATAAACCCGTCGATGGTACGGTAGCGGACGACAAAGGTAAATTTACTTTGAATCGCGTGGCCGAAGGAAACTACAAACTGCTGATCACCTTCATTGGTTATACGGCTAAAACGGTTGATAACGTAGTCGTCAAAAAAGGCGAAGACCTTGATTTGGGCGTAATCAAACTTTCAGCTTCTACCCGTACTCTTCAGGAAGTAACGGTAACTGGCCAACGTGAATTGATTGAAGAGAAAGTAGATCGCATGGTCTACAACGCAGAAAAAGATATTACGGCGAAAGGGGGCGATGCGGGTGACATCTTACGGAAAGTTCCGATGCTATCCGTGGATTTGGACGGAAACGTTCAATTACGTGGAAGTTCGAACGTACGCGTGCTTATCAATGGTAAGCCTTCAACCATTGTTGCTCAAAGTGTAGCAGATGCCCTTAAGCTGATTCCTTCCGAAATGATCAAGAGCGTCGAAGTCATTACGTCACCTTCGGCTAAATACGACGCAGAGGGTTCCGGCGGGATCATCAATATTATCACGAAGAAAAATACGCTTCAAGGACTTACGCTGAACATTGACTCGGGCGTGGGTAACCGCGGAGCTAATTTAGGCTTGAACGGAAACTACCGTCGGGGCAAACTTGGCTTTTCGCTGAATGGTTTTGGCCGGGCCAGCTATAATGTAAAGAATAAAAACGTCAACGATCAGACGAGTATCGTTGAAGGTGTTCAAACCCTGACGAATCAAACGTCAACCGGGATGAACCAGAATTTATTCGGCCGCTATTCATTGGGTATGGATTATGACATTTCCAAAACGGCTTCATTAAACGGAAATATAAGCTTCGGAACCCGAAACGGAAACAATACGCAGGATCTGGTAACCGGTCGCTATCGGGGTGGTGTAATGACGGGTAGCGATGCCCGACATATTGATACCAAAGATTTTTCTAATACCGTAGATGCCAATATTGACTATACCAAGACCTTTAAGCCTCAACAAGAACTGAGTATTTCGGGTCAGTTTAGCCGGAATAATCGTACGAATAATTACCTAGCCGAATTAATGGACGGCGAAGGAACGATTGGAAGTCGTCAGAAAAACGATAACGAAAGCTATAACCAGGAAACCACCATCCAAGTCGATTATCAGACCCCGATTGGAAAAACGCAACTGGTAGAATTCGGTGGGAAAAGCATTTTCCGTCAGGTACAAAGTGATTACAAATACTTCGTCGCCCCCGGTGAAAATGGAGCTTTCATCACCGATACGACCCGGACAAACAACCAGCTGAATTACGATCAGAATGTAATGGCGGGTTATGCAACCTACCAGTTGTCCACTAAAAATAAATGGTACTTCAAAGCAGGTGCACGATACGAACGTACTTTCATTAATGCCGATTTCAAAGTAGGCTTCAGTTCACTGGATATTCCAGATTATAACAACTTAGTCCCTAGTATCAATATCTCTAAGTCCATTGGAGCGGGTACGCTGAAATGGGGGTACAACCTGCGTTTGCAGCGGCCCGGTATTCAATCGCTGAACCCGAACGTAAACATTGCCAACCCAGTCAACGTCAGTTTAGGAAACCCATACTTGCGTCCGGAATTAACTGACAACGTAGAAATGTCGTATAGTACGTCTATCAATAAAACGTACCTGAACTTTACGGGTTTCTACCGGCATACGGGTAATTCAATTGAGCAAGTACGTTCTAACGTGCGGGACATCAAACAAGTCTTCGAAGGAACTGCTTATGGAACAGTACTGAACTCAGTACTTGAAGGCGTGGCTGCCGATGCTATTGTAACTACTTCGAGTAACATTGGAAAGCAGGAAGTCGTTGGGGTTAACGTATTCGGGAACGTCAGTATTACCCCTAAGATTTCAGTTGGTGGTGGTACGGACATTATGTACTCGATGCTGAGCAACGGTAGCAATACTACGTTACGGGCGTCCAATTCAGGTTTCAACGTAAGTGGTCGTTTCAACCTCTCGATTAGCCTTAAAAATAGCTGGGCAGTACAGGGTTTTGGTTTTATTCGGGGCCGCCAGATTCAGCTACAGGGAACGCAGGGTGGAATGGCCTTCTACAACCTGGGCGTACGGAAAGAATTCAAGGACAAAAAGGCCAGTCTAGGCTTAGGTTTAGAGAACTTCCTCAATTTCAATGGTTTCAAGGTACGCAACAGCTTTGATTCGCCGGCCTTTAGTCAACGGAGTGTGAATACGCTTTATAACACCGGCGTACGGGTGACGTTCAGCTACCGAATCGGCAAGATGAGCTTCGATCAACCGCAACGCCGTCGGGGTAAGGGTGTAAACAATGACGATATTAAGAGCGGTGGAGAAGGAGACGGTGGCGGTCAGCCCCAGAACCAGCAGCCGCAGAACGGTACGCCGGGAGGTAATCGTCCGGGTGGAGGCCGTCCGGGTGGACAACGCAACTAATCCTGCTTTTCTCTAAACTATTTAGCCCCTTTGCTGAGCAAAGGGGCTTTTTCTTAAGTCATAAAAAAAATCCACCGCCAATCAGCGGTGGATTTTTTACCTACGGAATGGATTATAAAGACGTTGCAAGCGTACCAAGAATAATCGTCACGTGGACGAGCAGACTGGTTAAAAAGATCGGCAGAATAACCTTGGTCGATAATGCCGAAAGATTAGGAACAACGACGCCGAAAATAGAAGTAACGGCGACGAGCAAATAAGCATCATTGAGCCCGAAATGACTGATGGTCCAGAGCAGTAGGGGCGTTAATATACAGCCTTGAATACCAATGGTTGCTCCGGCCCAGAGCCAGTGGTTTTCAGCTTCCTGACCTTCGCAGAAAGCCATAAAACGGTTCCAGAGCGAAGAGCTAGCGGGTTGGCTTAGCGTAGCGGAAGAATGCTGATATTGTGAGTTGATTTCTGTGCGTACCATAGTGATTATCAATTTGATATACCAAAATTACAATCACTTCTCTCCACCAGATATGACAAAAGTCAACTCTAAAAATGAGTTTCAAAAGCTTTAAGCCTCCCGTGGAAGGATTTTGCTTGGATAGCCCTCAGTGTTTTGAGTGTACTACGCTTTTGCCGTTTCAAAGTAGCTTCTGATTTTCTGAGCTTTGTCTTTTCCCATCACTTTTTCAATCTCTTCAAACGAAGCCTCCCGTACGGCTTTCATGGTTTTAAAATACTTGAGCAGTTTGGCGGCCGTTATCTTGCCAATTCCCTCGATTTCTTCCAGCTCACTAACCAAAAAGGCTTTGCTACGGCGATCCCGGTGATGGGTGATGCCGAAGCGGTGAGCCTCATCCCGGAGTCGCTGGATGAGCTTGAGACTTTCGGAACGCTTGTCGATGTAAAGCGGGATCGGGTCTTCGGGGAAATAAATTTCTTCCAGCCGTTTGGCAATACCTACAATGGGTACTTGGCCATAAAGTTTAAGCTCTTTCAAAGCCTCGCACGCGGCCGATAATTGCCCCTTACCACCATCGACGATAATCAGATCCGGTAAGGACAAACCTTCTTCCAGTAAACGGGCATAGCGACGACCTACGACTTCTTTCATCGTAGCAAAGTCATTCGGCCCTTCTACCGTTTTGGGAATAAAGTGGCGATAATCTTTTTTAGAAGGCAAACCGTCCATAAAGCACACCATGGCCGATACCGGGTTTGTGCCCTGAATGTTGGAGTTATCGAAACATTCGATGTGCCGGGGTATAGTTTTAAGCTGCAAGTCATTCTTCAGCGTCATCAGTACCCGCATTTTGGGATTGCCTGCGGTGTCTTCAGCCACTTTTCGATCAGACTTTTCTTTGCGGAAGAACAGCACATTTTTTAGCGAAACTTCCATGAGCTTTCGCTTATCGCCGATCTGAGGTACGGTGTTGGTCAGTCCTTTTAATTCAAGCGATAAAGGTAGATTGGTAATGATTTCCTTCGCTTCCGAACCGTACTGCGTCCGTAATTCCCAGGCCCACATGGTCATAATGTCCTCGTCAGTTTCGTCGAGTTTCTTTTTGACTTCGAACGTATGCGTCTGACTGATGAAGCCATTAACCACCCGCATGAAATTGAGAAAGGCCGTCGTCTCATCCGAAACGATGGTACAAACGTCTACGTTACCAATGTTGGGGTTTACGACCGTACTCCGGCTCTGGAAGTTCTCAAACAACTCCAATTTTTCTTTCCACTCCTGAGCCTCTTCAAAGTCCAGTCGCTGGGCGGCATCGGTCATTTGTTCCTGTAGAAACTGCCGGGGGATCTGTAGATTACCCTTTAGAATCTGCTTGATCTGCTCAATTTTGCGATTATAGGCTTCTTCCGTTTCCAGTCCCTCACAGGGGCCCTTACACCGGCCAATGTGATACTCCAGACAAACTTTAAATTTCCGATTATCAATATTGGCTTGCGTAAGAGCGTAGCTACAGGTACGGATGGGATAGAGCTGCCCAAACATTTCTAGCAGACTGTGCATGGCCTTCACATTGGCGTAGGGTCCGAAGAACGTGCCCAGCTTACGATCCACCCGACGCATGGTAATCACGCGGGGAAAACGCTCGTTGGTAATGCAGATGAAGGGGTACATTTTATCATCTCGCAACAGAATATTGAAGCGAGGCTGATACTGCTTAATCAGGGAGTTTTCGAGCAGCAGGGCGTCGAATTCCGTAGGAACAATCGTAAACTCAATCTTGCGGATATATGAAACCAGCCGTTTGGTTTTCCGGTCGTGATCACGGGAATTCTGGAAATAACTGCTTACCCGGTTCCGCAAATCTTTGGCTTTACCCACGTAGATTACGGTTCCCTCCTCATCAAAATAGCGGTATACACCCGGCTGGTGCGGGATTCTCGTTAATTCCTGTTTATAATCAAATGCCATAACGCTTCATTTTTTTTGAGTCACATACCAGTGAATGGCCCAGAAACTCGCTTCTCGCAATCGTTCATATGCCGTACGTAAAGCCGTGGGTAAATCAACGGGTCCAGTTAGGATGGACGTTGCATAACTGAGGCCCAGCTTTCGTAATTCCGTGGGTGGGGCGGCCAGCGTTCCACATAGAGCGAGTACGGGAATATTCCGGGGCTTGGCCTTATCGCAAAGCCGCCCGATGAGTTTGCCCTGCAGGCTTTGTGTATCCAGCTTTCCCTCGCCGGTAAGGATGAGCTCAGCCTTTTTTAACAATAAATCCAGGCCCACAAGTTCCATTACCAGTTCTGCACCGGGCCGTAAGTGGGCTCCGCAAAAAGCCATCAACCCAAAGCCCAGACCACCCGCAGCACCCGCTCCCGGCTTGTTTTCTAAAGAACTTATGCCAACGCTGGTACGGGAAACTACCCCGGCAAGGTGCTGCAATCCCGCATCCAGATTTTCAACTTCCTGGGTACCGGCTCCTTTTTGTGGACTATAGACAAAGGCCGCTCCTTCGGGACCGAAAAGTGGAGCTGTAACGTCTGAAGCTACAACAATTTCTACACCTGCGTACGCGGGCTGTTCGGGTGGGTGAATACTATGGATAGAGGGTAAGGAAGCTCCCACGGGCGGCATTGTTCGACCATCGGAATCGCAAAAGTTCCAGCCTAGGGCCTGGGCCATGCCGATGCCGCCATCAGTAGTAGCGGAGCCGCCAATGCCCAGTACCAGCTTTTTGATACCCGAAACCATGGCGGCCCGCATCAGTTCACCGGTACCGTAAGTGGTGGTCTGGCTAGCCTGATATTCCTCGGGTTGTAGTAAGGCTAGTCCGGAAGCCGTAGCCATTTCAATGAAAGCCGTCGTCCCATCACCCGATTCCCCCCAGCGGGCTGTAATCGGTCGCATGAGCGGGTCATGACAGCTTACTTCATGGTACGTTCCCTGCGTAGCTTCGACCAGGGTTTCCAGAAAGCCTTCCCCGCCATCCGAGAGCGGAAGAGCTACAATATGGGCTTCAGGATACGCTTCCCGAATGCCTTCCGTCATCGCCTGACAGGCTTTAGTAGCTGTTAAGGAACCGCGAAACTTATCAGGAGCGAGTAAAATGTTCATACGCTGTGGAAAAGAATGCGAAACTAGAGGTTCATTTACGAAGGTACGGGCCCCGGTAGCGGTTTCCGGCATTTCTAAGGGATGACCTCTGATTTTTTATGTCTTATTGAGCGGCGAATGGTAAATTCGCCGTTTCTAACCTTTCTCTCCCGATTACGCATGAAGTACTGGATTTTCGGATGTTTGCTGGTGTTCCTCGTTGCTTGTCAACGCTCGGAACGGAAGCCGGCGTACGTTGCTCCCGAAAATCCCGTATTCGTTCATCTTTCCACCGCGGCTACGGGGCTTGATTTCCGGAATCAACTTCCCCGCCTGGATAGCCTGTATCTGGATTTTCCCGCCGATTCGGCCCGTCAGGAAAACTTCCTGCGTCTGGCCGAACGCCTGTTAGGTGCGGGTGGCGTGGGAGCCGGAGACTTGAACAATGATGGTTTACCCGATCTTTTCTTCACGGCCAGTGACGGAAAAAACCGCTTGTACCTTAACCGGGGCGGCTGGCGGTTTGAGGACGTAACCGAAGCAGCAGGTCTTACTGGTAATGGTCAGTGGAGTGCGGGGGTATCGCTGGCGGATGTGAACGCTGATGGCTGGCTCGATTTGTACGTCTGTCATTTTGGAGCAAATGCCCGAAACGAATTGTTTATTCATTCCGGAACATTGAGTGATCAGGGCGTTCCCATTTTCACGGAACAGGCTCAGCAGCTAGGTTTACAGAACGAACGGCAGGCTGTACAGGCCGTTTTCTTTGATTATGATCTGGATGGCGATCTCGATTGTCTGGTTGCGAATAATTTTCAGGCGAGTCCGGATTCTACGAAGGAATGGCCTAATGGCCCAGATCGACTGTATCAGAATGAAAAGGGAGTTTTTATAGACGTTTCTGAGAAAGCAGGGTTTCGCTCGGCACGCTTCAGCACGGGTATCGCTGTCGCCGATTTCAACGGAGATCAGTGGCCAGACGTCGCTCTTTCGCGGGATTTTCCTGAAAACGACGTAAGCTATATCAATCAGCAGAAAGGATCATTTGCAGAAACGTATCCCTTTGCTCATACGCCCGAGCGAAGTCTGGGGCTAGCCGCCGCCGATTTGGATAACGATGCCTATACCGATCTCTTTACCGCGTCCGTACTCTCAGACGATGCCATCCGTCGCCGTACGCAGGCACGATTCGGCAACAATCAGCGGGCTTTGCCGACGGTAGGTCACAATACGCTGCAACGGAATGAAGGACAATTTTCCGAGCGGGCTTGGCTGTCGGGTGTGGCGGCTACCGATGTCAGTCATAGTGGGTTGATTCTGGATTTGGATACCGATGGCTGGAAAGATCTCTTTGTCCCTAATGGACTGATGCGGGATACGCGTAATCTCGATTTTCTCGAAAAGCTTTCTAAAGCCGGCAGTCGGCTTTCCCTGAAAACACTGCTTCGGATGATGCCCTCTGTCACGCAGTCGAGTTTCGCTTTCCTGAATCAAAAAGATTTTGCCTTTGAAAATCAGGCCATTCGACTGGGTTTGGGTGAACCCAGTTTTTCAAACGGAGCTGCTTATGCTGATGTAGATAACGACGGTGATCTGGATTTGATCATTAATCAGATGGGCAAACCCGCCAGTCTGTACCGCAACGATTTCGACGAAGCACAAAAAATACAGTCGCTGAAAATCAAGTTTAAAGGTCCTGCGGGCAATCCCTTTGGCTACGGAGCCGAAATCCGGGTGTTTACGGGTGAGTTACAGCAAAAATTTAGTTTACAGCCCAATCAGGGGTACCAGTCGAGTCAGGAGCCTATTTTGCAGGTGGGATTAGGCTCGGCCCAACAGGCCGATTCCATCGTAGTCTATTGGCCGGGTTTTAAAATGCAAGTGCTACGGGCCGTAACGGCGAATCAGACACTGGTTATGGAGGCTAGCGAAGCCCGGGATAAAGTGGGCTCAACCGTACCGAAAACGAACCGGATGTTAACGGACGTTACTGCAGAACTCTTTCCGAAGGAAATCCGCCATCAGGAAGATTCTTTTGATGATCTATTGAGCCAGCCGTACCTGCCCCGTACCTTATCAAAAGAAGGCCCTAAACTAGCCCAGGGTGATGTGAATGGAGACGGACTCATTGACGTTTTTCTAACGGGTGTGCAGGGACAGGCCGGACAATTACTTTTGCAAACCTCAAAGGGTACGTTTCTCCCTAGTAATCAACCCGCTTTTCTGGAAAATCAGTACCGGGAAGAAGTAGCAGCTCTTTTTCTTGATGTGGAAGGCGACAAGGACTTGGATTTAGTAGTAGCCTCGGGTGGAAACCAATCCGCCGATAGCTCCTGGGTTCGATTGTACCTGAATGATGGAAAAGGAAACTTTACACTGGCTACTAATCAGATGCCTACGGTATCACTCAATGCTTCGTGTCTGGCAGCGGCGGATTTTGATAAAGATGGCGATCTGGACCTGTTCGTCGGTGCCCGGAGTGTACCAGGATCGTACGGCGTCACTCCCAAAAGTTATCTGTTTCGGAATGAAAAAGGGGTGTTCAAAGAAGATACACCCGAAATACTCAGCCGAATCGGACTGGTGACGGATGCCACCTGGCAGGATTTGGATTCGGATGGAATGCCCGATCTGGTCGTTGTAGGGGAGTGGATGCCCATTACGATTTTTTATAACCGGAGGGGTAAGTTTACGTATTCGCACAACCAGACGATTCCAAACTCAGAAGGCTGGTGGACGGCTCTGCAAAAGGCCGATCTGGACGGCGATGGGGATATGGATTTTGTGGTGGGGAACTGGGGGCTAAACTCCGAGTACAAAGCTTCCTATGAGAGACCCTTGTACTTGCAAATCAACGATTTTGACCGTAATAACAGCATCGATGCCTTACTGACATTGGCTGAAAGGGATGGTGAGCAATACCCGCTGGATACGAAAGATGAATGGAAACAACAGCTACCCGGCTGGAATTCGCCTTTTCCTTCAAACAGTGCATTTGCTGAAAAATCTTTCCATCAGCTTATTACTAATGCCCAACGGCGAGGTACGCTGGAGAAAAAAGCGGTTGAATTCCGATCGTCGGTGCTCATCAATGAAGGGCGAGGTAATTTCACCTTACGACCGCTACCGTCGGTGGCTCAACAAAGTCCCGTATTTGCCATTGCCATTCACGATTTTACGAAAGACGGTAAACCCGATATTTTGCTGGGTGGAAACCTTTGGGGTATGCCTCCCACTAGAGGTCGTCTGGATGCAAGTCGAGGAACCCTGCTGGTTCAAGACTCTTCCCTAATTTTCAAAGAGCATCACGCGGGCAAAGGCTTTTTCAACGGACAGGTTCGTGGCTTTACCTTGGTAAGCGTACAGCAGAAGTACCGTTTGTTCGTAGGGAGAAACAAAGGTAAACTTCAGGCTTTTGCCTTTTAAGCAAGAACTTTCACTTTAAACTCAAGGCATTAGTCGATAAAAAGTACTAGGTAAGTCGCAAAAGGTAGAAGGCTTATTTAAAAAAGTATATAAAAAGTTGGCTTTTATTTTGAAATGGAAAGTTAACTGGATAAAATTGTAGGATTTTTGAACAAAACCTGTTGATATATTTAGGGTCTACCCCAAGCGACACCTACTAACAAACAAAAGAAGCGACTCTTCAAGAGCCGCTTCTTTTGTATTACTGATTTCTTACAGAAGTTCGCCATCCGCAGGCCGCTTTTCGTTAGGGATCACAATGGTCGAATCGCCGTACGAACGATCTCCGAAAGGATTGTCACAGACTTTGTCATTCGCTGGCTTCTTGAACGGAATTTTCTGAAGGCCAATCGAACGATCGGCATACACGCGGTTCATGTACTTGGCCCAGGCGGGCAAAGCCATTCGACCACCCTGGCCTAAAGCACCCGTCCGGAAGTGAATCGAGCGTTCGTCGCCGCCTACCCATACACCCGTCACGAGTCCTTGCGTAACGCCCATGAACCAACCATCGGAGTAGTTTGACGTAGTCCCCGTCTTTCCACCAATCTGATTGTTCTGGCCGCAAGGCTCCCGATTCAGGCGGGCGGAAGTACCACCGGGTTCCTGGGTAGCTCCCTGAAGCATGTATACCATTCGCCAGGCCGTTTCGGGGCTTAGGGCATCGTGCGTAGTGGCTTCAAATTTCCGGAGTACGTTGCCGTAGCGGTCTTCAATTCGTAAAATGGTCTGGGGTTCATCCCAGGCTACGCCGCCATTTACGAACGTTGAATAGGCGTTTACCATTTCGAATAGGTTCACGTCGGATGTGCCTAAACAAATGGTTACATCTTTAGGAACTGGTGATTTTACGCCAAGTCGATGGGCGTATTCAATAATCGTTTCTGCCCCAAATTTCTTCATTAACTGAACCGAAATCGTGTTGACCGATTTGGCAATGGCCTGTCGAAGCGTCATACTGCGGCCTGAAGCACCCCCATCGTAGTTTTTAGGACACCAGTTACCGATACAGGTGGCAACGTCTTCCACCATATCGCAGGGGGTATATCCTTTGTCGATAGCCGTGGCGTATACGAAAGGTTTAAACGAAGAACCCGGCTGGCGACGCGATTGCTTGACGTGATCGAACTTAAAGTACTTAAAGTTGATACCACCTACCCAGGCTTTCACTTGACCCGTATTCGGATCTTCTGACATCATCCCGATGTGCATGAACCGCTTGTAGTAGCGAATGGAATCCAGGGGGGTCATGGTGGTATCGCGTTCGCCGCGGTAGGAGAAAATTCGCATCCGAACGGGCGTATTCAATCCTTTCCAGATTTTTTCCTTGTCGTCGCCGAAACTTTGTTTCAGGGTCCGGTAGCGTTCCGTACGGGGAGCAATACGGTTCTCGATAAAGCCTTTCAACTCGCGTCCCCCTTCATCTACCCAAGGATTTCGACCCTTCCAGTGAGCATTGAAGAGTCGCTGTTGTTCCTGAATGTGTTCCATACAGGCATCTTCGGCGTGGCGTTGCATCCGCGAATCAATCGTAACGTGAATTTTGAGTCCGCTCGTGTACAGATCTAAGGGATCATCACTGGAACGTTGCCGGTTGAGTTCTTCAATTTCCTGCAACAGTCGATCCCGCATAACCGCAATGAAATACGGAGCCTGATTACTATTGTGGTTGAGGGATTTTAATCGCAAAGCAATAGGGTCGGCCTGATAACCTTCGTACTGCGAGGGGCTTAGAAAGCCGTAATGCACCATTTGTTGCATTACAATATTGCGACGGTTTTTAGAAGCCTCCGGGTGCATCCGCGGATTAAAGCGATCCGGGTTCTGACACATCCCTACCAGTACCGCAGCTTCTTCCACCGACAATTGCGAAGGCTCTTTACTGAAATAGTGCAGGGAAGCCGTACGAATTCCGTAGGCATTGTCGCTGAACTCAACCGTATTGAGGTACATCTGCATGATTTCCTGCTTGGTGTACCGGCGTTCCAGCTGAATGGCTGTAATCCATTCTTTCGTTTTAATAATCAGAAGCTTAACCAGCGGTACATCGCCCAAAATCCCTTTGTAGCGTTCACTGCGGGCTTCAAACAGGTTTTTTACCAACTGTTGCGTCAGCGTACTACCACCCCCGGCTTTCCCCATACCGGCAACCGATCGACCAATCCCTCTCGGATCAATCCCCGAGTGCTTAACGAAACGAACGTCCTCCGTAGCAATGAGGGCATTAATAACATTGGGAGAGATGTCCTGTAATTCGACCGGGCTGCGGTTTTCCAGAAAGTAACTACCCAGTACGACACCGTCAGACGATATAATTTCTGAGGCTAGCTCATTCCGTGGGTTATCCAACTGTTTCAGGCTAGGCATGCCGCCGAACAGATTGAACAGATTGAAGTAGACGGCCAGAATATATAAAAAGAAGGATCCTAAAGCAACAAGCGTAAACCGCCAGATCTGACGGATCATTTGCTTATAAGGACCCGGAAGCAACTTAAACATAGCAATGAGAAAGGTGTATAATTACAAAGGTGCAAAGGAACCAGCGGAAGACCAAGGATGTCTTGCAAGGTTCAACGCTGGGTAGGGGTTTACTCGTATAAATTGCCGGGATTAAACGAGTCTTTTTGTACTCGCCTCGCGGCTCCTGCAAACAAGCAACGGTAAAATTCAGGTTTTTACGGGGGCACGACTGAAAAAAAATGTCTTGTTTCGCCCTTGAGACGAATCTTGTGGTACGGGACTGAATTCAACTGGGGAATTGGCCTCGTTTTGTTCCTACATCGTTTTGTTGCCTTCCGGCTACCGGAGTAAAACGGCAGGCTTTAACCAGGGGTAACGTCCATAAAATTACTAGTACAGTAACTAATAAAATGTAATACCTGCGTATCTTGAATTCCGTACGGTCCTTAACCAAAACCTCCTGATAGATTATGTATACCTTTCGCTTACTGCTTGCCTTGGGCATAACTGTAGCTACACACACCGGCTTTGCCCAGTTCAATAACTCTCCAATGCTGAACTCCCCCGGCAGAGTCAATGAATACCAAGCTCTGGAGTATGACAATCAACCGTATTTGAACAAAGAATTTAAGCCGGGGATCGTTCGTCTGGCTGATGGACGAGTATATCAGGGACAACTTAATTTCAATGCGTATACGGGTCAGCCGGAGCAATTAATGAAAGGGGTTGCTTACACGATTGAAATGCTGATCAAAGAGTTCCGGTTGGGTGACAGTACCGTGATTTTTCGTAGTGGTTTTGCCCCCGTAGATAAGCAGAATGCAAACTCTTTCTACCAAGTGCTGTATGATGGAAAAACTAAACTACTGGAATATCATTACGCTAAGACGCAGGAATTGAAAAAATTTAATGATGCCAACGTTCACATTAAGTTTAACCTGGATACGGATCATTATCTGGTTAAAACGGATGGATCATTAGTACGGATCAAACGGGATAAGAAGAGCATACTGGCGGCTTTAAAGGATAAAGCGTCGGAGATGGAAGCGTACTTTAGTAAGCAACCCAAGCTGGGAAATTGGCAGGAAGTAAGCCAGGCTATTGCTTATTACGATGGTCTGTAAGAGAGCAGTAAAAATATAAAAAATCCCTTCCTCAGAGAAAAAGGGATTTTTGAACAAAACCTAATACAATTACTTCTATATACAAGAGTAGCATTTAGCTGATTTATACTCTTTTTTTAATTAAAAAAAATTAAAAATTTTCAACTTTTATCAAAATATTCCATTTAATATTCTTTTTGTAATAAAAAAATCAGCTTTAATTTCGGTTTCAACCCCTCCTAACCTTACCTACTTATGCGATACTTGATTCCCGCGTTTACGGGTTTGGGCCTGTTACTGGCCTTCACTGCCGAAGACGTATTAACTCGAATCGTAAATCGCTTTAATGCTTACCAGCGGGAATTTCCTCAGGAAAAAGTATATATCCACTGCGACCGACCCTATTATGCGTTGGGCGAAACCATTTGGTTTAAAGGATATTTGTTTGATGCGGCTAGCCATCGGACGGATACGGTAAGCCGGGTGTTGTACGTGGATTTAATCAGGAATGGAAAAACGCTCTTGCAAAAACGTTTTCTTCCCAACGAAGGCATGGCAACGGGTGATTTTTATCTGGCCGATACGCTTCAGGAAGGCCAATATCAGATTCGGGCTTACACCAACTGGATGCGGAATTTCGATGAAGACTTCTTTTTTACCCGGGAATTTCAGGTGTATCAGCCTACCGTTACCGAACGAAATGTAGTTCAGGCCAAGGAAGAGTGTTCGATACAATTTTTTCCGGAAGGTGGCGATCTGGTACAGGATATTGAATCTCGGGTTGGATTTAAAGCCATTAATCAGTCGGGAAGGAGTGTTGCCATACAAGGAGTGATTTTGGAGAACGACAAGGATACGGTTACCGCTTTTCAGTCCGAACACCTGGGGATGGGTCGATTTATGATGACTCCTCAGGCGGGGAAAACGTACACGGCGATAGTCAAACACGGTACAAGCACTCAACGCGTCCCTTTACCCAACGTTCAGCCCCAGGGTCACGTACTAATTGTCGATAATCTGTCGAATAAAGACATGATTCGGGTCTTTATATTCAATCAGTTGCCTGCTACTGAAGCCAACAAAGAACTATACATTGTTGCCCAAATGCGGGGAGAAATATTGTTTGTAGCCAAGGGTACAACGGGCAAGAAAACGTTTGTCGCCAATGTACCGCGGGTCAAGTTTACGGAAGAAGGGATTGTACAGTTTACGCTTTTCGGAGCGAATGCCGAACCACTCGCTGAGCGTTTGGCCTACGTTCGTCAGCCCAATAGTGTACTCAGTCTTGAGTTAAAAACGGATAAAGCCGCGTACAAACCCCGCGAAAAAGTAACCCTGGATTTTGAAGCCAAAGATGCCGCGGGCCGACCTGTACTCGGTGATTTTTCACTAACGGTAACGGATGCCGGGCAAGTAACGCCGGAGCGATACCCGCAAACGCTGGTTTCGTATCTGTTGATGAGTTCAGATTTGAAGGGCTTCATCGAAGAACCGGGGTATTATTTCGATCCACAAAATCCAAATGCAGTTTTACACCTGGATTTTTTGATGATGACGCAGGGCTGGCGACGCTTTAACTGGAAACAGATTCTGACAGAAGAACCGAAAAACCCCGCGTATTGGGTGGAGCAGGGACTATCGCTCACTGGTAAAGTTACCCGACCTAACGGTAAAATTCTGGAGAAGAAGGGCATCAACGTCACCTTATTTATGACCCCGCCCCGTCAGGCTCCCGTGTTGGAAGCTGTATCCGCTGAAGCCGATGGCTCTTATGCGTTCCATAATTTGTACTTTGGTGATTCAGTGAAAGTGATGGTACAAGCCGTTGCCGGTAAAAATGACCGCAATCTAAGCGTTACGTTGCACGGGTTTCCTCAACCTACGGTACGACTAACCAAAACGCCTTTTCAACCCGTTGATATGCAGGCAGAAGCGTTTGCTGAATACTTGAGCCGGGCGAATGAAAACCTGCAGATCGAACGGCAATTTCGGCTCGACAAAGCACGCTTACTCAAAGAAATAACGGTGAAAGCCCGACGGCCGGAAGATATGGATGGCCGTAAAATCTACGGTCATGCCGATGCGACGGTTAAGTTCGACCAGATGAATTCGTCCGGAGCTACCTCGATATTTCAGGTTCTTCAGGGGCGAGTAGCTGGTTTGAACATTACAGGCGGTGGAATGGATTATACGGTACAGATTCGCGGAGCTATGAATTTTTCTGGCGTGGTGGAGCCGTTGTTTGTACTGGATGGTATGCCGGTGGATAAACAAACTGTGGCTACGATTCCGCCCACGGAGGTGGATTATGTGGACGTACTCAAAGGAGCATCGGCCGCCATTTATGGCTCGCGGGCTTCGGGAGGGGTAATCTCGATTTTAACCAAACGCGGCAATACGACGTACGACTGGTCGAAGGAAGCGGTACCCGGACAATTGGTACGGATGCTGGACGGGTACGCCAAAGTACGAGAGTTCTATTCGCCGGATTACAGCGTGGATGCCCCCGAGAACTTACGACCCGACTACCGTTCGACGCTATACTGGAATCCGCACGTACAAACGGACGAAAATGGGAAGGCTCGGGTAACGTTTTATAATACCGATCACGCTACCCAGATTCAGGCTCAGCTGGAAGGAGCTTGTTCCGACGGTCGGGTAGGGGCGACGAAGGTGAGCTACCGCGTTCAGTAAGATTTTTCGTAAAGACGTCCTGAAGGGGCGTTTTTACTATTTAATCCCAACATTCCATCAATAGTAAATCCCCCGATTCGTACGAAATCTTGACCATGCCGTCCTGAGCGGCTTCGTTGCTACTACCCGTACGATAACCAATTTGCAACGATTCGTTAAACAGATTGTACGTTAACCCTTCGGTACGAATACCTGCCACGGTACCCACGGGGATGAGCGAAAGCGGCGTATGGGCCGTATACCATTTTTCGTAGTGATAATCGAGCAGGAAAATACGAGAATGGTCATCCAATAGGACCACTTTGATCTGATCGCGTACCCGGACGATGTTCGTAATGTTGGTGATCGTGTGATCGGCCCGACGACCAGTCGCCCAGACCACGTTTACGGCTTCGTGACCCCGTTCGACGAGGAAATCAAAGGCTTTTTCCAGATCGGTTTTGTTCTGGTCAGGTGTATGGACGAACTCAATGGGATACTGAGCCTGGCGAATTTCGTCGAGGTTAATATCCCGGTCAAAATCTCCCAACAGTACATCGACCTTAATGCCCAATTCCAGTACACGTTTAATGGCTCCGTCCAATACGACTACTAGGGGCGACCATTCCAGCAATTGGGCCAGTAATTCCCAACTACAGGCTTCGCCATTGGCAATAACCAAGGCTGGTTCCTGTTTTTCGCGGATGATATGATGAGAAGACACCGGATTATTTTGAGTTTCGGGATTCTGGTTTGAAGTTCGCGTTGCGATTCGCAAAGATGCCTAACAAAGCTTAAAACTTGAAATCAGAAACGTACGCTCTGGCCATTGATCTGGGTAATACTTACGCCAAAACCGGCCTTTTTACGGCGGATGGACATTTGGAGGAAACGCATTGGAATTTTACCATACCGGAATTGCTGGAGTATGTTCGCGAACGCAATCCCGTTCGGGTGGTCCTGTCTTCCACGGGGCATGCGGAAGATAAAATACGTAGCTGGTTCGCCTTTCTGCCTTCCCCGATCCTCTGGCTTACTCCCCAAACGCCCGTACCGTTAATTAAACGGTATGATACACCCCATACCTTGGGAGCCGACCGCGTAGCGGCAGCCATTGGAGCTCGGCACTTGTTTCCTGACCGTAATGCAGTAGTCATCGATATGGGTACCTGTATCACGTACGATTACGTAGATACGGAAAATAATTTTCACGGCGGCCTGATTTCTCCGGGGCTCCGTATGCGATTTAAGGCCATGCATTCGTTTACCCAACGATTACCTCTGGTAGAAGTACCCGAGACCTTTCCACCCCTAGTTGGCAAGAGCACCATTCACGCCATGCAAAGTGGTGTTTTATACGGGCTAATCGCCGAAGTACAGGGCCTCATCGAACAATACCGTAGTATTTATCCTGATTTTCAAGTCATTTTGTGTGGAGGGGATGCTCCTCTGTTTGAATCTCGACTGAAAGAACCGATATTTGCAGCCCCCGAACTGGTCCTGCTGGGCCTATACCGAATTTTAAACTATAATGTCTAAAAAGTCAATCATTACCCGCCTTCAGTCATCCGTTAGCCGCTCGTTTGGGGCAGTACTGGTTTTTTCCGGACTCTGTTCATTACAAGCAGTGGGTCAGGGCTTGGGTAATACGCCCTATTCTACGTACGGTATTGGGGAAAGATTTAGTGATGCATTTGCAGGTCAGCAGATGATGGGTGGGGCGGGCGTAAGTTATTCCAATGGCTTATTTATCAATAATTTAAATCCAGCACTGATTGCCCGTAACCGTATTACGACGCTTGAAGTCGGTACGCTTATCCAGTCGAAGCAGTTGAAAGAGGGCAATCTTCAGCAAAATGTAGTGGGGGGAAACCTAAATTATCTGGCAATGGCTTTTCCCATCAACAGTCGCTGGACCTCCAGTATCAACTACATGCCCTATAGTTACCTGGATTATAATAACCGTCGATTCAACACCATTCCCGGTGAACTTTTTTCCTCGTTAACCGAGTACAAAGGGTCAGGGGGGATGAATAAAGTATCCTTCGTTAACGGCTTTCGTGTCTATAAGAACCTGTACGCGGGGGTATCGGCTTCGTACCTGTTCGGAAATCTAACGCGGGAAGTTTCTACGCAAACCTTACGGGGCGATGGGAACGACTATACGCTGCTCTTTACGGACATTGATCAACAACGTAATTTCCTCTTTAAGGGAGGACTGGCATACCGCTTTAAATTCAGCGACAAACGGTATCTTAACATTGGGGGCTCTTACGATTTACCCACGCGGCTACGGACAACACGGGTAAGTACGCAATCCACCCTTTTGGGCGAAAACCCTATTGCCGCTAGTGATACACTAAGTTATAATAGCCGCGGACGCGTTACGGTGCCGGGAGGTTATCGGGTGGGTTTAACGTTTGAAAATCCTTATCGACTTGCCGTTACGGCTGATTTCGCCATGCAGCAATGGTCAAACTATCGGGATTTCAACCGTAATAACCAAAATATGCAGGATAGCTACCAGATCAGTGCAGGTCTGGAGTATACCCCCAACGTAGTATCATCCACGTACTGGAATCGCATCCCTTACCGTTTTGGTCTCAATTTTAGTCAAATGCCTTACAGTGTTCGTGGTCAGCGGATTCACGAAGCCAGCCTTTCCATCGGTATGGGTTTACCGCTGACGAAAGTAGGTCTTTCGGATGCGAACCTTGGCCTTACGGTAGGTCAGCGGGGAAAAGAAGGTACGGGCATTATCAAGGAACAATTCTTTCGGATTAATCTTGGTTTCACCATCAGCGACCAGTGGTTCTACCGTCAGGTGGTCGATTAGTTGATCGAAGCCATGAGACAAGTAACGCTTTTTCTTACCTGTATTTTGTTGAGTGCATTTGGATTAATGGCCTGTGAAGAAAAACAGGTTGTTAGTTCAAAGCCCTATACCGGGCCTCAACAGGAAACGTACGATGTACAAGTAGTATACAGCGATTCGGGGCACAAAGTGATCCGTATGGTAACGCCCGTTCAGTTGGATTTGCTAACGGGCGATCGGATCTTTCCCAAAGAGATCCGACTGTATTTTTACGATAAAGCCGGTACCGAACATACCTGGCTTCGGGCGGATTCTGGCCGTTACATTCGGATGCAGAATCTGTATCGCATGATCGGACACGTGAAAATTGAAAACCGGATTAAGCAGGAAACTCTCGAAACGGACGAGCTGTTCTGGAGCCCCGATCGGAAACGTATCTATACAGATCGACCCGTAACCAGCCGAACCCCCACCGGGGTTACCAACGGTACGGGGCTGGTGGCTACGCAGGACTTTAAGCAATATGGTCTGGGAAAAGTACGTAATAGCCAGATGCAGGTGAATGATCTTCCTGAGTAAGGCTAAGGGCACTTTGTCAACGCTTTCTCAACCTCGGTTACATCCGTAATCTTCTTTTCATTACCCCATTCATTGTACAAAAAGGTAGTCAATACGGCTAGGTCCAGGGCTTTTAGTGCCGTATTACCGGGCATGGGCTGGCGATACAGCTTTCCGTTTACGCGTAGCGGATGTTGAAAACCATTCCGCATGCCACAGATGACAAGGGCTTTATTGGAGGCCGTAAGAAAATCGGAGCCAGCCAGCGGTGGATACAGATTAGCCATTCCTTCACCTTGAGTCTGATGGCAATTCATGCAGCTCTTCTTGTACAGATCAAATCCTTCGGCTACGTATTGCTGCCGTTTAATTTCTTCTTCCGACTGACAAGCGGTTAATCCTAGTAGGGCTGAAAAGAGAACGTATACGAACGTTTTCAAGGTTTTTTCGAAGTACATGGCTGGGCAATAAGTGATAAAGGGATTAACCACAAAAGAATTCGAAATTAGCTAAAAGCGTTTGATGGGCCGCTATCGGGTTTTCGCTGTACCTATAGTAAAGAGCAAAAAGAGGATCAGAAGGATTGAATAGTTAGGGAGAAAGTCAGCATTTACTTCATTTTTAGAGGCTTAATGATAACTATACTAGCTTTCCTGAGAACGTAGTTTTACGCTTCCACCGAGAAAATTATTTAATCTTTATCTCGTCTAAAGTATTCCTAAAAGCGAACGGCCCCTACTTTTGTACAAGTAGAACCGACTATTGACACAAATTCCGCCGCCGTATAATCATAACGTTGCTTATTCTTTTGAGCAGGTTATTTTTGGTAACATAGATGAAAACATATTTACGCCTTTTACAGTACGCACAGCCCTTAGGTCGGTTTGTGATTCCCTATCTGATCTGTTCGTTGCTGGGGAGTCTCTTTGGAATTCTCAATTTCGCATTGATCGGCCCCTTGCTAGGCGTACTCTTTGATGTACAACCCGCAGCGGTTGTGGCCCGGCCCACTTTTGAATGGGAGCCCCAGTACTTCATTGATTTGTTTAAGTACTACCTCTACGATGCAACTACCAATCACGGTAAACTGGCCGCCCTGCGATTTGTCTGCGTAGTAATCATCAGCTCGGTTTTTCTATCGAATATCTTTCGTTACCTGTCGAGTCGGGTCATTGAAAAAATGCGGGGTTCTACCATTACGAATCTCCGTTCAGCCGTGTTCGAACGAATCATCAGTCTGCACTTGGGTTTTTTTAACAATGAACGCAAAGGAGATTTGATGGCTCGCCTGACGACGGACATTCTGGAAGTAGAAGGTTCGATTGGTCGGGCTTTTGGGGCCATTTTCAAGGAAATCATCTTATTGATTGGTTACTTTATTACGCTATTTTATCTATCGGTAGAACTGACCTTGTTCTCCCTGGTCGTCATTCCCCTGTCCGGAGCCATCATTGGTTTGCTGAGTAAACGCCTGAAAGAACACGCCATTGAAGTTCAGCTGACCATGGCTAATATTCTGAGCGTAATCGAAGAGACCTTTGGCGGGGTTCGGGTCGTAAAGGGCTTTAACGCCGAACGGTTTATCGGGGAGAAATTTGACCGCGAAAACCGGAAGTATTACCGCGTCTGGCGGAACATGATTTATCGGCAGGAAATGGCTTCACCGCTTTCGGAGTTACTGGGCGTATGCGTCGTGGCGGGCATTCTGTTGTATGGTGGGGGGTTAGTACTTTCCGGACAATCGGGCATGGATGCCAAGGATTTCATTGCCTACATTGTACTGTTTTCACAGGTTACCCGACCGGCCAAGGAAATTTCCAATTCCATTTCAGGGATGCAACGTGGAAAAGCTTCAGCGGATCGCATTTTCCGGTTGATGGATACGCCGCGACTGATCGAGGACCAACCCAACGCGACTGTACTGAAAGATTTTCAGCAGGGTATTGAGGTACAAAACATCACCTTCGCGTATCAGGAAGATCGGAACGTAATAAAAAACATTTCCTTCTCCATTCCGAAAGGTCAAACGGTGGCTTTAGTCGGTTCATCAGGCAGTGGGAAATCAACGATTGCTGACCTGATTCCGCGATTTTTCGATGTAGCGGGCGGTCAGATTCTGATCGATGGTATGGATATTCGGCAGGTGACACAGCAATCGTTACGAAATTTGATGGGAATCGTAACGCAGGAATCCATTCTCTTCAACGATACGATTTTTAATAATATCTCCTTTGGTATTAACGCTACGCCCGAGCAGGTAGAAGAAGCCGCCCGCATTGCCAACGCCCATGAGTTTATCATTCAAACGCCCGAGGGCTATCAAACCACAATTGGCGATCGGGGAAGTAAGCTTTCGGGAGGTCAGCGGCAACGTATTTCCATTGCCCGGGCTATCTTGAAAAATCCACCGATCTTGATTCTGGACGAAGCAACGTCTGCACTGGATACGGAATCAGAAAAACTAGTACAGGAAGCCTTGACCCGACTGATGAAAAACCGGACGACGCTAGTGATTGCTCACCGCCTGAGTACTATTCAGCACGCCGATCAAATTCTGGTATTACAGCACGGGGAGATTATCGAACAAGGCACGCACCTTGAATTATTGGAGCAGAAAGAAGGGATGTACCGCCGTCTAAGTATGATGCAGGGCGTATAAGCATCTTAAAAAGAAAAGAGCGGCGGGCCATGAGGCTCGTCGCTCTTTTCTTTTTAAGATGCTTGCTTATTCCGAAATACTAACGGTTACTTCGGTTTCATCCATCATTAAGGCCTGCTCTTCGGCTTCCGTAAGCTTGGGCGTCAGATTGCAACTGAGATATTTAATGCTGTACCCTTGCTCGTAAAATAGAGTTTCGTACCTGGTTTTAATACCAAAGTGCCGCATGTTGAGTTCGGATTGATATAAATCCCGGGTATAAATCAGGTTTTCACAACCGAAGGCTTGGAGGGTTTCAAGGGTATAATCAAACAGACTATCGCTATCCGTTTTCAGGTGGAAGATACCGCCTTCCTTGAGCATACTGGCGTACATACGTAGAAAACGAGGATGCGTGAGCCGACGTTTAATATCCCGATTACGGGGCCGTGGATCCGGAAACGTAACCCAGAGTTCATCCACTTCGTTAGGAGCAAAGTATAGTTCTACATCCTGTACGATGGTTCGGAGAAAACCGATGTTGGTGAGCCCTGCATGGATAGCCTGCTTACTGCCGCGAGCCATGCGGTCGCCTTTCATATCCACACCAACGAAATTCTTGTCCGGGAATACCTTTCCCAGTCCTACCGTATATTCACCCTTACCACATCCAATCTCTACAATCAGTGGATTTTCATTCTTGAAAAACTGGTCATGCCAGTGGCCTTTGATGGCGTAAAATAAGGGCTTGGGTGGCTCCAGCACGTTATCGGTCTGGGCGTTATGAGCAAAAAAATGGAGTTTTTGACGTGACACGACTACCTGTAAGTTTAACCTTACAAAGGTAGAGAATACCATAAAATTAGAACGAAAAATATTCAATCAGAGGGAGTTACTCCTTACTCCAGCAGCGACAGTACATCCTCCTTCGAGAGGGATTTTACAAAAGTATCTTCGGTCGTAATTAGTTCGCTGGCTAATCGTTGTTTGGAATGTTGAAGAGCCAGAATCTTTTCCTCCACCGTATTCTGAGAAATGAATTTATACGTAAACACGGTTTTATCCTGCCCAATTCGGTGAGCCCGGTCAATGGCCTGAGCTTCAATGGCCGGATTCCACCAGGGATCCAGAATGAACACATAGTCGGCTGCGGTAAGGTTTAAACCCAAGCCCCCTGCCTTGAGTGAAATCAAGAAAATAGGAACCTGTTCATTCGTCTGGAATAGCTCGACCTGCCCCTGTCGGTCTTGCGTATTGCCGTCCAGGTACGCATAAGGAAACCCGCGTTCTTCCAGTTCGGACTTGACCAGATCCAGGTGTTTAACGAATTGGCTGAAGATGAGTATCTTGTGTTTTTCGCCGACTACGGTTTCAATTTTTGCCAGTACTTCTTCCAATTTTCCCGAACTGAACTCGTATTCAGAATCCACCATTCTCGGGTGATTCGCCAGCTGACGCAAACGCGTAAGACCTTGAAGCACGACCATCTGGGATTTAGCAATTCCTTCTTCTTCAATGTGCTGAAGAATCATGTTGCGGTAGTACGACTTCGCTTCTTCGTAGGCTTTTTCCTGCTCCTCCGACATCGCACAGTACTGAATAGATTCTACTTTTTCGGGAAGCTCCGTGGCTACCTGCGACTTATGCCTCCGCAGCATAAACGGCTTGATGATACTGTAAAGCCGCTGCGTTTTCTTTTCATCGCCCCGCTTTTCAATAGGAATCTGAAATTCGTTCCGAAAAAAGGATTGACTACCCAGCAGGCCCGGATTAACAAAGTTCATTTGGCTCCACAAATCCATCGTACTGTTTTCCAACGGGGTACCACTCAGAATGAGTCGAAACCGACTTTGCAGCAGTGACAAGGCCTTGGAAATATTAGAACCGGGGTTTTTAATAGCCTGCGATTCATCCAGAATGATGTAGTGAAACGGATAACGTTGGAGCAACTCCACATCAATCCGCACAATGCCGTACGAGGTTAATACAATATCGTACTGATTAAACAGGTCGATGTTTTTTTCACGGTACGTGCCGGTATACACCAGGACGCGTAGCATGGGAGTAAACTTCTTAATTTCCAGTTGCCAGTTGTATAGCAAAGACGTGGGCATGACAATCAGTGACGCTTCTTTCGCCCCGTTTTCGTACTGCGATTGCAGCAGCGACAAGGTTTGTAGAGTCTTTCCCAGACCCATATCATCGGCCAGGCAACCCCCAAACTGGTACTGATTCAGGAAGCGGAGCCAGTCGTAGCCAGCTTTCTGGTAAGGACGAAGGGTACCGTTGAGTCCTTGGGGCAACGGATATGCTTCAATCTCCTCGAAATCCCGTAGTTTTTCGAGCTTTCGGTTAATGATAGTAGCGGCCAGGCTTTCCTCCTGTAGCTCCTGTACTAGCGAAATGTGGTGTTTATGAAGGATCAGATGATCCTCGTCGTCATGGTCATTAGCAAAGGCGAACAGCTCAGAGTACTGCGAAAACCAGGATTCGGGAATGACGGCAACCTCGCCATTAGGCAGCGTAAACTCCCGTTTTTTATCCAGAATTAACTGTTTAAGTTGTAGGAAAGGAATTTCATACTCACCAAACCGCACGACTGCGAAGATGTCAAACCAGTCACGGTTTTCGTGTATGGAAAGCTGCAGGGACGAATAGCCGAGAAAATACCGTTTGCTGTCGGTTGGACTCTGACTAATGACAAAACCCTGTTCGAGCAGCGGCTCGTAATGATCCTGAATCCAGGAAAAAGCTTCCGCCTTTGGCAGTACGGCCTGCCCATTTCGTAAATGCAGATTTCGCTCCCGTAACATCCGTATGGTTTCCTTTTCCCGAGGAATGTCCCGCTGAATTTTATGGAAAATATACTCGTCCTCGCGAGTCTCCATACTCACGTTAGCCGAAGCCGTAAAGCTGTCGAATCGGAAACTATGATCGCCGTAATTAAATGATAAGGTAAGCGTTACATCGGTGTCCGTTGCTACTGCTGAAGACGCCGAAGAACCCGCCGTAGCCGATTCAATAAAGTTTTCGCTCAGGTTTAGTTGGGGTATGGGACGAAAAGATTCCGAACGGATTTCAAAGCCTTTTGCGTATACGTCAAAGAGTGTAATTAGAGAAGAAACAAACTTGCGGTAATAGTCCTCTTCAATGCTTTTAGGAATGACAATAAACTTTTTATGAAAAAAGGGTTTTAGCTTTTTGCCATCAACGGCTGGCTTGAAATGGTACAACTTCGCATCCAACAAAAGCCAGGCCGGATCTTCGCCCAGTAAGATCGCGTCGCGATGCTGGAACTCCACTTTTACTCCCTGATGCCGAATAGTTGGATAATAGTGCGTATTGTCGGCATTCCGCATGACATGAAAACGTACCGAAGCGGGTTCGGTCGGAATGGTTACTTCTTCACGAATCGGATTGCCATCGTTGCCCATAATGAAGACGCGTTTGTCGACTAAGAGCGGACAAATCTTGGCCCGGTGGCTTTCAATGTAGTTACAGATGGAATCCTGAACGTTTTTATCGCCTTTGTTTTTATCGAAGACTTTGAGAAAGAAATCAGTAGGGGTCGTTTTCTTCGAGCTGAATTTTTTAATCACTACTTCCTGCTGAATAGCATCGATGAGTTTTACTAACTCAAAATCAGTATCGTCCAGCCGTTCAGCAAACTCATTGATATTCTTGGAGGAAATGGATTGATGCAGAAGGGTAAGTTCACCGCGATCATTCAGCTGGACAATAAACGGTTCCCAAAGATAGCCTAGGTACTCGTGCTGATAGAGCGAGTAGATGAGACAAAACGGTTGGGAGGTAGCAACTTTCATAAGTTTAAAGCGGGAAGGTCCGCTGATCAATTCGTGTATACCTATCCCAAAACGTGAGTTTAAGGGAATAGGAATCGAGGTACGGAATGATGCAATTTTTGGAAGGGGAACGGATTCAGTTTTGCGGAAATGAAGCAAAACGGTTCTCAATCCAAATTAATTTAAAGGCAAACGAACGGCAATTTTATGATTGGCATTGAAAAAACCTAATTTTTCAATGCTTAAGTTTAGCCAAATACAAAGGCATAAAAACCTTTCAAAACTTCCTGTTTTTTACGTTCATTGCCAGTTTTATTCTTTTGAGAATAATTCAACCTGATCCGATGAAATAGATCCTAAAGGGCTAGATAATTCTTTCCTTAACAATGAATACTCTAAAACAAAGCGTAGTTCGAATGTGGCTGTTTCTAAGCTTAGTAAGTAATAGCGTACAGGCTTAGTCTCTTATTACACGGCTGGATCAGTTATTGGCTCGCCAGATTCTGGGCAACGGGCCGGGCGTAAGCATCGGCGTAATACATAAGGGGAATATTGTGTATGCGGGAACGGCTGGGAGGGCTCAAGTGAATACGCGGGAGAAAATCAGTTTGCGAACCAGATTTCGCATGGCTTCCGTCTCTAAGCAGTTTACTGCCATGGGCGTGTTGCTGCTGGAAGAAGAGGGAAAACTAAAACTAACGGATCCTTTAAGTCAGTTTTTCCCGGAATTTCGTACGGAGCTATCTTTGCACATTACCCTGCAACATTTACTGACGCATACCTCAGGTATTCGGGATTATGAAGAGTTGATGGACAGTACTTGGCACCGTCAGATTCTGGATGAAGATGTAGTTAAATTATTGCAGGATCAAACGCAAACGTACTTTAAAGCGGGGACTCAATTTCGATACAGTAATTCAGGATTCTGTTTACTGGCCATGGTGGTTCAACGGGTGTCCGGTCAGGCTTATGGGAAGTTCATGAAAGAACGACTGTTTCTGCCCCTGGGCCTAAAAGAAACGTTTGTATACGAAGCTGGGAAAGCGTATCCGCATCGGGCTTTGGGTTATACCGTCACGGACGAAGGAAATACGCAAGAATCCGATCAGAGTCTGACGAGTGCTACCCGGGGAGATGGCTGTGTGTATACCTCGCTGGCCGATTACTTTCGCTAGCATCAGGCCTTACAGCAGGGCAAGCCCTTAGACTTAATCAAAAAATTGCAGACGATAGCTTTTACGTTTCCGGAGTTACCCGGTTCAGGATACGGTTTAGGCTGGTTTATTCGAAGAACATCTCCCATCGAGTTATTCCACAGCGGCACAACCAGCGGTTTCAGTAATGTAGTTATCCGTATTCCTGAAAAAGACGTCTTGCTGATAATGTTCTCGAATCGGGCCAATCATCACGCATTTTTCAATGAAGTATTGACCGTACTACAAACGGAACCCGATCTAAAACCGCAAATGAATTGGGAAATCTTTCATCACCTGACGAATTAAAAAAAGGGCCGTATCTGTAAAATCAGATACGGCCCTCGCTTTTTTTACTGCTTATGTTCAGTCTTCTTCTCTTCTGCCAGTAGCTTTAGAAGTACGCCATTCGTCCAGCCAAAGCCATCTTGCAGCGGATATTCACCGCCGCCGCCGAGCAAGGAAGTGTCGTACACATTATATTTTTCTACCATACGGCCCGTGGCTTTGTAAACCCGAACGTTTTCTTCCACCCAGATATCCCGGATTTCTTGGGCTAAGTCCATTTCTTTATAATTCCGCAAGCCCTGAATAGCCATCCAGTGCAGAGGAGCCCAGCCATTGGGAGCATCCCATTGCTGTCCGGTTTGAACCAAGGTAGTAGTAAGCCCACCCGGTTTCAGGAAATCATCTTTTAATCGCTTTGCTACTAATCTTGCCTGATCTTCCGTAGCAATATTAAAGAATAGGGGATACACTGCTGCCAGGGAGGCAATGGGTGTTTGTTTGGCTTCTTTGAAATCGTAATCGTGGTAAAATCCGTCTTCCTTATTCCAGCAAAACTGCTGAATAGCCTTCTTACGCTTTTCAGCCAGGTTTTTGAAGCTTTGGCTATGAGCCTGATCATTGATCAGTGTATAACCTTCTGCCAACGTCATTTCCAGTTCGTACAACAGACAGTTCAAATCCACCGGAATAATATCCGTCGTATGAATCGTTCCCATCGTCTTGCCGTCCCGGAACCAGCGAGCGGTAAAGTCCCAGCCTGATTCAGCACCCGCCCGAATGTCGCGGTATACTTCTTCGGCTTTGCGGCCGGTGTGTTGGGCGATGGCTACGTCTTCCTTATAGGCTTCCGGACGAGGCGTATCACTATCATCGTAATACCGATTTAACTGATAGTTACCCGGTAGACGAACCACGCGTCGGTATGCTTCACCCGGTTTAAGATCACCCGTCTTTTTCATGTCATCCTCGTTGGTAGCCCCCATCCAGAAATAGTATTCTTTCAGTAACTCGGGCAAGTACTGAGCGATGATCTGATCATTATTGCGGGTTTCGGCCAGCAATCGAACCATCAACGAAAAGTACGGTGGCTGCGAGCGACTCAGGTAGTAACTCCGGTTGCCGTTAGGAACATGCCCCTGATACCGAATGAGGTGAGCGAAGTTAGAAACCATCCCTTCAATGAGAGAATCTTCACCTGCTTCCTGTAACCCTAGCATCGTGAAGTAGCTATCCCAGTAGTAAATCTCTCCGAAACGACCCCCGGGTACGACATAGCTACGGGGTAATGCCAGCAGAGAGCCCTTCACTTCACCCGTAGGCTTCCGAGTCAGGATCGGCCACAAGGCGTTGATATGAGCCTCAGGCGACAAAGACGTATCCGAAACAAAGTGATTATTAGGAGCATCCGGGAAGCGGAAATACTCGTTAACAAATGCCCTTAAGTCGAACCCTTCTTTATCTTTCTGTTCTTCATAAGCCCTTAAAATCTGCTTGGCAGGAATGAGTGGCTCCGCGTCGGCAAAGGTCTTGGAGTCCGGGAATAGCTCCTTCATCTGGACATCTACAAAGAGTTGTCCAAATTCTACATCAGGACTCGGGGGAGTCTGAAGTTCGGCCGGTGTACAGGCAAGTAGTAACAAGGGAATTGCTAGAATAGATAGAACACATGAACGAAGTATAAAGGGCATAGAGCTAAATAATAATGCTTAAGGGTTTTTAGAAACGTTTCTGAGTATCAGGGCAATAAAAGTAGAGAAAGCTCTACAGTGCCCCTAAAAGTGGGCAAATATCACCTATTTATGTATGTAACGAAGCTAGAGCTAAGATTCATATCTAAAAGAAGTATAGTTAGCTGAAGTAGAAACGTACGTAAAGTTTTAGCTCTTGGTAAATAAATCTTACACCTTGTGATAAAATGTTGTACTTTCGCCCTCTAAATTATATTTTCGGGTATCCGAAAAATACATTGTTTAAACTCGTTTAAACTTCTGATAGTCAATGAAATTTATCGTCTCGTCTTCGGCATTGTTGAAACAACTGGCGGCTATCAACGGAGTCGTAGCGTCCAATCCGATTGTTCCGATTCTGGAAAACTTCCTGTTCCAACTCGAAGGGAGTCTACTAACGGTAACGGCCTCTGATTTGCAGACGGTTATGATTACCGAAATAGAGGTCGAATCTTCAGATAAAGGTTCCATCGCTGTACCGGCTAAATTGCTCCTCGATACGTTGCGGGGTTTACCCGAACAACCCATTACCTTCAAAATTGATGCCGAAACGTTCGGTACTGAAATCGTCTCCGAGAACGGTCGGTACAAACTTTCCGGTGAGAATCCAATTGACTTCCCGAAAGTTCCGGCAGTTAACAAAACCTTATCGATTGAGGTAGCGGCAGAAGTGTTGGGTAAAGCCATCGCGAATACGAGCTTCGCAGCCAGTACCGATGATTTACGGCCCAACATGACAGGGATGTATCTTCAACTGGGGGAAAGCAATGCGACCTTCGTCGCCACGGACGGACACCGGCTGGTACGGTATCGTCGGCAGGATCTGCGTTCGGCCAATACCAGTACCATGATCATTCCCCGGAAAGCACTGAACCTGCTAAAATCTTCCCTGCCTTCGGATGACACAACCGTAAAGGCGGATTTTAGCCAGTCGAACGCGTTCTTTACCTTCGGTAACATCAAGATGATTTGCCGATTGATCGACGAGCGTTTCCCGGATTATGAAAACGCGATTCCCGTCAACAATCCGAATATCTTAACGATTAATCGACTCGAATTGCTGAGTTCGCTGCGTCGGATTTCTATCTACGCCAATAAAACGACTCATCAGATTCGACTGCGAATTTCGCAGGACGAACTCGTGATTTCAGCGGAGGATCTGGATTACTCCAATGAGGCATCCGAGCGTTTGGTTTGTGACTATAGTGGTGATGATCTGGAGATTGGTTTCAACGCGAAATTCCTGATCGAAATGCTGAATAACCTCAGTTCCAATCAATTGCAGTTACGTTTGTCTGCTCCCAACCGGGCGGGTATCCTGGTCCCCAACGATCAGGACGAAAACGAAGACATTTTGATGCTGGTGATGCCGGTCATGCTTAATACGTATGCCTAAAGATTTTTAAAGATGAAATAAAAAGAGCCTTTCGAAAGAAGGCTCTTTTTATTTGTTAATTCGTTGGATAAAAGACTTTTCACAACGAACTTCACGTTATTGATTCTGATAAATCCCTTCTTGTTTAACACGATGAAAACACTTCGACTCGTAGTAGTCCTGCTACTGACTGGACTGACCTTTCAGACCAATGCTTCGGATGAGCCTAAAAAAGAGGGAATCCAGTTTTTTCACGGTACGTGGAAACAGGCCTTAGCGAAAGCCAAAGCTGAAAACAAAATGATTTTCCTCGATGCCTATACAACCTGGTGTGGTCCCTGCAAGTGGATGCAAACCAAATCGTTTCCGAACAAACTGGTAGGGGATTTGTATAACAGCAAGTTTATCAACGTGAAACTGGATATGGAAGCGGGAGAGGGATTGAAGCTGATTGATCGCTATCCCGTAGAAGGTTTTCCAACGCTGTTTTTCATTGATTACGAGGGAGAAGTGGTACTAAAAGAAGCAGGAGCCAAAACGCCCGAGCAATTGATTGCCTTTGCAAACGAAGCCATTGAGCAGTAATAAACTACTAGTACATAGGTAGAGGAGTCGGTAAGGAAACTTGCCGACTCTTTTTTATGGAAAAAATACAATTTAAGAAGCGAGTTATCACGCAGATTAGAACCTGATAATCGATGCTTCACGGCAACAGCTACTAGCCCATTGTAAACCAGCTAAGGCAGACTCTTACAGTGTCAAGAAAAATTTACAAAAACTTTTCCTAAACACTTGTTTATCAAATAGAAAACCGCTTATTTTGCAACTCTGTTTAAAGATCGAACAAAAGGTCGCT
Source organism: Siphonobacter curvatus (assembly GCF_002943425.1). Taxonomy (NCBI): domain Bacteria; kingdom Pseudomonadati; phylum Bacteroidota; class Cytophagia; order Cytophagales; family Cytophagaceae; genus Siphonobacter; species Siphonobacter curvatus. The sequence goes on from NZ_PTRA01000001.1 coordinate 167,325, forward strand.
GTTCAATATGGTTGGCAGAACTGTATGAACCTCTGATTATCAGACCACTGAGTTTATTTGTTCGGTTGCCACGTCAATTTCGGTTTTACCCGGTTTTGAACGTCAGAACTGTTACTGACTCCAGTACTTGAATGCCCAGGTGCAATGGAGTTGAGTAGTAAGCTGACAGGATGCTTCTTCCCGTATCTCGGGATTTTGGATGCGTACAGGCTTTTTTTTAGCCCATCTGGTACGCCCCGCAAGTCTCCTCTCCGCTTTCCTTCTCGGTACGTTACTGGTTTTCAAAATTTTTCAGGGAATTTCTGTCTTGATACGGTAAACAGCAGAAAAAGCACTACTTTTGCAGTCCGTTTTCTGAGGCCCCCAGGTGGGAGAGCTGATAACCAATTAAAAATCAAGAAGATGTCTGGTATTATTGGGAAGAAAATTGGCATGACCAGCCTCTACAACGCTGACGGCACCGCCGTAGCTTGTACGCTGATTGAAGCCGGTCCCTGCGTCGTGACGCAAGTAAAGACCGTCGAAACGGATGGCTACCAAGCTGTTCAGTTAGGTTTCGGCGAGAAAAAAGAGAAAAACACTTCCAAGCCGCTGGCTGGTCACTTCAAAAAGGCCGGTACAACTCCCAAGCGGAAGTTAGTAGAGTTCAAAACTTTTGAACAATCACTGAATTTAGGCGATACGATCGATTCTACGCTGTTTGCTGAAGGTGAATTCATCGATGCAATCGGTACGGCTAAAGGTCGTGGTTTCCAAGGCGTTGTGAAACGTCACGGTTTCGGTGGGGTAGGCGGTCAAACGCACGGTCAGCACAACCGTCAGCGTCACCCGGGTTCGATTGGTGCCTGTTCTTTCCCTTCACGGGTATTCAAAGGCCTTCGCATGGCAGGTCGGATGGGTAACAACCGCGTTAAAATCCAAAACCTGCAAGTACTTAAAGTGTATCCTGAGCAAAACCTGATCGTGATCAGCGGTTCAGTTCCGGGTGCCAAAAATTCATTTGTAATTCTTGAGAAATAGGTTCGTGTGAGTCTTCACACTTGCTTCTACTCAACGTAGCACTTGACAAGAAATGGAACTGTCCGTATTTAATATTCAAGGCCAAGAAACGGCGAAGAAAGTAACACTGTCTGAGGACGTGTTTGCAATTGAGCCTAACGAGCACGTAATGTGGCTCGACGTAAAGCAATACTTGGCTAATCAGCGTCAGGGTACGCACAAAGCTAAAGAACGTTGGGAAGTAGCCCGCTCAACCCGTAAACTGATGCGTCAGAAGGGTACCGGCGGAGCTCGTCACGGTTCTTTCAAAGCTAACATTTTCAAAGGTGGTGCTCGCGTGTTTGGTCCTAAGCCCCGCGATTACTCCTTCAAACTGAATAAGAAAGTGAAAAGCCTGGCTCGTAAATCAGCTTTGGCTTCTAAAGCAAAAGACGGCGTAGTAACCGTTGTCGAAAACTTCACTTTCGATTCTCCTAAGACCAAGCAATACATTTCGGTTCTGAACGCCTTCCAGGCGGGTGAAACGAAAACCCTGCTGGTTCTGCCGACGGCTGACAACAATGTATTCCTGTCAGCTCGGAATCTGCCCAAAGCCAACGTGCTGCCCGCAGATCAGTTGACTACCTACGCTTTACTGAATGCCGATCGTTTGATCATTGCTGAAGGAGCGTTAGAGAAAATCGAAGCATTATTGAACTAATCCGTTGGTCCGAAAGGCCTGGAGATTAACGACAAAAGATTATGAGCATCATCATTCGCCCGCTCCTGACTGAAAAGTCAACGGCTCAGAACGAGCAAGGAAAGTACGGCTTCGAAGTGGCTCTTACGGCCAACAAGGTCGAGATTAAGAAGGCCATCGAAAAAATGTACGGTGTGAAGGTTGAGTCAGTGAATACGGTTCGTCAAATCGGGAAGAAAAAATCTCGCAGCACGCGTACCAAAATCACGGCTGGCTTTACTTCCACCAAGAAGAGAGCGATCGTTACTGTTGCCGAAGGTGAAGTAATCGATTTCTATCAAGGCATTTAATTCAACATCCCCCTCCTCCAGGATGCGTTTTGAACAGGTTAGGCTGGCAGTGGAGGACATAGCCTGACCGTAGCAATTAATCCAATGGCAATCAAGAAGTTGAAGCCTGTTACGCCGGGAACCCGCTTTCGTTCGGCCCCGACGTTTAACGAAATTACGGCTAGCAAACCTGAGAAGAGCCTCTTAGAGCCTCTGAAAAAATCAGGTGGTCGTAACGATCAGGGTCGCCGTGCGATGCGTTACATCGGTGGTGGACACAAGCGTAAATACCGGATTATCGATTTCAAACGCGATAAACAAGGCGTTTCAGCAGAAGTAAAAACGATCGAGTACGATCCTAACCGTTCGGCTCGTATTGCGTTAGTTCAATACGCAGATGGCGAAAAACGCTATATCATCGCTCCCCAAGGTTTGACCGTAGGTCAGACGATTGTAGCTGGTGAAGGCGTAGCTCCTGAAGTAGGTAACGCATCTCCTCTGATGGCTCTGCCCATCGGTACGATTGTTCACAACATTGAGTTGAAGCCTGGCAAAGGTGGTCAAATGGCCCGCAGTGCTGGTACGTACGCTCAGATTGTAGGACGTGAATCGAAATACGTAATTCTGCGACTTCCCTCAGGCGAAACCCGTATGGTACTGGGTTCAGGTATTGCAACCGTAGGTTCAGTATCGAATGCCGACCACATGAACGAAAGCCTGGGTAAAGCAGGTCGCCGTCGTTGGTTAGGTCGTCGTCCTCGCGTTCGTGGTGTAGCAATGAACCCAGTTGATCACCCGATGGGTGGTGGTGAAGGCCGGGCTTCTGGAGGACACCCACGTTCACGTAAGGGTCTGTTAGCGAAAGGTAAGAAAACTCGCGACAAGAAGAAGGCATCCAACAAGTTAATCATTAGCAAGCGGAAGAAATAATGGCACGTTCACTCAAAAAAGGCCCCTATATTGATTTTCGCCTCTCCAATAAAGTGGAGGTAATGAATGGGTCAGGCAAGAAATCGGTTATTAAAACCTGGTCGCGTCGGTCGATGATTTCTCCTGATTTCGTGGGTCACACTTTCGCCGTGCATAACGGTAACAAGTTTATCCCCGTGTACGTGACGGAAAACATGGTAGGTCATAAACTGGGCGAGTTTGCCCCGACCCGCAACTTCCGTGGCCACGTCGCTAAAAAGGACAAAGGAAAACGATAAACCAGTTTACAGTTGGCAGTCTTCAGTTGACAGAGGCATATCGCTGGTAACTGAAAACTAAGAACCACAAACTGACAACTTAGTAATGGAAGCAATCGCAAAACTTAATAACGTCCCGACGTCGCCCCAGAAAATGCGACTGGTTGCCGATCTGATTCGCGGCCAGAAAGTAAACAAGGCATTGGCGATCTTAAAATATCAGCCTAAGTCGGGCTCTCCGCGTCTGGAAAAGTTGCTGCTGTCGGCAATTGCAAACTGGCAGGAGAAATTCGGCGAAGAAGTGAAGCTGGAAGATGCTGACCTATACGTAAAAACTATTTTCGTAGATGGCGGTCCTTTCCTGAAACGTCTTCGTCCGGCTCCTCAGGGCCGTGCGTATCGGGTACGGAAGCGTTCGAATCACGTAACGCTTGTTGTAGCCAGCAAAGCCAAGGCAGAAGAAACTAAAACCGAAAACACGGAAGCGTAACACACCATGGGACAAAAGGTAAACCCCGTAGGTCTTCGTCTGGGTATTGTACGTGGTTGGGAATCCAACTGGTACGGTGGAAAGAACTTCGCTGAAAAGCTGGTAGAAGACGAAACGATTCGTAAATACATTGCTGCTCGTATTCCTAAAGGTGCGATCTCGAAAGTAATCATCGAGCGTACGCTGAAGCGGGTTACCCTAACCATCAACACGGCTCGTCCGGGTGTGGTTATCGGTAAGGGCGGTAACGAAGTTGATAAAATCAAAGAAGAGCTCAAGAAATTGACGGGCAAAGATGTTCAGATCAATATCTTCGAGATCAAGCGTCCGGAAGTAGATGCGAAACTCGTTGGTGAAACGATCGCTCAACAACTGGAAGCTCGTATTTCTTTCCGTCGTGCTATGAAGCAAGCAATTGCTTCAGCTATGCGGGTAGGAGCACAGGGTATCAAAGTTCGCTTGTCAGGCCGTTTAGGTGGAGCTGAAATGGCTCGTACGGAAGAGTACAAAGAAGGACGTGTCCCTCTGCATACGCTCCGTGCTGACATTGACTACGCTATTTCAGAAGCTCAAACGGTATACGGAAAGATCGGTATCAAGATCTGGGTCTTCAAAGGAGAAGTATACGGTAAGCGTGATCTTTCAGTAGTTAACGCTGGTTTGAACGCCGGCGGTGCTGAAGCTCGTGGAGGTTCTGATCGCGGCGATCGTCGTGGCGGTCGTGGTGGAGATGATCGCGATGGTGGTAACCGTCGAGGTCGTGGTGAAGGTGGTGGTGACCGTGGACGCGGAAACAACAACCGTGGTGGCCAAGGCGGTGGAAACCGTGGTGGAAACAACAACCGTGGTGGCCAAGGTGGTGGAAACCGTGGCGGTGGACCAGGAGGACGTCGCTAATTAGGTTGTAAGCCCTAGTCAATAGGGCTTCAAACTCTAAAGAACTCAACGATCATGTTACAACCGAGAAGAACCAAATTCCGCAAACAGCAGAAAGGTCGGATCAAGGGTCTTGCAACGCGGGGCCATGAGATTTCCTTCGGCTCATTTGCAATCAAATCGCTGGAACCCGGCCGTATTACGGCTCGCCAGATTGAAGCGGCTCGTATCGCTGTTACCCGTGCAATGAAACGGGAAGGACAAGTATGGATTCGTATTTTCCCCGATAAGCCTATTACCAAGAAGCCTGCAGAGGTTCGGATGGGTAAAGGGAAAGGTGCTCCCGAGTATTGGGTAGCCAACGTGAAACCCGGAACAATTCTATTTGAATCAACGGGTGTACCTCTGGAACTGGCTCAGGAAGCTCTCCGTTTAGCAGCTCAAAAGCTGCCCCTACGGACGAAATTCGTAGTTCGCCGGGATTACCAGGAAGCTAACTAATTTGAGGATTTGATAATTCGACAATTTGAAATGGTTCTAGTCGAATACTACGATTTTCAAATTAGCCCTTTTCAAGTTTTCAAATTATAGCAGTAATGAAAATCAAAGACATTCGGGCTTTGAGTACGGAAGAAATCCGTCAGCAAATTGCCCAGGAAAAAGATGCATTGAGCCGTCTCAAATTTGCTCATGCTATTTCTCCAATCGAAAATCCGTTGCGTATTCGGACCTCCCGTAAGCTTATCGCCCGGTTGTTGACCGAACTTAACGCTCGCTAGTCATTGCCCGATACGGGCACAAAGCAAATTCCGAATCATGGAAGTAGAACGTAAGCTCAGAAAAGTCAGATTTGGTCGGGTGGTATCCAGCAGCATGGATAAGTCGGTGGTAGTTACCGTCGAGCGGAAGGTGAAGCACCCAATCTACGGTAAATTCCAAAAGAAAACGACCAAATTGATGGTACACGACGAAAACAATGAGTGTGGCGTCGGCGATACGATCAAAGTGATGGAAACCCGTCCCTTGTCTAAAAACAAACGGTGGCGTTTGGTTGAAATCATCGAAAAAGCCAAGTAATCAGGCAGGAGTAGGGATCGGTTTCCGTTTTTTGATGATTAGCGGATAGCTAAACTGAAAGCGGAAACTGAAAACGAAACTGAAATCTCAGCAAAGACATGCTTCAGCAAGAATCTAGATGTAGCGTAGCGGATAATAGTGGTGCCAAAGAGGTACTCGTAATCCGCGTGTTGGGCGGTACGGGCAAGCGTTACGCATCTATCGGCGACAAAGTCGTAGTAACCGTAAAACAAGCCCTCTCCTCTTCGAACATGAAGAAGGGAACGGTGTCTAAAGCCGTAGTGGTTCGTACGAAAAAAGAAATTCGCCGGAAAGACGGATCTTACATCCGTTTTGAAGATAACGCCGTCGTACTTCTAAACAACCAGGACGAACCGCGTGGAACTCGGATCTTCGGACCAGTTGCTCGCGAATTGCGTGAAAAGCAATTCATGAAAATTGTTTCGCTGGCTCCTGAAGTGCTCTAATCACTCAGGATAATCGTACGAAATCAAACAATGGAAAAGCAAAAGCAAGTGAAGCTTCACGTTCGCAGCGGTGACACGGTTTTAGTGATCGCCGGTGACGCTAAAGGTAAAACCGGCGTTATCAAGTCTGTGGATCGCGAAAAGCAACGGGCTATCGTAGAAGGTGTGAATCTGGTAAAGAAACACGTGAAACCTTCCGCGACCAACCCTCAGGGAGAAATCAAAGAAATCGAAAGTCCCATCCACATCAGTAACCTGAAAGTGGTAGACCCGAAGACGAACGAAGCCTCCCGCACCGGCCGTAAACTGAACGAAAAGGGCAAGTCTCAGCGTTTCAGCAAAAAGAGCGGTAACCTTATTTAACTAGCTTGGCGGTTAAAAGCTGTCAACACGAAACAGTGGGTCGGAAATCCACAAACCATTCGCATCAATGGCAACTCCCAGATTAAAACAAAAGTACTTTGACGAAGTAGTTTCTGCTTTGAAAGAGAAGTTCCAGTACAAATCGGTGATGCAAGTACCGAAACTGGAAAAAATTGTGATCAACAAAGGTATCGGTGCTGCTGTAGCAGATAAAAAGCTGGTTGACGTAGGGGTAGAAGAATTATCTACGATCTCAGGTCAGAAAGCGGTAGCCACGATCTCTAAGAAAGCAATTTCTAACTTCAAGCTTCGTGAAAACATGCCTATCGGAGCGAAAGTAACGCTGCGTGGCGAAAAAATGTACGAATTCCTGGACCGTCTGACGTCGATCGCTCTGCCTCGCGTACGTGACTTCAAAGGAATTAGTGACAAAGGCTTTGATGGCCGTGGTAACTATACTTTAGGTGTAAAAGAACAAATCATCTTCCCTGAGATCTCTATTGAGAAAGTACAAAAAATCTCAGGTATGGATATTACGTTCGTTACTACAGCACAAACTGACGCTGAAAGCTTAGAACTGCTGAAAGCTTTAGGAATGCCCTTTGCTGGACAAAAAAAGTAATTATTGATCCCCCGTCACTTCAGATTTCTGAAAAGGACGGGGACCAATTATAAGCAAACAAAATGGCAAAAGAATCAGTCAAAGCAAGAGAGCGGAAACGCGAACGTCTGGTAGCCAAGTACGCTGCTAAACGCAAAGCCCTCAAAGAGGCCGGTGACTTCATCGGACTTGACAAACTTCCCCGCAACGCTTCCCCTGTACGTCTCCATAACCGCGATAAGCTGAATGGTCGTCCCCGGGGTTACATGCGGAAGTTCGGTATCAGCCGTGTTACGTTCCGTCAAATGGCTTCTGATGGAAAAATTCCGGGCGTAACAAAATCGAGCTGGTAATTTTTGGTGTATCCATTTTGATTCTCTAATTTTGCGAGCCGTTTTGAAGCGGCCCGTAGCAAAATCATATTCTTTCATGGATCCGATTGCAGATTACTTGACCCGTCTGCGGAATGCCATCAAGGCTCGCCACAGAATCGTCGAGATCCCGGCTTCCAATCTCAAGAAGGAGATTACTAAAGTTCTCTTTGAGAAAGGCTATATTCAAAGTTACAAATTTGACGAAGAGGCTTCCGTACAAGGAACCATCAAAGTCGCTTTGAAATACAATCCCCTGACGAAACAGTCAGCTATCGTTAAGTTAACCCGCGTAAGTAAACCCGGTCTTCGGAAATACTCAGGTTCGAAAGAACTTCCTCGCGTATTAAACGGCTTAGGCATCGCAATTGTTTCGACGTCAAAAGGAGTTATGACGGACAAAGAAGCTCGTACCCTCAATGTAGGTGGCGAAGTACTTTGCTACGTTTATTAATTAAACCAATGGAATAGCGGAGGTCAATCTTACCACTGAAAACCTCCGCTAATTCATTTTAACACTCAGTACCATGTCACGCATTGGTAAAAAAATCATTACCCTGCCTGCTGGAGTTAGCGTATCGGTTGATAAGAGCCAGGTTACCGTAAAAGGACCTAAAGGCACATTGAGCCAAACGATTGACCCAGACATTACGGTAGAAATCGAAGGTAGCGAGTTACAAGTGGTTCGCCCTACGGAACAAAAACGCCATAAGGCCCTGCACGGTCTGTACCGTGCCCTGATCAACAATATGGTAGTCGGCGTAAGCACGGGCTACCGTACCGAAATGGAAATCGTTGGGGTAGGTTACAAAGCTTCTAACCAAGGAAATATCCTGGAATTGGCTTTGGGTTACTCTCACAGCATTTTCGTCGCTATTCCTGAAGAACTGAAGGTAACGACAGCGATGGAAAAAGGACAAAACCCTAAAGTGGTTTTGGAAGGTATTGATAAGCAACTAATCGGCCAAGTCGCTGCCAAAATTAAGTCTCTCCGTAAGGTTGAGCCTTACAAAGGCAAAGGTATTCGCTTCACGGGTGAATTCGTGCGTCGGAAAGCTGGTAAAGCGGCTGGTAAGAAATAATATTTCCAGTAGAAAGCTTCGGCTATGGCTTGAAGCTTTCTATACTCAAACGTGTGGGTCGGTAATCCACAATCAATTTGAATTACAATGGCAACTACTAAAGATTCCCGGCGGCTTCGGATCAAACGTAGCATTCGCAGTAAAGTGGATGGTACGCCTGTGCGTCCTCGTTTGACGGTTTTCCGCTCTAATAAAGGTATTTATGCCCAACTAATCGATGACGAAGCTGGCAAGACAGTAGCCGCTTCTTCTTCTTTCGAATTAGGCTTACAGGGTAACAACGTTGAAGCTGCTAAGCAAGTAGGCTTGAAAGTAGCCGAATTAGCTAAGGCCGCTGGTATTGAAGCTGTGGTGTTTGACCGGAACGGTTACCTGTATCACGGGAAAGTAAAAGCACTAGCTGACGGAGCCCGCGAAGGTGGCCTTCAATTCTAATTTCAAAGAATCATGCAAACGAACAGACCTACCAAGTATAACGAGTCAGAGTTAAAGGAACGTGTTGTTGCTATTAACCGGGTAGCTAAAGTAGTAAAAGGCGGTCGTCGCTTCAGCTTCTCAGCTATCGTAGTAGTAGGCGATGGCAAAGGCGTAGTAGGCTACGGATTAGGTAAAGCCAACGAAGTAACCGACGCGATTGCTAAAGGAATTGAAGATGCCAAGAAAAATGTGGTACAAGTTCCTTTATTGAAGCATACGGTACCTCACGATATGGAAGGTAAATTCTCAGGTGGTTTCGTACTGCTGAAGCCTGCTGCTCCTGGTACGGGAGTAATTGCGGGTGGTGCTATGCGTGCCGTTCTGGAGAGCGCCGGTATTCGCGACGTATTAGCGAAATCAAAAGGTTCTTCCAATCCTCACAACGTAGTAAAAGCTACGGTTGATGCTCTGCTGAAAATGCGTGCACCCCACGAAGTAGCTCGTCAGCGTGGAGTGAAACTGGCAACCGTATTCAATGGATAAGTCATAGTGTTCTTAGTTCTTGGTTAATTAAGCATAACTTAAGAACCAAGAACTAAAAACCGAGAACTTTAAAGAAATGGCAAAGGTTAAACTTACTCAGGTTCGTAGCACGATTGAACGTCCTGAAAACCAAAAGCGTACTATTAAAGCCCTGGGTTTGGGCAAAATCAATCGGAGTGTGGAAGTTGAGCTGAATGATGCCATCGCTGGTATGATTCGTAAAGTGAACCACCTCATTCAAGTGGAAGAAATCTAAGAAACTCAGTGTGGAGCGGTAACGCTTTTCACTTTGAATCAATACGACAATGAATCTTAGCAATTTGAAACCCGCCGCTGGTTCTACGAAAGTAGGTAAGCGTGTCGGTCGCGGACAAGGCTCTGGTAAAGGAGCAACTTCTGCTCGCGGACATAAAGGGGCTCAGTCTCGTTCGGGTTACAGCAGTAAAAGAGGTTTCGAAGGTGGTCAGATGCCTTTGCAACGTCGTGTACCTAAGTTCGGTTTTAACAACCTGAGCCGCGTAGCTTACAAAGCAATCAATCTGGACGCTATCCAGTCTTTAGTTGAGAAAACTAATGCTACTGTAGTAGACATTGAACTGCTTTACAACAACGGTCTGGTTGGTAAAAAGGATCTGGTAAAAGTACTGAACCGCGGTGAGGTAAAATCAGCTGTTGAAGTGAAGGTACATGCCTTCTCACAAACGGCGGTTGAAGCCATTGAAAAAGCCGGTGGTAAAGCAGTTACGGTTTAGTTTCCGGATGAACGACAGGTGAATTTGAATCCTCGCTGGAATGAACAAGTTTATAACTACTCTCAAGAACATTTGGTCCATTGAGGAGCTCCGTAGCCGGATCCTCAACACCCTGTTGTTTATTACTGTTTATCGTATAGGTTCATATATTGTTCTGCCGGGTATTGATCCGGCTCGACTTCCTAAGGGCCAAGGAAATGGTTTGCTGGATTTGATTAACACCTTCTCTGGAGGAGCTTTTCAAAACGCTTCCATTTTTGCTCTGGGTATTATGCCCTATATCTCGGCGTCTATTGCAATTCAGCTGTTGACCATTGCACTGCCTTATTTTCAGAAAATGCAGAAAGATGGGGAGTCTGGTCGTCGCAAGCTAAACCAGATTACTCGTGTATTAACCATTTTCGTTACTACGGCTCAGGCAATCGCCTATACCCAATCACAGATTCCGGCGGAAGCCTTGATGATTGAGCGAAGCTGGTTTACCATTTACTCAACAATTATTTTGATTTCGGGCACAATCTTCTGTATGTGGATGGGTGAACGAATCACGGATAAAGGAATTGGAAATGGTATCTCTCTGCTGATTATGATTGGTATCGTAGCTCGTTTCCCGGTTGCTTTGCTGCAGGAAGCTGGTTCAAGAGGTACTGGTGGAGCTTTATTATTCGTAATTGAACTTGTTGCCCTGTATTTTGTTGTAATGGGTGCTGTTCTAATTACGCAAGCTACTCGCCGTATTCCTGTACAGTATGCCAAGCAGGTAGTAGGAAACAAGGTGGTTGGCGGACAACGTCAGTATATTCCCTTGAAGTTGAATGCTGCGGGTGTTATGCCCATCATTTTCGCCCAAGCGTTGATGTTCGTACCGGGTCTAGTAGCGGGCTATTTTGCTGAAAAGAGTGATACGGCTCAGTCGATTGCTCAAGCGTTTAATAGCTATGACCACTGGCAGTATAACGTGTTATTTGGTTTCCTGATTATTGTATTTACGTATTTCTATACGGCGATTTCAGTAAACCCGCAGCAGATTGCTGATGACATGAAACGGAGTGGCGGTTTTATTCCCGGTGTTAAACCTGGTTTTGAAACGTCAGAATATATCGGTCAGATTCTTGACCGTATTACCTTACCCGGAGCGATTATGTTAGCTCTGGTGGCAGTAATGCCAGCGATTGCTCGTCTGTTTGGTATTTCTCAAGGCTTTGCACAGTTTTTCGGTGGAACATCCTTACTGATTCTGGTAGGGGTAGTACTGGATACACTGCAGCAAATTGAAAGTTACCTGCTGATGCGTCGTTACGAAGGTTTAATGAAATCAGGACGCGTGCAAGGCAGAACGACTGAAAGCGTTTCTGCGATTTAATACACAGAAAGATGGTTTATCTAAAAACTGACGAAGAGATTGAATTAATCAAAATCAGTGCTCAGGTTTTGGGTAAGGCTCACGCCGAGGTTGCTAAACTGATTAATCCAGGAGTAACAACTAAGGAACTGGATCGTGTAGCAGAAGAGTTTATTCGGGATCACAAGGGTCATCCTTCGTTTAAAGGGTATAATGACTTCCCGGCTGCTCTTTGTATCTCCGTCAATGAAGTGGTCGTACACGGTTTTCCAAGTCCGTATCGCTTAAAAGAAGGAGATATTATTTCAGTAGATTGTGGGGTGTTTTTGAATGGATACCATTCGGATAGTGCATTTACTTATCCAGTGGGGGAAATTAAACCTGAAGTAAAACAACTGCTGAAACGCACCTATGATTCTCTTTACCTGGGCATTGATAAAGCAGTAGCAGGTAATCGGATTGGTGACATTGGGTATGCGGTACAAAGTCATGTGGAGCAATTTGGATACGGTGTGGTTCGAGAGTTAGTGGGACACGGCGTAGGTAAATTTCTTCACGAAGGCCCAGAGGTACCTAATTTCGGAAGAAGAGGTCAAGGTCCCCAACTCAAAGAAGGGATGACTATTGCCATCGAACCGATGATTACTCTGGGGAAACGAAGTGTGGTACAGGAAAAAGATGGTTGGACTATTCGTACAACGGATCGGCAGCCGGCCGCTCACTTTGAGCATACGGTGGCGGTTCGCAAAGGGAAGGCCGAAATCTTAACCACTTTCGAATACATTGAGCAAGTACTGGCCGAACGTAGTATGGCCATCGCATAATAGGAAGGATAGGGCGAGTACTTCTCAATTCTAAAAGTCCTATTCTAAACTAAACAAATGGCCAAACAAAGCTCTATAACCACGGACGGTATCATTCTGGAGGCATTATCGAATGCAATGTTTCGGGTACAACTCGAAAATAAGCATGAAGTGATCGCTCATATTTCCGGTAAAATGCGGATGCACTACATCAAAATTCTGCCCGGAGATAAGGTTCGCTTGGAAATGTCGCCTTATGACTTATCAAAGGCTCGTATTACCTACCGATACAAGTAAAGTTGATAGTTGGCAGTTTACAGTTTTCAATTACTGTGACTGGTAACTGAAAACCGAAGCGGTGAACCGCTGAAAACTGAAAACTCGAAATAAGATGAAAGTCAAAGCTTCGATCAAAAAGCGTAGTGCTGATTGCAAAGTAATTCGTCGCAAAGGAAAGCTCTTCGTGATCAACAAGAAAAACCCTAAGTTTAAACAACGTCAAGGTTAATCCCGCTCGATTTTGAGCGTACAAAACTTATCCGACCAATATGGCTCGTATTGCAGGGGTAGACATTCCCGACAAAAAGCGGGGCGAAATCGCTCTCACGTACATCTTCGGCATCGGCCGTAGTTTGTCCCGCACCATTTTAGCTAAAGCTGGCGTAAGCGTAGACAAGAAAGCTGGCGAATGGAATGACGAAGAATCTACGGCTATCCGTAACGTCATTAGCAGTGAATACAAAACGGAAGGACCACTTCGGTCAGAAATCCAATTGAACATCAAACGCTTGATGGATATTGGTTGCTACCGAGGTCTGCGTCACCGGAAAGGACTACCGCTCCGTGGTCAGAAAACGAAGAATAACTCTCGTACCCGGAAAGGTAAGCGTAAGACGGTTGCTAACAAGAAGAAAGCAACGAAATAATTAGTTTAGAGTTTAAGGTTTGAGGTATGAAGTCAACCTTAAACTTTAAACTTTGAACGTTTCAAACTCCATCAGAAATGGCTCAGGCAAAACGGAAAGACAAAGCCAAAAAGCGGGTCGTAGTGGTAGAACCAGTTGGACAGGTTCATATCCGAGCTACGTTTAACAACATCATTATTTCAATTACCAATAACCAAGGTCAAGTTATCTCTTGGGCTTCTGCTGGTAAAATGGGCTTTAAGGGTTCTAAGAAGAACACGCCTTATGCTGCTCAGGTTGCCGCTGCTAACTGTGCTCAAGTAGCTCACGAAGCAGGCATGCGTAAAGCTGAAGTGTTCGTAAAAGGACCCGGTTCAGGCCGTGAATCAGCGATTCGTACGATTCAAGGTTCAGGTATTGAAGTAACGTTGATTAAGGACATCACTCCGCTGCCCCACAATGGCTGCCGTCCTCCCAAACGTCGTCGCGTCTAGTACCGACACAATTCTAACTTTTAGTGAGATAGGCACCCCTGGTTGGTGATTACCAGTATCGGGCCGAAGTATTAATCAACCAATCACCTTGTCCTAATCGACAACTCAAAAGATATAGGAAACAGGTTATAACGGTATATACCGCTTCAAACCTCTCCAATTTCATTTTTCATGGCACGTTATACAGGTCCTAAGGCAAAAATCTCCCGTCGTTTTGGCGACGCAGCCGTTCTCGGTGGAGGTAAGGCTGTTTCTCGCAAAAACTATGGTCCCGGCCAACATGGCAAGGGCAAGCGGGGTAAAAAGTCTGAATATTCTCTCCAATTGCAAGAAAAGCAAAAGGTAAAATATACGTACGGTATTCTGGAAAGACAATTTGAAAACCTTTTCCATAAAGCTGCCGTTCGTGAAGGTATTACGGGTGAGAACCTGCTGAAATTGTGCGAAGCTCGTCTGGACAACACGGTATACCGTTTAGGTATCGCTCCGACGCGTCGGGCAGCTCGTCAGTTGGTCGTTCACAAACACATCGTTGTTGATGGTGAAATCGTGAACGTACCTTCTTATTCCCTACGTCCAGGCCAATTGATCTCGGTTCGTGAAAAGTCAAAATCTCTGGAAGCTGTACAGAATAGTCTGGCTGGCCGGAACACGAAGCGTTTTAACTGGTTGGAATGGGAACAGTCTAACTTACAAGGTAAATTCGTTAGCTATCCTGAACGCGATCAGATTCCGGAGAGCTTCAATGAGCAGGCAATCGTCGAATTGTATTCGAAGTAATAAGCCAAATCTTATTTACTCTGGATTTTTCCAGAGCCTTGATTCTCCCAGTAAGGATTGGAGGATGGGTTGGTCCATCCTTCAATCCTTTGCGTCGTCAAGGTTTACCATCCAAGTATTACGCTAAAAACCCAATCCGTATGTCAATACTCGCGTTCCAAATGCCCGACAAAGTCGTAATGGAAAAGGCCAACGACTTTCACGGTGTATTTGAGTTTAAGCCCTTGGAAAAGGGCTACGGTGTCACGATTGGCAATGCCCTCCGTCGGATCCTGCTCTCCTCTCTGGAAGGTTACGCCATCACAAGCGTAAAATTCTCAGGAGTATTGCATGAGTTCTCTTCCATTGAAGGTGTAATGGAAGATGTAACTGATATTATTCTGAATCTGAAACAGGTTCGCTTTAAAGCAGCCTCGGAAGTACTGGATAATAAGATTAACGTGAAGGTTAAAAACCAAAAGGTTCTCACTGCCGGTGATATCCAAAAGTTTACCCCTTATTTCACGATTCTTAATCCTGAATTAGAACTTCTCCACATCGACGAATCCAAGGAATTGGATATTGAGTTGATTCTGGAAAAAGGCCGTGGTTACATTCCCGCTGACGAACCTCGTACGACGGAATTGCCCTTCGGTCATATTGCTATCGATGCGATTTATACGCCTATCAAAAACGTAAAATACAGCATCGAAAACTTCCGTGTGGAACAACGTACGGATTACGAGAAATTGATCATTGAGGTAATGACCGATGGCTCAATCCACCCGGAAGATGCATTGAAAGGAGCTGCTTATATCCTGATTCAGCACTTCATGTTGTTCAGCGATCAGACGATGACTTTCGAAACGGTTAAACCTGAAGAAGAAAATGTAGTGGATGAGGAATTCCTGCACATGCGGAAATTACTCAAAACCCCTCTTCAGGATCTGGATCTTTCCGTACGTGCGTATAACTGCTTGAAATCAGCAGACGTTCGCTCGTTGGGTGATCTGGTGAAACTGGAAATTTCTGACATGATGAAGTTCCGTAACTTCGGTAAGAAATCACTTACTGAGCTGGAGCAACTAGTAGCAGATAAAAATCTTCACTTCGGAATGGACGTAGCTAAGTATCGTCTGGAAGAAGAATAGTATATTTGAAAGTGCTTAGAGACGAAGGCATTAGCTGTAGTTTCTAAGCACTTTTTATAACCATCGAACTGGCAGCACTCGATAGTTTTTTTAATCAATTCGTAATAGGTGGGGCAGTAGATCGCTGCAAACTGGTGTCCTGACCGCAACTTACGACTCCCATGAGACACGGGAAAAAATTTAACCACTTAGGCCGTCAGGCTTCGCATCGTAGCTCTCTGTTAGCTAACCTGACCATTTCTTTGATCTTGCACAAACGGATTGAAACGACTTTAGCGAAAGCGAAAGAACTTCGTAAATACGCTGAGCCTCTGATCAACCGTGCGAAAGAAGATACGACTCACAATCGTCGTACCGTATTTAGCTACCTGCAGAGCAAAGAAGCCGTTAAGGAATTGTTCAGTTCAGTAGCTGAGAAAGTTGCTGATCGTCCAGGTGGATACACGCGGATCATCAAATTGGGCAACCGTTTAGGCGATAACGCGGAA
Source organism: Siphonobacter curvatus (assembly GCF_002943425.1). Classification (NCBI taxonomy): domain Bacteria; kingdom Pseudomonadati; phylum Bacteroidota; class Cytophagia; order Cytophagales; family Cytophagaceae; genus Siphonobacter; species Siphonobacter curvatus. The sequence goes on from NZ_PTRA01000001.1 coordinate 183,500, forward strand.
GTAGCTTTGATCGAGCTGGTTGACTTCAACGAAGTTTACAGCGTGAAAGAAGTAGAAGAAAAGAAAACGACTCGTCGTAGCCGTCGTGGTGGTAAGAAAACTACGGATGATGTTCCTGCTGCTGAAGTAGTAGAAACGACGCCGGTAGCTGCTGCCGCTACGGAAGCTCCTGCAACGGAAGAACAGGCTCCTGAAGCTCCCGCTGCTGAAGAAGAAAAGAAAGACGAAGAATAGTCTTTTCTCACTTTTAAAAAGGGTACTCACATTTCGTGAGTACCCTTTTTGTTTGTACTTACTTCCGGTAATCCAGAGCGGGCTTTCGATCACCCAGCAAAGCTTCGTATTTGAAATTTTTACCCCGCAATTCCTCCCATTCCTCTTTCGCTTTCTTCATTAGAGCAGGATCATTGTAAAGATCGATTGCAGTTAAGGCAAGTGTTTTGGCAGCGACCATCATTCCTTTTATACCAATGCTGGTACCACCCGCTGCTACGGCCTGCCAGCTATGCGGAGCGGTGCCAGGTACCCAGGTGGCCGCCGTCATCCCTACCGTTGGTACCACCCAGCTTACGTCCCCTACGTCCGTCGAGGCTGATCCTAGTAAACTGGCGGCCGAATAGGGAGCTATTTGTTGAGCACTGCCCGGTTTAGGCAGGGAACCGAAGGAGGCTCCAAAGCTTTCAGTAAGCTTTTCGGCAAACTTCTTCTCTTCGTCAGTGTACGAGAAGCCTCCTACCTGCTCAAGGTTTTTGTACATGAGGCTAGCCAGTGACTCTACCGAAAGTAAATTATATACGCCCCCAATTACTTCCAGTTCCATCGTGGTTTCCGTACCCAACGCGGCTCCTTCGGCGGCTTTAGTGATGCGTTTCCAGACGTTTTGTAAGATACTACGGTCTTTGTGACGGGCGTAGTAATACACTTCTGCAAAATCGGGTACTACGTTAGGAGCTTCGCCCCCTTTCGTAATGATGTAATGAATGCGGGTATCCTGTGGAATGTGTTCTCGCATCATGTTGACCATGTCATTCATGGCTTCCACGCCGTCAAGGGCTGAACGACCGCGTTCGGGAGCAGCGGCAGCGTGGGCGGAGATCCCTTTAAATCTGAATTTACCCGAAATATTAGCCAAGGAAGACGAAGGATTGGCTGCGTTCGCATCGCCCGGATGCCAGTGTAAGGCGACGTCAGTATCCTTGAAGATACCGTCCCGAACCATGTATACCTTACCCGAACCGCCTTCTTCCGCCGGCGTTCCAATGAGCTTGATAGTGCCCGTTTTGCCGGATTGCTTCAGCCAGTCTTTTACGGCAATGGCAGCTGCCGATGATCCTGTACCAAACAAATGGTGACCACAAGCATGACCCGCTCGCTGTCCTTCAATTACTTTACGTTCGGGAGTAGCTGCCTGAGCCAGACCAGGTAAGGCATCGTATTCGGCCAGAATACTAATGACGGGCTTTCCACTTCCATAGGTGGCAATAAAGGCCGTAGGAATACCCGCCACGCCTGACTCAATGCTAAACCCTGCTTTCTTTAATTCAGCCTGCAACAGGGCGGAGCTTTTCGTTTCTTGGTAGCCTACTTCGGCATAATCCCAGATTTTTTTAGAAATGGCTCCGTAGTGATCCGTTTTGTCCTGCAAGCTGGAAATGACTTTCTGGGTGTCGGATTGGGCCTGCGAGATGCTTATGCTAAGAGCAAGCAGGCTAAAACTAAGAAAGGATCGCTTCTTCATACGAGAAAGGAAATTGAGTCAATAGGAATGGAAACTTCAGACTATACTGAGGAAGCGAAGGCAAGTTACCTTCCCCTCACACTACTGGCAAGGCTACCCTTTTTGAATAATACAAAACCCATACTCTGCAATAGATACTTGCAATGGAATCCTCGTTTCGAATAAAAATAGAGACTATTTGTTCGTAAAAGCAGCGGATGGGTGAAATAGTATTTTGATTAAATGGGCGGTAGCGGTTTTCTTCAATTCCATATTTGAATAGTAGTAATTAGTGCCAAAATCAAATGTGTCTGAACTATTTTTCTTAAAAGTTTCTTTTTTAAAGAGCTTAGCTTTAAAGCTTTTCGGCTAGAAGAAGTATCTTTGTCCAATTTGTACAGTAAAAGAACTAATAGCACATAATGCCCTTGTCTGTCTTTCCGGCTAGCAAGGGCTTCTTTACGAACCAGGCATGAGCAATCAAACCCAGGAAGCCCTCCTTTTATTAGAAGACGGCACGACGTTTCGTGGTACTGCATTAGGCAAAATTGGCACGCACGGTGGCGAAATTTGCTTTAATACGGGCATGACCGGCTACCAGGAGATCTATACAGATCCCTCGTATTTTGGTCAGGTGGTTGTCAATACCAATGCACACATCGGAAATTACGGCGTCCTACTGGATACGGAAGAGGAATCGAATAGCGTGAAGATTTCAGGGATGATCTGTAATTCTTTCTCACCCATTCATTCTCGTAATGTAGCCGATTCATCTTTACAGGAGTATTTTGAAAAGGCTGGAATCGTGGGAATCAGCGATGTGGATACGCGTCAGTTAGTACGCATCATCCGCGAGCGTGGAGCGATGAACTGCATTATTTCTTCTGAAATCCTTAATCCAGAAGAACTGATGGTTGAACTGAAAAAGCTGCCTTCTATGGAAGGTCTGGAACTTTCTTCAGTAGTAAGTACGAAAGAGCCTTATTTTGTAGGGAATGAAGATGCGAAATACCGGGTTGCAGTAATGGATTACGGTACCAAGAAAAGCATCCTTAATAACTTCGCTACGCGTGATTGCTACAGCAAAGTTTTCCCCGCAAAAACGCCCGTAGAAGAGGTATTGGCCTGGAATCCGGACGGTTTCTTTATCTCGAATGGCCCGGGCGATCCGGCAGCGATGGAGTACGCCGTTGAGACAGTAAAAGAACTCATTGATACGGGTAAGCCCTTGTTTGGTATTTGTTTAGGCCACCAGTTACTGGCTGAAGCAAGTGGTATTTCCACGTATAAGATGCACCACGGTCACCGTGGATTGAATCACCCGGTACAAAACTTGATTACGGGTCTTTGTGAGATTACTTCCCAAAACCACGGTTTTGCCGTAAACGCGGATGAAATCAAAAGCCACCCGAACGTAGAAGTAACGCACGTTAACCTGAACGATAAAACCATCGAAGGGATCCGTCGGACGGATAAGCCGGCCTTCTCCGTACAATATCACCCAGAAGCGGCTCCAGGACCTCACGATTCCCGTTATCTGTTCGATCAGTTCGTTGAGCTGTTGAGTAAAGAAACAGTAGAAGCGTAGGTGTTGACTGTTTTTCGATATAAAAAAAGACCGATGCTTCAGGTATCGGTCTTTTTTTGTGAAGTCAGGGAATCGTTCGTCTTCGTAAATAGATGGCTCCAAAGACCCCTAATCCATTTTTAACTGAGCTGGGAATAAGCGTAGGCTCAGCAAAAGGATTATTGCCATTTTCCATTTGCAGGGCACTCGCTTTCAAAAATTCGTACGCATGGCGGTCACATTGGAGAATGAGTAAATCCGTTGATCGAGGCGAGCGTAAGACAGAGTCCGGGGAAACAATTCGTCCCAGATAAGCCCGTACCATGGGGGAATTAAGCCGAAGTTCAGCGGCAGTTTTGAAGTGATCCCACCGTGTTTCCAAACCGTTAATGACGGTATCTCGTCCATCAACGGCTGTCGTATCCGAAAAAGCCCACTGCCGTCCGAGGGCAAAGTAGTACGGCTCTGTACTAGTACCTCCGTTCCAAAGCAATGTATACGTTCGGTATACGGTAACGCTCAAGGGGCGTTGAATATAACTCAAGCCTTCGTCACGCCAGCTTACCCCATTCACCACGGACGGAATAGTACAGGAGGCTTCAATGGGTGGAAAATCAGGAGCTGAAGCCGTCAACGTATACGTGCTACCCGCGACTAGGGGCATTTGTCGGGTAGTAATCCGATAAACGTCGGCTCGTGGAGGTAAGGTAACCGTTCGCTGACCATTGGAAATCTGTACCACCGCATTGCGGATGAAAGCAGCACTATCCGTGCCCACCATGGGCTGATTGGAACGCAGCGTAACCTGAATGATCTGCTCGTGGGGGTTCAAGTAACATTCCAGTACCAATTTACGCTCGTACGGAATCAGTACCGAGTTTACTTCCTGCTCGCAAGCCAGGCAGCCGATCAGACTCAGAAACAGCACTACAGCAACGAGTATCTTCATGGTTTAAAACTTAAATCCGTACGAAATACTAGGAATGATCGGGAATAAGGAAACTTGCTTCAGAATACGTTTCGACTGCGTAGCGGTACTTTCCGAATCATCAATGTAATAGAAAAAGGGGTTTCGCCGACTATACGCATTGTATAGGCTAAACTCCCAAGTACGCTCGTGGTGACGCTTTTGTTTGCGAAGTTGTACGCTCAAATCCAGTCGGTGATACGGGGCGGCCCGAAAACTGTTCCGCTGGTTGTAATCAAAAACCTGAGCTGGAAAGAGAGAAACATTACCTGACTGGATCGGGCCTCGGATTTCGAAGGTGCTCTGTGGTAGAGAAAGGGCTTGTCCCGTTCCGTAGACCCAGGTTCCTGAAATCGTCACGCGGGAGTTGAGGTGATAAATGCCCACCAGTGATACATCGTGGCGGCGATCGTACCGAGCCCAGAACTTCTGTCCGCTATTGAGCTCGTCAAACTGATTTTGAATCCAGGAAAGCGTATACCCAATCCAGCCCGTAAGCCGACCGGTTTTCTTTTGTAGTAAAAATTCAGTTCCGTAGCTCCAGCCCTGACCCGCCGTAATTTGTTCTTCCCACGAACGGGGCTGCCGGTTCGTTTCCGTCAGACTTTCCAGACCCGTACTCGCCAAAAAGCTAGAACCTTCCTTGTACGAAAGAATACCATCCATCTTTTTGTAAAAGCCCTCCAGCGTTAGTGAGAAAGGACGGTAATCCTTGACCACGCCCAGAGCAATTTGCCGCGACTGTTGTGGAGCAATATTCTGCGTAGTAGGTACCCAAAGGTCTGTTGGCAATCCCACCCCCGAATTCGACAAGAGGTGAATGTACTGGTTCATGGTCGCATACGAAGCCTTTACAGCCCAATCCTGGCGAAAGGTATACGCAACCGCCAGTCGAGGCTCAGGCCGAACGTACGTGCGACCATCGGTGGTAAACGAACTTAACCGAACCCCCGCGTTGATTCGTAAAGGAGTAGTAGGGTGATAGGTGTCTTCCAGGTACAGGCCGCCTTCGTAACTGTCCAGGGGCTGACTACGAGCCACATTCTGGGAGGCAATACTACTTTCGAGGGTAACCGTCTGCGGTAGAAATCGATGTGAGGTTAGCAGTACACCCGCTTTGATGGCGTGCTTAGGTGAAGGTGACCAGTCAAAGCTACTCTTGAGGGAAAAATCCCGGATGGAAGAAGTATTTTGCAACACGTACTGACTCGTAACCTGATTGAACGTTTGGGAACTACGAGCATCTACCTGAAATTGATAATAGCTGTAAATCAGAGAAGTATTGGCGAAAAGCTGGTCAGAAAACAGGTGATTCCACCGCAGGCTAGCCGTGGCATTTCCCCAGTTTAATCCGCCGCCTTGGCTGTTGGCATCAATTCGGGAAGCGAAAGAAAATCGGTCCTGACCGAAATACCCGCTCAGATACAGCTTGTTTCGTCGGCCAAAATCATAATTGACTTTCGCGTTGAGGTCATAGAAATAATAACCGGCCTGGTTTTCGCGCGGTAGGAGAGGCCTGAGTAAAAGATCCGCATACGTCCGCCGACCGGAAATAATAAACGAAGATTGGTTTTTTTTGATGGGCCCTTCTAGTACCAAACGGCTGGAAATCAGCCCGATTCCTCCTTCACCGTGAAACGCTTCTTTGTGGCCTTCTTTCATCTGCATCTCGATAACGGAAGAAAGTCGACCGCCGTACCGGGCCGGGAATCCACCTTTGATCAGCTCGACGGATTTGAGAGCATCGCCGTTGAAAAGGGAGAAAAAGCCAAACAGGTGAAACGAATTGTATACCGGAGCATCGTCGAGCATAATCAAATTCTGGTCAGGACCACCCCCGCGAATGTACAGCCCGGAGTTACCTTCGGAGCCTTTTTGTACGCCGGGAAGCAATTGCAGGACTTTCAGCATGTCCTTTTCCCCCAATAGAGCCGGTACCGCCTTCATCTGCTGAATGGGAACCGATACGGTAGACATCTGAACATTCTGCGATTCTTTGGCTATCTGCTCGGCGGAAACGACCACCTCCTGTAATTGCCGGTTCTCCGCCCGCAAAGTCAGATTCAGTTCAGTACTTTTTCGAAAGACCAGAGTTCGGGTTTCCGTTTGAAAACCCACGGATGAAATGATTACGTTCAGACTATCCGAAGCAGGAAGCGTCAGCGAATAAAAGCCGTAAGCATTAGTAGTTGTGCCCGTTTGCCGCTCCGTTATACGAATCGATACGCCCGGTAATAGTTCGCCCGACCCCTGTTCCCGTACGTACCCACTGAGGGTAACCCGGCTGGTTTGAGCCTGAATTATACTGAAGGAAAAGAGTAAAATCAGGGTAAAACGTACCAGCATAGCAACCGATGGGTTGTCGAAAAGGTCTAGAGAGCGAACGCCAATCTACAAAACAAACGGCTGAAGTACAGAGATGTTACGAATTACTTCATTTATACGATCAATTGGGAAAATAAGAAGAAGCTACTGCAAGAAGGAGCGATCACCATACGCGAAGCTGGGGAATCCCCCAGCCGTAGCAGTTGTAATAGAGTGGATTGGATAATAGATCAGTGAACTAGCACTAAATAGGAAGGTGAAGGCTAAACGAAGAAGCACTTGTGGCAAGCAGCACACAGGCTATTCCATCAGCAAAATTCAGGATAACCGGGGAATTAAACATTGCGAAAACGCAAAAAACCACTTGCGTTTTCGCAACAAATGTACGTACACGTTTTACTTATCCCGCGAGAGTTGCGTGCGAATCCGGCTGATTTGGTAATAACTCATATTGAGATAACTCGCCAGTACGCTTTGAGCTAAACGTCCCCGTAAATTTGGATACTGTTCCTCAAACAATTGATAGCGGCGAAGCGGCGAACGCGTACAAAGCAATTGGATACGGGCATCATAGTCCAAGAAATATTGCTGCGTAAAATGAAGTACAACCTGAATATATTCGTGATGTTCTTCTTGCAATCGAATAAAGTCGCGATAATGCAAGCGAAAAATGGTACTTTCTTCTAGCGTTTCCAGGTATTGAGTAGAAGGAACTTGCTGATAAAAACTTTGGCTAATGGTACCTACTCCTCCTTCGGCTAGAATCCAGGCCGTAATCTCTTTACCCTCCTCAAAATAGTAGGCCCGCAAGAGTCCTTTTTCAATAAAATATAAGTAATCACTGGACTGGCCGGGCGTTACTAGAATAGAACCTTTTAGATACGTAGTGGGCTTAAATAATTGATTTAATGCCTGCTGAGCCGGTTCAGAAAAAGGCGGAAACTGAGTAATGACTTCAGCTAATTGGGTTGGTAATTCAGTAAGAGGTAGCATAGGCAAATAAAAACTAGCCCTCAATGTTACGAAACTTACCGTTAAATATGTCTAAGATAAAGATATTATTGTACAATAGCCATCACTTTAAAAGGCTTGGGTTCGCCAATAAATAATTGCTGAAAGCCTTCAATTTGATACGCCGCCAAACGTCCATTTTTACTTTCCAAAGTGAGAATTCGCTCCGATTCAAAGAGGTAATTTTTATCCAAAAGTGTGGCTTTAATCTTTTCCAATTTACCCTGGTCATCCGTAATTACCTCCATATATTGAACGGGTAAATTTTCTCCTTTTCGGAGGCGATAGGAAATGGTATGCGTAGAAAGCGTATCAACGAAGTAACTTTGGGTAAAAGACGGTTTATTGATATCGGCTTGTGTAAACAATTCCAGTTCTTTACTCCAATCAATTTTTTGCGTGATTAAGGTTTCGTTTTCTTCGTTTACAATCACGTCTTTCCGAACCAAGGGTTTCGTCCGACTTAAGGAGATAATCTGGGCATCGATGTATCCTTTTAAATCATAATACGGAGCTTTAAAATTATCCGAGCGTTGCGGCGACTGGCAAGCAAAGAATACTAGGGGTAGCAGGTATACCAACTTTTTCATGGCAGGAGAACAGCGAAAACGAAAAGATAGTTTGACGTCTACCAAGGTTTATGAATGCATTGAGGGGTTAAAACATAGCAGGGTTAATGTGTACCCACGAATGTTTTAACCCCTCAAGCCTCGGTATTCCGAAATTTATTTAAGGACGTAGCTCAGTTGTTCCGCGTTTTCCTGTAACCATTCGTGTACTTCTTCCACGATCTGGCGAATGGAAATTTCGGGTTTCCAGCCCGTTAGTTCGGTTACTTTGCTGTTGTCGGTGATGTACAGCGGAATATCCGCCGTACGGCCTTCCGTAACGGCTTTAATTGGAATCGTTTTTCCCGTAACCTCCTGGCAGACCTTCGTTAGTTCTACGAGCGACGTACTCACTTCGACGCCACCGCCAACGTTCAGCACTTCGCCATTTACTTTGTCGATATTGTGCAACTGCCAGTCTACCAAACGGTACAGATCGGCTACGTGCAGCATGTCACGGGTTTGTTTACCCGTACCATTAAAGCCAATGTACGCCAGTTGTTGTTCGTAAAAGTGGCGAGCTACCCACAATACCATCACGCCCTGATCGGCTTTGCCCATTTGCCAGGGGCCCGTCAGCACGCCGCAACGGTTGATCACCGTTTTCAGACCATAAAATTCATTGTATTCGTGAATCATCAGCTCCGAAGCTAGTTTAGTAGCTCCGTACAACGAGCGGGCTCCGTCGAGGGGGAAGTGCTCCGCAATACCCTTGTCAGAGGCTCCCGGAAGAGGTTGCTCTTCCGTCAGGGCAAAACGCGTATCTTTTTCCTGGTACGTCAGTTTTTCCAGCGGCTTGATCGGATAAATGCGACTGGTCGACAGGAAAATAAAGTTAGCCTTGTGCTTCAGAGCAAAGTTGAGGCAGTTGATGGTACCAACCAGGTTCGTATTGATCAGGTAATCGGGTGAGCCATTGAGACCAGCCAGGACGGAAGGTTCAGCAGAGGCTTCAATCACGGCATCTACGGCCGGAATCACGTCAAAATCTTCTTTGGAACGAATATCTCCGTGTACGAACTCAATACCAGCCGATTTGAGTCGATTGATATTTAATTCTGAACCCCGCCGTTTCAGGTTATCTAGGGCAAAGATTTCGTAGGAAGGATAGTTTTTCTTGAGACTAAGGGCGAGGGCTGAACCCACAAACCCGGCTCCGCCAGTAATAAGAATTTTCATGATACGTGAGGGTGTAGGCTGTTGCTTGCAGGCGTAGCGGTGGCTGACAGCTTCGGGCCTACATACTGGGATGGTTGAAAAATGAAAAGATGAATACTAGAAATTCAATATGTAGCTCAATCCGTAACCCGTTTGAGGTCAAAATTTTGAGCCGGACGAATGATAAGGGGCACTTTCTCGATCTTTACGGCCGAACTATCCAGCCCAAACCAGCGATCTTCGGAGGTAGTAAAGGCCTTGATGTAGAAGTACGCCTGCATGGTGATCCGCTCCCAGAAGGGTAGATCGTTTTCGAAGGACAGGAATTTTTCCAGTACGACGAAGCGGAAATCACCAATTACATTCTGCTTGTTCAGGGACTCATACCGGCTGGTAATATCCACTTCTTTCCGTTTTACCATGTCCTGGATTACTTTCCGGAAGTAAAGGTTGATACGTTGCTCTACCCGGAAACCCAGTCGGAAGGTCACTTTAATGACATCGTCAGGAGCAATAACGTTGACCTTGTACTCCATCGTGTACGGATCATCCACGGTATCCACGTGTACAAACCAGTAAATGTCAGCTCGCTTGGGACGCTTTTGGAAAATGGAGTAGATGACTTTCGATTCGATTTCACTGACCCGCGAAGCATTCGACATGAAAATCAGGTGCGTCGCGTATTTGGGAATGGACATATCCCGGCTGAGTTCTTTCAGTGGTTCCGTATAATCGGAAAGCTTCACGTATTCCGTCAAACGAGCTTTGATATTGAAGGCCCGTAACCAGATAATCATGACGCCTGCAATCGTCGAACCAATCAGTAACGAAACCCAACCGCCGTGCGTAAATTTCAGCAGGTTCGCCAGCAGGAATGAAAACTCAATGCTTAGGTAGACCACCAGGAAAAGAATCACACCGTAGAAATTGAATCGGTGCGTATACAGGTAGTACGCCATCAGCATGGTGGTCATCAACATCGTCAGCGTAATCGCTAGACCGTAGGCCGCTTCCATGTTCGTTGATTCGCGGAAATACAGTACAACGCCCATACAACCTGCCCACAACAGCCAGTTCACACTAGGCACGTACAACTGCCCTTTTTCGTTGGAGGGATACCGAAGCTTAACTTTGGGCCAGAAGTTCAAACGAATAGCTTCCGAAATCAGCGTAAACGATCCCGTAATCAAAGCCTGGCTGGCGATGATGGCTGCCATCGTCGCAATGGTAATACCGGGCAGTAAGAACCACTCGGGCATCATTTCGTAAATGGGCTTGCGACCCCGCAGAAACTCACCCGTATGTTCCATGAGCCAGGCTCCCTGACCGAAGTACTGGAGCATCAGACAGAGCTTCACAAAAACCCAGGATACCCGAATATTTCCGCGACCGCAGTGCCCCATATCGGAGTATAGAGCTTCCGCACCCGTCGAGCAAAGAAAGACCGAACCCAGTAACCAAAAGCCGCCCGCCTCGTGAGCCAGCATATCGTAAGCATAATAGGGACTAATGGCCCGTAGAATGGTCCAGTCGTGGGAAATCCAGAGAACTCCGAAGAAGCCCAGCATACTAAACCAAATGAACATGAGCGGCCCAAACGAGCGGCCCACCAGCTGCGTACCCAGAGCCTGAATCAGGAATAAAATCGTGATGATAACCAGGATGATATAAATAATATACTTCTCCAGGTGTGGATATCGCATCTCCAACCCTTCAACGGCCGAAGCCACGGACATGGGAGGCGTAATGATACCATCGGCCAGCAGAGCTGCTCCACCAATGATAGCCGGAACAGTTAACCAGCGGGCGTGCTTCCGCACTAGTGTGTATAAGGCAAAGACACCGCCTTCACCCCGGTTATCGGCCCGTAAAATAAGAATGACGTACTTGACGGTAGTAAGTAGAGTCAGCGTCCAGAATACGCAGGAAACGGCTCCTAAAGCAAGGCGTTCGGAAATGGGATTTTCGCCCACGACAGCCTGCATTACGTACAGCGGAGAGGTTCCAATATCTCCGTAAATGATACCCAGGGCAATCAGGAGCCCCGCAGTACTCACCTTATCCAGGTGTTTATGATCCATGTAAAAGTTGGCTTGATAGCCGCAAAGTTAAGTAATTAGACAACCAGCCGTACGGGGCAGAAACGAAGCTTCACAAAAAGGCCGACCAAAACGCGGAGTTTCGATCGGCCAGAAAAGTTATAATATACCTTCGACCTCTTTACGAAGCTGAGCTTCGTCCCGGAAGCCTACGAGGCGGTTGACGGGTTTACCGTCTTTAAAGAGAATAAGCGTAGGAATGGCGTCTACCCGAAATTGCTTTACCACGTCCGGGTCGCGGTCAGCGTCAATTTTTAAAACGGCTACTTTTCCGGTCCAGTCTTTCTTGAGTTTTTGCAGAATCGGATCCTGCTGTTTGCAGGGACCGCACCAGACGGCGTAGAAATCAACGAGTACTACTTTGTTGTCTTTCAGTGTCTGATCGAGTACGGCTTTCCCGGTAGGAGCCGCCACCATGGCCGGGCGTTCCTTCGGAGCAACGACGGTTTTGTTGGCGGTGGTCCATTTTAGATAGCCGCCGTCGAGGTTGTATACTTCCGTGAAGCCTTCTTTCGCTAAATACTCGGCCGCTTGTCCGCTTCGGCCGCCCGAGTAACAATACACCAGCACGGGCTTGGTTTTGTCAAGCTTCGCTACCTGCTCCGCAAAGGAGGCCTGCTGTTTCCAGTCGATGTTCTGGGCATTGGGTAAATAGCCGCGTTCGTACTCCGAAGGGGTACGAACATCGAGAATCTGCGTAGCACCGGGAAGCTTGCTCTCAAAGGCATTGACATCCAGGTTGGTTTGAGCAAGGGCCGACAGGCTCAGCAGGCTCGCCAGTACACTTACCAGAAAACGGAAATTCTTCATGTCAGGGTTGTTGATGAGCCAATGCAGCCCGAATCAGAGAGACGCTTTTTACTTCAGATTATCCAGATTATAATGGAGCCCGATGTTTTCCCGGCGGGACATGGCCATTTTTATCACAAGATACGAAACGTTGATCATGTTCCGTAATTCACAAATCGGTACCGAAACTTTTGATTCCCGGTACAATTGTTCGTGTTCGCGATACAGCAACTCTACCCGCTCATAAGCCCGGCGTAGGCGTCGGTTGGTACGCACAATACCCACGTAATTAGACATGATGCTGTTAAGCTCACGCGTCATTTCCGTCACCAATACCTGCTCTTCCGGATGCGTCGTGCCGGAGTCATCCCAGTCGGGTACATCATCCGGAATAACGGCCTGTGACAACTGTTCTATCGTATGCAAAAAGGCCCGGTGGCTGAATACGACGGCTTCCAGTAAGGAATTAGAAGCCAGACGATTAGCTCCATGCAGTCCCGTGCACGAACATTCACCGGCGGCGTAAAGGAAATGAATATTGGTTTGTCCCCATTCATTCACCCGAACGCCCCCACAAAGATAATGTTGTGCAGGTACAACCGGAATCATATCGGTCCGAATATCAATGCCCAGATCCAGGCAATGTTGCGTAATGTTGGGGAAGTGTTCCAGAAATTTTTCGTAATCGGCATCCCGCACATCCAGATAGACGTGATCGGTACCGTTCCGCTTCATTTCGGAGTCGATGGCCCGGGCCGTAATGTCGCGGGGGGCTAAAGAAAGGCGGGGGTCGTACTGTTCCATGAAGGTCGAACCGTCCGCGTTTTTCAGAATACCACCAAAGCCGCGTACGGCTTCCGAAATCAGGAACGAAGGCTTCTTACCGGGTTGGTACAGGCTGGTGGGGTGAAACTGGATGAATTCCATGTTATCACAAATCCCCTTGGCCCGGTATGCCATGGCAATGCCGTCGCCGGTTGCGATGGTTGGATTCGTGGTACTCTGGTAGATGTTCCCGATGCCACCCGTGGCCAGCATGGTGGTTTTCGCCAGAAACTTATCGACTTCGCCCGTTTGCGTATTCAATACGTATGCTCCGAAGCACTTGATGTCTTCGCGGTACCGCAGGACAGTTTCGCCTAGATGGTGTTGCGTGATGAGTTCAACGGCGTAGTAGTGCGTGAAAATCTGGATACTGCGGTGGCGTTGTACCTCTTCGAGCAAAGCCCGCTCGATTTCGGCTCCGGTAATATCTTTAAAGTGAAGAATGCGGTGATCGGAGTGGCCGCCTTCGCGGGCCAGGTCATAGTCTTCGCCGTGGCGATCGAACCGCGTTCCGTAATCAATTAGTTCTTGAATACGGGCGGGGGCTTCTTTGACTACAATCTCTACAATATCGCGTTTGTTGAGGCCATCGCCGGCGTCCACGGTATCTTCGATGTGTTTGTCGAAGGAATCTTCTTTGGACCATACCGCCGCAATGCCGCCCTGAGCGTATTTAGTGTTGGTTTCGTCGGCCTGAACTTTGGTAATGATGGCTATGGAAACCGCTTCCTGACGGCTTTCAAAATGACGAGCCAGTTTGGTCGCATAACTTAGCCCGGCAATACCCGAGCCGATCACAAGGAAGTCGTACTGATGAGTCATATTACATCCAAAACGATTTAGAGCGGCGAAAGTTAAAAGATATTTGGTAATGCGGGCAACTTAGGGAGGGAAATGTCAGGGGTATGGATGGTGATCAAGGACGGAATGTCTTATTTTAGTAAGCAGGAAATGAATTAGCTGGCCTGCAACGTATAAAACAACCTTCGAGGCCGAGCTGGCGGAGAAAAGGCTATTCTATCTAAACCCTAGTCAATGCAAACCCCTATGGATTTACTCCTTAATCGCTTACGTCGAAAGTCAATCGTACGAATAGTACTGATTCTCGGAATTAGTTTGGGATTTTTAACGGGCTGTACCGTGCGACTAGCCCCCCAACATAACCAGGCCTTAGCCGCGGGTTTAGTGGAGCAGAATAAGGCAGTGATGGAATTCTTTGCCTTTTACGCCTGGGGAACCAAAGCGGCCAGTTTTCCCGAACGCCTGCCCGAGTATAATCGCCTGATTGGTAATTTCGACGCTCTGGCCCTTCAGGCCGATGCCCGGCCCGTTCCCCGTAACAAGATCAAAACGAAAGTAAACGAAGCCTTACAGAAACGGGGCATCCCGGTACTGGAGGAGGGCGAAATACCGAGTGCTACGGCCCTGCGAAAAATTTACGAAACGCTCGTGAAAATGCGGGATACTGACCAAAAACAGGGATTGACCCTGACCGAAAGCCAAGCCTTTAAGGGGATGGTGAAAATTTACCTGGATCAGGCTCTGACGTACGAAAATTTTCTGGAACGCTAACCTACGCACCCATGGAGCTGGACATTACGCAACTCATGAAAGACATCAGCACGGCGGTATCCGCGGTACTGGGCAAAGATGTGACTACCATTCAGGGCTTTCGGGATCGGCAGTTAAAAGCCATCGCCCAGCAATCGGCCCTGATTACGGCGGGTATTGCGACGGGTGAAATCACGGAAGAAACCCGGGAGTTTTTTCTGGACAGTTTACAAGATATGGTGCTGAACTTCCTAAAAACACTACAAGGCGTTGCTCAGGTGACCATCGAGAAAGCCTGGAACGCCGCCGTAACCGTAATCTGGGACGCGATTGAAAAGGTGACGGGAATACGGTTAGTAGGCTGATCGTCATAACTACTAATGCAGAAAGAATGGAAATGCTCTTTTCCATACTTCCCGCATAGCGATTCATTGAAGTAATACAATCCGGCCTACCAATCCAGTTTGACCAGAGCTACCGCCTGCCGTTCCAGCGTAATCGGCAGGGAGACTTTGGCATCCACTGGCTGTACTTTACGCGTAGACAAACATTTTAATTTTCCCGCTTTTTCCAGGATCGCAATTTGCTGGGAACTAGGCTTTTGCGGAGAACCCATTTTCTTCCACGCCTCGTAGGAGTTGCTGTTTTCCTTATTAATTATGTAGATACGCAACGTTGTTTTGCGGGCCGGAATGTGAGCGATCTCCAGGTTGACGGTTTCCGTAGGGCCTGGTTTGTCGTCATCGTGGTAGTTCCAGATCATCACGGCTGCGGTTTTCTGATCACTGGTCGCCAGGGCTCCAAGATCGGAGGTTGGTCCATGAACGCTTGATTTCAGAACATCCGTCAACGCATACATGCGATTGCTTTGAGCCATGACCCGTTTTCCCGACATCATACCAAACATGCGGAATACATTCAGGACCGGCTTGTCTACGCCATTCGTAGCTAAATCCCGAAACCCGTAGAACCAGGGCTGATCTTCAAATTCAAAGGACCAAGATACGGCACCCAGAAAGTTGATTTTAGCCAAATCCGCCAGCAGGTACTTTCGGGCGAAAGTTGCGGCAGTATAACTGGAGTACATCGTGCCGTTACGATACGCATTCTCGGGATTCGTTGCCATGCCGCAGGCCGCACAACCTTCCGGGTCCGATTCCCCGATGATGATTGGTAAATCTTTGGTCTCGGGATACGCTGCCGTAATCGCAAAACCCGTCTTGATGTCATTCAACTGGGCGGACATGTCCATACGGACCGAGCCATCCACTAGTTTAGGCTGCCCCTTCGCGTGAAATAAAATAGCATCCACGGGTGAACCCTTCTTTCCGGTAGCGTAGTTGGTACCTGAAATGCAGTGCTTGATGAAGTTGTTGGTCCATTCAGTAGCTCCCTTGCCCCGCGTCCCCGCAATATTGATACCCCCGATTTTGGCCGTGGGTAAGGCCCGTTTCAAACCATCGGCGGCGTAGTCGTAAAGCTTCAGAAATTCTTCCTGCGTACCTTTCCAGTAATGCCCGTTGGGTTCATTCCAGACTTCCCAATACCAGCTTTCCACTTCCTGCTGTCCGTAGCGTTCGACCGAGTGTTTGACCCACTGATAGACCAATTCCCGCCATTTATTATAATCCTTGGGTGGATACGCCCAACCCGTAATAATATCCGTGTAGGGATCACCCGGCTTCCAGTAATGCCGATACGGTTCCGGATGCGTGGATAAGGCTTGCGGCATAAAGCCAATCTGAGCCAGGGGCTTCATGCCTCGCTTCACGTAACTGTCGAAAATGCTATCCACAATGGCCCAGTTATAAATGGGCTGCCCGTTGGCATCTTCGGTATACGCATTAGTAGAACCCCATTTCAGGGCCGCTTTACCATCTCCCGTTACTAATAGACTATGCGTTCGGACATAAACGGGTACGGGGCTTAACTGGGCTAGTTCCGTTAATAATTTTTGCCCGTCTTTCATGTAGGTATAGTTGGGTTCGTCATACCCAAACCAGGCCCATACGGGCCTCATGGGGGCAATTTCCTGCTTGAGATCTACTTGAATCGCAGGGTTTTGAGCAGAAGTAAAGGTCGCTGAAAGAAAGAATAGACTAAGGGCCATCCAAGCCGAAAGGATGGATGTTTGGCGAGACCAAGGTCTGCAAAAAGAGTTCATAACTTGAAGAAGTCTAGGTTTAGCAGTGGCAAAGTAAACTTTATTCTTTAGTTGAGGAATCCGGTCAGTCCGTCTACGGACGCTATTTTTCCTAGAAATGATCGTTAAGCGTACGTTGCGGTTACCTGGAGCGGGATAAATAAAGATGTGTACGAGCTTTTCGAATCGTAACGTTTACTCACAAAAAAGTCCGTAACCACCGTTACGGACTAAAAATTAAAGGATCGCTCGGTGCAGTTTCACCTGATCTTCCATAAACCCACCGTACAATCGCCGGTGGTCTTTGAAGTTGAAAACGCTTCCATCGTTTCGTACTTTCTCAATTTTTGACAAATCAAGCGTCTGTACCAGCCAATCTTCGGCCTGCGGCGTATGCGAAGCAATGATTCCTTCTTCGGGTAAACCCGTATCAGGGGTCGAGTAAAAGGCAGAAAACCCGTAATTGATATCCACCGCGGGTGACCAAAGGGCATTCCCTACGGTCTGTGAAACGACGGTATAACATTGATTTTCCAAAGCTCTTGCCCGAGCACCCACGTGTACCCGCGTAGCTCCGCGAATGGTTTCGGTACAGCTTGGAGCTACCACTAGTGAAGCTCCTAGGTTACAGAGCAACTGCGAACTCAGCGAAAATTCAACGTCGTAGCAAATCTGAATGCCAAAACGGCCCCAGTCCGCTTCAAACATGGTCAGTTCTTTTTCACCACTCGAAATACCCCAGTGCTCATTTTCGAAACGGGTCATAAAGAATTTGTCCTGATACCCCACGAGGCCCTTGGGCGAGAAGACATAAGCCCGATTGACCAGTTCTTTCTTCAGGAGTACCGGAAAACTCGGAGCAACAATACTGACGCCGTACAGGCGGGCCAGTTCAGCGAAAACCGTACAAAAATCGGCCCGCAGGGCGTCCATTTCCCGGACCTGCTGGCGGATGTTCTGGCGAATGTCTTCCGAAAACAGACTCACCAGTTCCATCGACCCGTATTCGGGAAATACCAACAGTTGGGCTTTTTGCCCGGCAGCCTGGGCTACCCAGCGTTCAGTATGCCGACGCCAGGCTAGAAAATCAACGTGTTCAGTAATCGGATATTGAGCAGCGGCAATCGTTACTTCCAAGGGTACAGGAGTTTAAGCAGTGGTAGGTGATAGAGCTTTGAGCCAATACACCATGGGTTTAGCCGTCGAGGTAGTTTCCCCAACGTCGGGCCATTCCATATGGCTTTGCAGCGAAGGTTCGCGATGATAGCCGCGTTTGGTCCAGAATTCGTCCAGGGGACGGTAGTCATGCGGACGAGCCGGATGCGTCTCCGGGCGAACCACGGAACAGAAGCAGGCCGTTTGAAACGTACCAAAGCTGCGAGCATGGGCTTCGCGTTCATCAAAAAAACGATGCCCTAATCCCTGACCCCGATAGTCGGGCAGGAGGATGCTTTCTCCGAAATAAAAAATAGTACGAACATCCATACCTGCTTCTTCAAACGGCTGACGAAGCTCAGCGGTTTCCTCTTCCAGAGGAATACAGGTGGTGGCTCCGATCATCCGGTCACCGTCATACGCCGCAAACAGGAACGAACGCTTCGTCTTCGTATAGGTCTGCAAATACGCTTTTTCGTACGCTAGAGAGCCTTCATAGAGGTACGGGAAACTTCGGAATACCGCAATGCGTAAATGGGCCAGGTCATCGAATACTTCTTCAATTGCCTGTCCAGTTTTATGAATGAAATGCATATAATCAGGAAAAGTCTGGGTGAGGCGTAACGCTGCAAAAGGTCACGCCCCACCGCAATGCCTTTACGAAACGCGTTGAATCCAGAGGGGCAGGTTGTAATACGTCGTAACGCGGGTAATTTTTCCGTCTTTCACTTCCAAGAAAGCCCCAGCGGGCAATTCGTAGGTTTGATGACGAGCTTCGGGCAGACCGTCTTCCCCCTTTTTATAAACGCCATTCACTACGAATTCAGCGGCCACCCGCGTCTGCGTAGGTTCGCTGAAAAATACCAAATCGGTTAAGGTTTCTTCGTAGCTTTCATCCATGTGCTCCAGAAACTTGGTAAACTGCTCGATGCCGATGCGGGCATCACCCTGGTTGGGTTCATGACGTATTTCGGGATCTACCAGGCTTAGCATTCCCTGCCAGTTTTTGTCGTTGAAATAGGTATAATATTGTTGAACAATTTCCAGTGCAGTCATGGTGGATACAGAAATTAAAAGATCGAATAAAACGTACTAAACATTAAAGAAACGTTTCAGGAAAAACGTTCAATGCAAATTACGACAGAATTGTAACTTTTGGCAGGATTAATGGTTCGATGTGTACAATCGAACCAATCCCTACGTTATGTCCCGCACCTATTCCTTAAAAACGATTCAGAAGTTACCTATTACGCTGGATCAGGCCTGGGATTTTTTCAGTCAGCCCGGAAATCTGAAAGATATTACGCCGTCCACGATGGGCTTTGATATTCGTAGCCACCACCATGGCGACCGGATGTACGCCGGACAAATCATTGAATATACCGTAAAGCCCTTATTCGGCATTCCGCTGTACTGGATGACGGAGATTACCCACGTAAAAGATCATGCTTATTTTGTGGACGAACAGCGGTTCGGACCGTACAGTCTGTGGCACCATCAGCACCATTTTCGGGAGATTGCAGGTGGCGTGGAAATGACCGACATCGTGCATTACCGGCTGCCTTTCTGGATTCTGGGAGATATCGCTCACGCGATCATAGCGAAAGATAAACTGCGGGAAATCTTCACCTTTCGTTATCAGAAATCTGAAGAGGTATTCGGAGCCTGGCCGGGTGGACAGTCGCTCAACATTCAGTTTTATTAGGGTACACTCACGGCTTGCTCCGATCACAGATCAGGACAAGCCGTGGTGAAGCGTCTCAGACGCAAAATCCTTACACTCCGATTGCAAATCGGGGTGAGCTTTTATCGTCTGCCTCGTTTTGGTCCGCTGGTGGGCTTTTTGCCGCCCGAATTTTTGGGTCCAGGCCGTCCACCTGGCTTGCTGGCTTTGGGTCCGCCGGGTTTACTGCCGGGCCGACCGGCGGCCTGAGCTTTTTGCCAGGGTCTGGCTTTTTTCTCGTGGAAAGCTCCCTTAAAAGTCGGATCTTCCTTCTTCCGCTGATCATCCACTTCCCGCAGCATATCCTGCCGTTCCTGGAAAGGCGTATTGGTTACTTCGACCGCTTCGGGTAAAAACTCCACTGGAATTTCCTGACCGATGATTTTTTCAATTTTCTCGATGTGGTATTCTTCAGCCTCCGTAACAAAGGTGATAGCCTCGCCGGTACGGAAAGCCCGTCCGGTCCGACCAATCCGGTGTACGTAATCTTCGTAAATCAGCGGTACATCGAAGTTAATAACGTGCGTTACTTCCTGTACGTCGATCCCCCGGGCGGCTACGTCCGTAGCCACCAGTACCCGAATTGTATTATCCCGGAAAGCCTGCATGGCGTTGATTCGCGTATTCTGTCCCTTGTTGGCGTGAATGACCCGAACTTCATCCTCTGAGAAAACCTTCCGTGAAATGAATTTGTGAATATTATCGGCGACTTCCTTCGAGCGAACAAAAATCATCACCTTTTGAAAGGCGGGGTCCTGTAAGAGGTAACCCAGCAGATTGATTTTTGTATGGAGGTTCGGTACGGAATAAATGACCTGATTCACCGTCGTTGCCGTCGTTGCCTGCGGCGTTACTTCAATACGGGTGGGGAATTCCAGAAATTCGAACGAAAACTTCTCCACTTTTTCCGGGAACGTAGCCGAAAACAGTAGGTTCTGCCGTTTGCGGGGAATGATTTCGAGAATCCGGCGAATCTGTGGCATGAAACCCATGTCCATCATCTTGTCGGCTTCATCGAGTACCATCACTTTTAGTTCTTTCGTGATGATGTCGCCGCGAAGGTACAGATCCATGAAACGACCCGGCGTACTGACCAAGATGTCTACGCCAGCCGTAAGGGCTTCAATCTGCGTTTTGGGGCCGAGTCCGCCGTACAGACAGAGTGTCCGTAAATCGGTATATTGGCCCAGTTGCTCAATAGCGTCGCCAATCTGCATGACCAGCTCGCGGGTCGGAGCCAGGATCAGAGCCCGTGGTGCCGAACCCTGAGCGTACTTGACCTTGTACAGAATGGGTAGGACGTAAGCCGCCGTTTTACCCGTACCGGTCTGAGCAATCCCCAATACATCATGACCCGCCAAAATGAGCGGAATGGCCTGTTCCTGAATGTCGGTGGGTTGCTCATATCCGGCCTCGCTTACGGCGTTGAGCAATTGCCGATTGAGGTTAAAATCTTCGAACGTCATCTTCTTATTCCTTCCAACGAAAACACAAAGGTCGCAAAAAGCCTTGGGAAACAGCATAAAAGCGACCAATGAATGGCTAGCCTGAGAGAAATCATTTGGGGCAGCATCCAAACGAATGACTGACTTGATTTTGAAAATGGGCTTTTTGACCTTTAAGAAATAAGGTTTAGTCGCCAAAAACGTTAGAAATACACAGGATCCCGTATTTTTAAGGCATTCATCAGCACTTCGGTAAACAGCTAAGCAGCCCGATGCTGCGTTCATCCCATTGTATGTTTCATCTTCCTAATGTTCGGGCCCTTTCACTGGGTCTGCTTCTAAGCCTACCTGCCGTATCTGTCATGGCCCAGAAACTGGGGCCGCTGACCGTCGAAAAAATCATGCGGGATCCCAAATGGATGGGCGTTTCGCCGAGTAATCCCTACTGGGCCGAAGACGGTTCCAGGGTTTATTTTTCCTGGAATCCCGAAGGAGCCAAAGGCGATTCGCTCTATGCTTACGAACTCGCCAGCAAAAAAATTACGAAAGTAAGTGTAACCGATCGGCAGCGTATACCGAGCGAATCGGGGAAGTACAATCAGGCGAAAACCGTAAAGCTGTACGAAAAGAACGGCGATCTGTTTTACCTCGACTTGGCTACCAAACAGATTCGCCAGCTGACGAATACGGTTGAAAATGAAAGTAATCCTACGTTCAGTAGCGATGAAAGACAGGTGATCTTCCGTCGGGGCATGAACCTGTTTTCCATGTACCTAGCTTCGGGTGAAATCAATCAACTGACCAACTTTTTGTCGGGTAGTAAGAAAGCTGATCCGAAAGCCAACGAACAGGAAAAATGGCAGAAAACGGATCAGTTAGCGATGTTCGAAGTTTTGAAGGAACGGGCCGATAAGAAAAAGGACGCCGCTAAAATCACCAAAGCCGAACAGCCCAAGCGGCCTAAGGAATTTTACCTGGAAGAACGGAACCTGATGGCTCCCACGGCAGCTCCCCACGGAAAATACGTGACTTTCCAACTGGTAAAATCGGCGGCAGGAGCGAAGAGCACGATTGTGCCTAACTACGTCACCGAATCAGGATTCACGGAAGACATTCCGGCCCGCACCAAAGTAGGGGCACCCCTGGCTTCGCATCAGTTGTTTTTGTACGACATCGAAAAGGATACCATCCGCGAAGTGAGTGCAAAAGACCTGACGGGCATTACGGAGCAGCCTAAATACCTGTCGGAGTATAAAGCGGATACTACGTCCAAAAAATCGAAGGTGCGTCCGGTACAGTTTTTCGGAACGAACTGGTCCGAAGATGGTACGTATGCCGTGGTGATCGTTCGTTCGCAGGATAACAAAGACCGCTGGATTGCCCAGCTCGATCCCGCTACGGCGAAACTAAAGGTACTTGACCGCCTCCGCGATGAGGCCTGGGTAGGTGGTCCCGGTTCATACGCACTGACCTGGCTGGATAAGGAAACGTTACTGTTTCAGTCGGAAGCGACGGGATACTCGCATTTGTACAGCATCAACCTGCGTACGAATGAACGTAAGCAGCTCACGAGTGGCAAGTTCGAAGTACAGCAGACGGTTCTATCCAAGGATAAAAAGACGATCTACTTTCAGTCGAATGAGGTACACCCCGGAGAACAGCACTGGTATAAAATGGCGGTTACGGGCGGTGAACGCGTGAAGCTGACAACCGGTATGGGAGCCCATGAGGTAAGCCTTTCACCGGATGAAACGAAACTGCTCATTCGTTATTCAACGCCTACGCAGCCTTGGGAACTGTATCTACAGGAAAACCAGGCGGGAGCGAAAGCGGAAAAAATCACAAATTCACTGTCGGATGAGTTCAAATCCTATGTCTGGAAAGAACCGCAGGTCATCACGGTAAAAGCCAGCGACGGACAGGATATTTACGCACGTCTGTACGTACCGAAGAAGAAAAACGGGGCGGCGGTCATCTTTGTCCACGGAGCCGGATACCTGCAAAACGCTCACAAATGGTGGAGTCAGTATTACCGGGAATATATGTTCCATAACTTACTGGTCGATCAGGGCTTTACGGTACTGGACATGGATTACCGGGGCTCGGCGGGCTACGGTCGCGACTGGCGAACGGGCATTTATCGCTTCATGGGAGGTAAGGACCTCGACGATCACGTAGACGGGGCGAAGTATCTGACGCAGAAACTGGGTATCAACGCCAAACGCATTGGGATGTACGGTGGTAGTTACGGCGGGTTTATGACGCTGATGGCTTTGTTCACCAAACCCGGCGTATTCAAAGCGGGGGCGGCTCTCCGGCCCGTAACCGATTGGGCGGCGTACAATCACGGCTATACGGCCAATATTCTGAATGAACCCCAGACGGATTCGCTGGCGTACCGTCGCAGCTCTCCAATTTATCACGCCGCTGGTCTGAAAGATAACCTACTCATCTGTCACGGGATGGTAGACGTAAACGTGCATTTCCAGGATGCTGTACGTCTCTCGCAGCGACTGATTGAATTGCGAAAAGAAAACTGGGAACTCGCCGCTTATCCCATGGAAGACCACGGATTTGTAGAGCCTACCAGCTGGATGGATGAGTACAAGCGGATTTTGAAGTTGTTTCAGGAGAAGTTGAAGAAGTAAGATTTACTTTAAGGTTATTTTATCAAACCCCGTACGCAGACCTGCGTACGGGGTTTGTTGTTGTCGTATAAATAGGATCTTTTACCTAGCTCGTATGAGTCAGACCGAATTTCGTCCCGCAGTCGCGGCTGACTAGTAGCTGGTGAGCCTTCCAGGCTGGACCTCTCCACGACTAACGCCTGCTCTGGGCCACCGCGTTTCGGCTATTGTAGGTCGCTCCGTTGCTCAGGAGCGGGAGAGGTTTTCTTCTAAAGGCAATTTATTTAAGTTTATTAGTTAGTGGTTGGTAGTTATTAAAGTTCAATCGGAAACCTTCATGGACGACTTAAATCCAGGCCCCGTCCTATCGCGATAAGTCGCCTTTTTCATCCGCAATGCGGTGGCTTAAAGCGGGATGAAAAGAGCGACGTTCGCGATATGCACTAAAAGATCAGCCATCTCAGCGGGACGAAAGACTGCATCTATATTATTTAAATTCACCAATCCTTGTAATATAATATTCCAACAAGCTCAGGTACAGCTTTTTCTACACCTCTGTAAACCAACCCTAAAAACACCCGATTATGGGAAAGCCTATTTCACGGCCCATGCACGGCCTAGCTGATTATGCGTATGTACCGCTTGTGGCCCTGGCTCCTAAACTGGCCGATTTTGAAAAGGAAAAAGCCGCTGTCAGCTTATGTGGTCTTTTGAGTAGTGGAGCCTTAGCCTATACTTTAGGTACCAAGGCCGAATGGGGCGTCCTGCGACTATTACCCTTCAAAAAGCACTTAGCTATTGACTTTTCGGCGGGACTTTTGGCACTGGCGGCACCCTGGCTTTTTGGTTTTGCCAAACACAAAAAAGCCCGTAATACTTTTCTGGCGATGGGCGTCATTAGTTTGCTCGCCAGTTCATTAACGAAGCCCGAAGAAATGGACGAATAGCAGACTATTGCGTCAAAAACGGATTGCTAAAGGCGGGATTCTGTAAAAACTCCGTGTCCGTAAGTGTATGTAGGAAGGCGATCAAATCTTTCTTTTCGGAAGAGGTCAGATGCATGGGACCTTTTAAGTCCGTACTGAGCGTACGGCTGGAAGCCATATGCTCACTGTAATGATCGATGACTTCCTCCAACGTCCGGAAGCGACCGTCGTGCATGTACGGACCCGTCACGGCAATATTCCGAAGCGTCGGTACGCGAAAGCGGGCAAAATCGGCGTCAAAGCCTGTTACTTCCTGCCGACCAGGATCGAGCGGTGAGGCATCAAGGCCATTATTGTGAAAGACGTTCTGGAAAAACTGGGCTCCGCCGTGACAGTGAGCACAATTCGCTCCGCGTATACCTTTGGCTACGTTGGAGGTTCGCATGAATAGATCCATGCCTCGCTTTTCGGCGGCGGTTAGCGTGTACTGATGTCTCAGGTACTGATCATACGGAGCCTGAGCAGAAATCAACGTCCGCTCAAACTGAGCCAGAGCTTTGGCCATCAGAAGGGGCGTAATGGAGTCGGTGCCAAATGCCCGTTTGAATTTTGGGGGATAAAAAGCCGTTTGTTGCAGTTTACGAGCCGCTTTCTCGGGAGCTAGTCCCAGTTCATCCGGATGAGCCATGGGAATCAGAGCCTGATCTTCCAGCGTGGGTGAGTGACCATCCCAGAAGAAATGACGTACCCAAAGCAGGTTCGCCAGCGACATGGAATTGCGGGCCGTGGTGCGTCCATTCACGCCGATACTCAACGCAAAACCATCGGTAAACGCCCGATTTTGCTGATGGCAACTGCTACAGGAGATGGTATTGTTCTTGGAAAGCAGGGAGTCGTAAAACAGAAAACGCCCTAGGGCCACGCCTTCCACGGTCATCGGGTTATCCGCCGGAATCGTGTAGCGATGCCCAAAAGAAGCCGGAATAGTAAGCGTATAGGGAGTATCGTTGCGGAGGTTAAAGGCCAGCACCACCGCACTACTCAGCAGGATCAACCAACGAAGCATACGTATCGACGAGAAGAAAAACGAGTCTACCTGTCCGGTTGCGGCCTTTCCGGCAAATGGAAAGTGAAAATAAACATTCTCTGGCAAACAAAAATCATTTGGCAAACCGGATTTCAATTTCCCTTACTTCCCGAATCCAGCGGGCGGGTTTCTTTTCGCCGGGTACTACGATTCGATACGGACCTAGGCCAGCGGGTAAGGGAGTACCGTCTACGGCATCGGCGAGTACGATAGTTCGCGTACTAAACTCTGGGTCGAGTTCTGGTAAAGCAAACAAGACCTCATACCCATCGGCGGCCCGTACCAGAGCGTATTTAACCAGATTTTCCCCGCGAAGTTGCCCGCCTACGGTTACCCCGGCTTTTTTGAGTAGCTCAATCAGCGGTATGGCCGAATAGTGGTGTTCTTTCTGGTCTTTGTCTACGGTTCTTACTTCTGTATGCGGCAGAGCTTTCAGATCGGAAGCCTGTAGTTGAAGCGGAGTATTGACTTCACCCGTAACCTTCAGAACCACCTGAGCTGATACATTCCAGGACCATACAAGAAAACCGAACAAGGACAGTAACTTTTTCATGCGACAGGAACGGGAATAGGTCTAAAGTTATCGTTATGTTTGAATGAATATAACGACCAAATGTAACGAATTGTTTAAAACTCTAGACTAGGGCTAGACTACTGGGAACCATCTATCTTTTCCGCTGTTTACTAGACACGAGTAAAAAAGCGTCTTTGCTTCCCGAACGTATGAATCAAACATCTACTTTAACCGATACTTCAGACACTTCTCATCAACAGTATCCCTGGTTGATCGCGGTTTCCGGGTTATTCATTCTCATTACCATCAATGGGCTTACTACTTCTTCGTTGTCGGTGTTTGATGAAGTTGTTCAGCGGGAGTTTCACTTGAGTCGGAGCGTACTGAAGTCCCGGGAAACGGTTACCTACGCTGTTTCGGCTCTATTCATTTTACTGTCAGGTTGGTTGATTGATCGGATTGGGGTAAAGAAGTTACTGCTGAGTGGATTAACCTTAATGACCCTGGCTCTGGGCGGCTACGGGTTCGCTCGTAATCTGACGGATTTGTATATTCTGCACGTACTGCTTGGACTGGCGTACGTTTCGGCGGGTTCAGTGGCCGTAGTGATTCTGGTTTCGTCCTGGTTTCAGAAAAAACGCGGATTAGCCCTGGGTATTACGCTGGCGGGCACAAGTTTGGGTAGTGCCATTTTTCCGCCCTTACTTACGAATCTAATTCATACGCACGGCTGGCGGGAAGCTTTTCACTGGCTATCGTTTGTCCCCCTGGTGCTGTTCGTTTATACGGCTGTCGTTGTGCATAGTACCCCCGAAACCGCCGGCATGCAACCCTACGGACGAGGGGCGACGGAAGAACCACTGGTAAAGGAGGGGCGAACGTATGCCGAAGCCCTACGTACGCCCTTGTTCTGGTTGATTGCTTTGTGCGGATTTCTTTCGTTTTTGGGAATTGTCGGCTTGGTTTCCAATCTCTTTTTACAATTACGAAGCGTTGGATTCGATTCCGGGCAAGCGGCCTGGACGCTATCGCTGTATTTCACGTTAGCATTGGTAGGGAAATTTCTGATTTCCTGGATTTCTGATCTGGTGTCCCTCTATCCTCTGTTTACCGGCTGTCTGTTGGGACTCATGGTCGGAGCAGTAGGCCTGGCTTCGCTGACGCCGAGTCTAATTATTCCTTCCGTAGGATTGGCGGCCTTAAGCTGGGGCGGCGTTTTCACTCTGTACAACGTATTGATTGTTCGATCCTTTGGCTTGAAAGCAGCCGGGAAGATCAACGGTACCATCAGCTTATTCGAAAACTGCGGTTCACTACTGGGACCACTAGTGATGGGCTGGCTCTTCGAAACCTCCGGCTCGTACCAGCAAGCCTTGTACCTGACGGCTGGCGTTTTTGGACTAACGGCCTTTCTTTCCCTGTTTTTCTTTCGGCGAGCACCCAAGGCGTACGTTTCATAGGAAGGCTCCCAAAGGGAGCTGATGATGGGGATGATTTGAGTTAAGAATCGACTAATCGTTTGGCTAAACTTAGGGATTCTACTACTTTCGTTGCGACGGAGGTAGGGAATAAAGTCCTGGATACCAGCGACGAATATTTCTTTTTACACGGTTAATCTCCAGAAAATTACGTTAAAACTACTTCGGCAGACACTTATTCCTCAACCGAAGCGTTTAAGAATCTGAAACCAATTTGGAGAGAGTGAATTCGATGAGAGCCCTTTTAGTAGTGTGGACCATTCTGGGGGTATTTCCGAACGTTTTCGGACAGACCTCTCAGTTTGTTAGTCAGTCCCATCCCCTAACCAAATCAAATTCTGAAGCCCGTTCGACGGTAGCTAAAGACAGTGACAAAACATCCCTGCACTGTATTCCGCTGTGGGGTGAAAAAAAGAAATCCGCCCAGCAAATCAAACAAGACGAAGCCTTTTTAAAGGCCTGTGACGAGAATTTCGGTAATCGGGCCGAAGCCAGCCGGTTTTTTGCCGAGCGTGGCTGGGAGTACATCGCCGAAGGTGAGCTGGATACAGCTTGCTACCGCTTCAACCTGGCCCAGTTGCTGAACACGAAAAACAGCGATGCGTACTGGGGTTTAGGGGTTGTTTGCCATCAGAAAGGACAAGGAACCGAGGCCATCCGTATGTTGAGCAAAGGAGTCGCCTGCGATTCTGCTAATTCGATGTTACTCGATGATCTGGCGACGCTGTACATTCAGCAACATCAGCAATCCGGTCAGGCTCATGATTTGGACGAAGCGTTTACCTTACTCAATCGTTCCGTACAGCTGGATACGACTAACGCCACGACGTACCTGAAACTGGCACTGGCCGAGTACCAGCGAAACAATTTTGATAAAGCCTGGGAACACCTGCACCAATGCCGTCAGCTGGATGTACAGGTCCTCGACTTCAATTTCATCGAGCAGCTTTCGGCTAAACAGGCCGATCCAAAAGGCGTATTTAATTCCGGAAAAAACTAAGTAATGATAGCGGATAATGAAAAAGGCGTAGCACGACTCGTGTTACGCCTTTTTCATTATTCAAAGTAACGCCATTGAAGATAAGTACAGAGCCCTTCCAGTTCCGGGAAAATTGAAAAAGCGTTAACGCCTAGCGTATCCAGATCGGTACGAATTTGCTTCAAACAGGTGGACGGAATTTTTACCTTGATCAACTTCTCCGTATACGAGTCGATTTCGTTCATGTACTGCTTGGTCAGTAGTTCCTGAGACGACGCGACGCTAAATACACCCGACTGATTATTGATCCGTTGCTTGATAATCCGGGGTCGTACCAGCTTAGTTTGCGGCACCTCGAAAGGGTGCATCGTTTCCAGATTGGCCGCAAAATCTTCTTCCTGAGCCATTAAAATCCACACTACGCTGTACGACGAAGCCCCTAGCGATTCGCCCGTAGCGAACCACAGGGCCGTCAGGGCATTGTTTGACCAGTCGAGCAAACGCGTGGGTAAGGTAAAATGCTGGCCCAGCGTCAGGTAATCCCAATCGTCCATGGGGCGGTGCGGCTCAATGAGCAGTGGATTTGTTCGCTTGAATTCCTGTAAAAGCGTTTGTTCCACCTGCAAAATGTCACCTTTGGCTTTCAGGCGGCAAATCTTGGGAAGCAGGGGATGATCGAACGTTTGTCCGCGAAAAAGAAAATCAATCGAGTAGCCCTGCTGGCTGTGTTCGTCTTTACTCTGCTTAATGAGCGTGAGGTACGCTTCAATCGTACTTAATTCAACTTCTTTCATGGCTGGATCGGTGGAAAATCTTGGTATTCAGTACGTACTTCTCATTCGATGTGGAGGATTTCCTTAGCCAGATGAATCATCCGTTCGCTGCCCGTGTATTTGCCTTTTTCGTCGGATAGCTTGACGACCTCGGTCCATTCTCCTTCACCCGGCTGGGCCTCCGTCATTTTAATTACAATGTTCATGGCTTTAGGGCCGACGTCATTGGTCAGACTGGTACCGATGCCAAACGACATGCCGATGCGACCCCGACAGTGTTCGGCAATGCGTACGACTTTTTCATAATTGAGTGAATCAGAGAAGGTGATGGTTTTCGACAGCGGATTGATCCCCATGCGTTGGTAATGCTGGATGACTTTATCGGTGAATTCGAGCGGATCGCCACTGTCGTGCCGGACTCCATCGAAGAGCTTGGAGAACATCTTGTCAAACTGCTGGAAAAAGACGTCCGTTGTGTACGTATCCGATAGGGCAATGCCCAAATCCCCGCGATAGACCTGTACCCAATGTTCCAGTCCTAAAGCATTCGACATCTTAAAACCGTACCGGGCTGCGTGGAACATAAACCATTCGTGGGCGTGCGTACCAATGGGTTTGGTCTGATACTGCATGGCCATGTGTACGTTGCTAGTTCCGACAAATGAACCCGCCCCGTACTGTTGCAAAGCCTGTAAAACCAATCGATGTACCCCATACGAATGGCGACGGCGGGTGCCGAACTCAGCTACCGTAACGTTCAGATCGCGGTAATTTTCAATCTTCTGGCGAGTATTCTCTATCACTTCCGCATCACTAATTCGCTTCAGATGATTCAGTTGATAGTACAGTTCACAGATTAGCGACATGAGCGGTACTTCCCACAAAATGGTACGGTACCACAGGCCTTCAACGCGTACTTCCAGTTCTTCGCCGGTTTGGATGATGTGTACTTCTTCGGGATTGTATCGGTAGCCGGCCAGAAAATCCAGATAGACGGGGTCGAGGTAAGGGCAGGTAACTCGGAGAAAGTGTTTCTCTTCGCGGGTCAGTTGCAAAGAAGCCATGGCATCAACGGCTTCCCGCAGAGCTTTGGCAAAGCCGGGCGGAAACGCATGTTTTCCCCGATTAATGAATTGATAACGGGCTCGGGCCGATGGAAAGAGCCGAATAACTCCCTGCTGCATAGTGAACTTGTAGAAGTCATTATCTAGCAGGGAGGGAAGGATGGAAGGCACAGACATGGAAACGCAGGGCTAATGGAAATGATAGTTTTTCCATAAAAGTTATGCCCGGAGTTTTAAACCG
Source organism: Siphonobacter curvatus (assembly GCF_002943425.1). Lineage (NCBI taxonomy): Bacteria > Pseudomonadati > Bacteroidota > Cytophagia > Cytophagales > Cytophagaceae > Siphonobacter > Siphonobacter curvatus. The sequence goes on from NZ_PTRA01000001.1 coordinate 214,272, forward strand.
TACCAGTAAACAGTTAGGCAGGTGTAGCAGAGGCGGTGGGAGCCGTCAAGCCCATCTTTTTGCGGTACTGTTTCGTGAGCCGGCTAATGACAAAACCAACGGCTACACCTGGACCAATCCACAGCAGAAGATTGACGAAAGAAGGCATATCAGCGGGTAAGAAACGGGGACCTACATTGACCAGAAAGGCGGTTAGCGTAGCGGCATACGAAGCCAGCATTCGACCCAGGTGCGTAAAGAACCAGTGCATGCGTTGAGGCTGTACCCGTCCACTAAATACCTTGTAATCGTTCCCGCCATTGGCCAGACAAAGAGCGGTCAGGAATAGAAACAAAATGCCTTGGTAGGGTTGTTGTACCGTAAATCGCTGGATACTCCAGGCCAGCGTCACTAGCCCGAAAAAGCTTACGCCGTACATCGCAGCCCAGTCCAGTTGGGCAGGTGGTGTATCTGATTTTTTGCGTAATAAAATTCGTTTTCCGGTGAAGGTCTGGTAAAAGCTACCGACGGCTACGGGTAGAAAGAACTGCATTTTCAGCGAAAGCGGATCCAGTACAAATAGGCCCACGGTCGTAATGAATACGCCAAACATGGCCCAGTAATATATCAGGCCCCAGAAGTTATGTAAGCGGCCCCCTTTGCGGGCAATCATGGGGACTAGGCCACTAAGTAAAGCAGTAAAACCACAGATAACGTGAATGACGAGGATCGAAGCCTGAAGCGTTTTCATAAGAATTGCATGGTTGACAAGACCCTACAAACGTAGAGCTACGACGAAAACATGTCAAATCAATGGGTTGATTATCAAGATGCTGGGACGTTTGACAAAGCCAGGGGCCGTTCAGCAATCCTTCGGGATGTTTGACAAGGTCAGTGAAAGCGTTCAGTGACCAGTTCGGAATACTTGCGAGCAACGGGGACAAGCGTTTCCAGCGATCGCAGATGGAGTTTGTACCCCTGAGCGTTCCCACTCACCCGTTCCACACGGTGCAAATTGACAATGTAGGAACGATGACAGCGGACGATGAAGTCGTAGGGGATTTGCGTTTCCAGTCGACTCAGACTACTCCGGAGCAGTTCCTTGCGGAGCTGACCATTTTCCTGAAAAACGATTTCCGAGTAATTGTCCGCTGACTCAATGTACAGCAATTCGGTCACGGGTAGGCGTAGCTGATCTTTTCCGTTTTCCGCCGTGAACTGAATATACTGTTGGGTTTCGGTAGCGATTTCCTGCGGGGAGAGGGGCTCCGGCTGGGGGGGCTGACTGTACTTCTTAAGCTTTTTGACGTACGTGGTAATGGTAAAGGCCGTCGTCGGAAAAACGCCAATAATCAACGTAAACCCAATCATGGAAAGTAAACCCGGAATATGTCGAGATATTCCAAAAACGCTCGTGGTGTAAAAGTAATTAAGCACGGCAATGCCCAGAAAATGGCCCAGTATAAAGACGATGTTGCGACCAACCGTCCAGCGTTCCTCCCGAAACCACGCTGGAAATAGAGCCGGTAAGGCAAAGTAATTGGTAACCAGTACCAGCGAAGTAATGACTCCAAAACCCGCAAGAAACAGGTACTTCCCGGGCATGACGACCCGGGCGGTTCCAAAAGGCTGAAAAATAATGATAAACAGCCCCACGAATAGACCCGCTCCGATAGATAGCCACCAGGTAGCGGCATCACGCTCGAAGCGGGGATGGGGCTGAGCCAGAATCGAAAACATACGAGTTATCCCCGGATTTGCTCAATAAACATACCGATGACGGGTGGATAAGCCGCAATGGCAAAAGCAATACCGTACAAAGCTCCCCACAAGTGAGCCGAGTGATTGATATAACCCGCTCCCCGCCGGGATTCCCAGTAGGAATAGGCCAGATAAAGTCCACCGAAAATCCAGCCCGGAATGGGGATGGGAATGAAAAACAGGTACAGTGACGTCGTGGGAGCAAACATAATCCCCGCGAAAATGACGGAAGATACCCCGCCCGAAGCCCCGAGGGAATTGTAGTTGGGATTATTCCGGTGCTTGAAGTATGTGGGCAGGTCGGAAATAATAATACCGCCAATGTACAGAGCTACATACAGCAGATTTCCCATCGGCGAAATCTGCGAGAAAATGCTTTCCACCAGACCGCCGAAAGAATACAGCGAGATCATGTTAAAGGCCAGGTGACCAATATCGGCGTGAATAAAGCCCGACGTAATAAACCGCCAATACTCGTTCCGGCGATTGACTTCGTACGGATTCATTACCCAGCGACGCAGGATGGATTCGTTATTCCAGGCGTATAAACTGGCACCTACGGCCAGTAGTATAAACAGTAAGGTCAGACTCAGATTCATGGTAGCAATACAAAACGATCTTTCAGTCGAAAGATAAGGGTATTTTGACGCGTAAAAATAGCTGTTTTCACGGGGGGATAGTGATTTTACGGATTTTACAGTAATTTCCGTCCGGGCCGCAACCTGTTATCCACTAGCAATCATACTGTTATGATGCCTTCTCGCCGTGCGTTCTTTCGCCAGTCGGCCAGCGTTGCCCTCTTTCCCAGTTTAAAACCACTCAGCGAATCGTACTTTCAGGAAGTAGCACGGTACCGCTTGGGAGACTCAGCCCAAGCTCTGGCTTCTGATGAAGATTTCTGGGCTCTCATCCAGCGGGCGTACACCGTCTCGCCGACGATACTGAATCTCAACAACGGTGGCGTAAGTCCCAGCCCGACCTTGGTACAGGAAGCCGTCGAGCGGTATTTCCGCTATTCCAACGAAGCCCCGAGCTACTACATGTGGCGGGTACTGGATCAGGGTCGAGAACCCCTGCGGGAACAGCTGGCCAAGGTAGCGGGTACGTCACCGGAGGAAATCGCCATTAACCGCAATGCAACCGAAGCTCTGGATACGGTCATTCTGGGTTTACCCCTGCAAAAGGGCGATGAAGTGGTCGTCTCCAATTTCGATTACCCGAATATGATGAGTGCCTGGCGGCAACGTGAACTCCGCGATGGTCTGAAGCTCAATTACGTGAAGCTGCCCATGCCCTGCGAAGACGAGAATCAGCTGGTGAAGCTGTTTGTCGAGCAAATGACACCGAAGACCAAAGTGGTACACCTCACGCACGTCATCAACTGGTCGGGGCAGGTGCTGCCCGTTCGGAAAATTGCCGACGAAGCTCACAAACGCGGGATTGAAGTACTCGTAGACGGAGCCCACAGTTTTGTGCATCTGGATTACAAAGTACCCGACCTGGGCTGCGATTATTACGGTACGAGTCTGCACAAATGGCTAAGTGCTCCGATTGGTACAGGCATGCTTTGGGTGAAAAAAGAGAAAATTTCGAAGATATTCCCCCTGGTACCCAACGAGCAGCCGCAGTCAGACAATATTCGCAAATTCGAAAACCTGGGTACGCGACCCTTTTTCATCGAACAGGCCATCGGGCAGGCCATTCAGTTCAATAATTCCATCGGGGCAGTTCGGAAATACGAGCGTCTGTTTTATCTGAAAAACTACTGGGCTGAAAAAGTAAAAGACCTGCCTGGTATTACGCTGTATACTTCGCTGAAAAAGGGCTATTCCGGAGCCTTGGCCGTCGTTGGTGTGAACGGAATGACGCCCGGTCAGCTGGAAAGTGCACTCCTGACTCGCTTCAAAATCCATACAACGCCAATAGATAAAGAACATGTGAAGGGCGTTCGGGTAACGCCGCACGTCTATATTTTACCCTCGGATCTCGACCGATTAGTCAGTGCTCTGACGATTCTGTCAAAAGAAAACACCGATAAGCTGGCAAAAGCCGGAAAGTAACCATAAGGATTTACGGGTAAATTCCCCGGGGAGGCAGGTACTTCCCCGGGGAATTTGTTTTTTTGTAGGTATGAACCGCCACTTTGCATGAACTTAACATCAACCCGTATGAAAAATTTTGTACTTAGTCTTTTCCTGCTGACATCGGCTCTGATGAGTTGGGGGAGAAACCCGACGGGTAGCTTCTTTCAAAACCCCGTTTGCCCCTTGAAAGTGGCTATAACTCCCACCAGTGTGGGCCTTTGTGCCAGTGGGAGCGTGGTCCTGACGGCGAATCCTAGTGGTACGGCTTCTTCCGGAGCCGTGACCTACCAGTGGCGGAGGGGTACTCAAATTGTTGGAACGAGCCGAACGTATACGGCAACTACCGTGGGAATCTACAGCGTTACGCTTAGCCAGGGTTCCTGTAGAGCTACCGATACACTGACCATCACGCTGAATCCTACACCCGACCTTTCGAGTATTGCGGGCGATTCGGCCCTTTGCGAGGGACAGAAAGGCAACCTGAGTGTAACGACCTCCGGTAGTACGAGTCCCTATACGTATCAGTGGAAACTTGGATCGACCGTGCTCGCCGATAAAACACCTCAGCTTTCGATTACCAAGGCCGGTACGTACACCGTGACGGTAACCGATGCGAAAGGTTGTACCGCTTCCACCACGAAAACCGTACAGGAAACCAAACCCGTTCTGTACATCACTACGGCAACGAGTAAGCTCAACCTGTGTTCGGCGGATCAGGAAGGGGTAAAGATGCAGATTTTTCGGACGGAGAACTTTACGCCGGATACCTATGCTTGGAGACGCGGTACAACGGTAGTGGGCACGGGCTCTACCTTTGAGGCCAAAGATGCTGGAACGTATACCTTGCAGGCTACGGCAAAAAATGGCTGTCAAGCCGTGTCCGGTAATAGCATTCCGATTCAAAAATACAATTCTCCCACCGCGTATGCCGGAGCCGACACCTCCCTGACGGGCAAAGATCGCTTCGAACCCAAAGGCATCATTCCGGCCAGTGGTGGTACAAGCCCCTATACCTACGCCTGGCAAACGTCCGCTAATACACCCGTTTATACCGTGGCCAATCCGAGCATTGGGCCTTTTAAAGGCTCTGCACAGGTTTGGCTAACGGTAACGGATCGAAATGGCTGTACGGCCCGCGATACGGCCCGAATCACCTATATTGCCTGTAAGCTAAAACTGAGTGTAACGGGGGCTGACTACCTCTGCGAGGGTCGAAGCAGTACACAATGGACGGGGCGGGTCACCGATAGCCTGGGTGCTGTAACCTATAGCTGGCGGCAGGGATCAAGTCTCGTATTTGGCAATCGCGTAAACCTGACGAAAGAAGGAACCTACCTGATTAAAGTCGAAGATGCCCGCGGCTGCGAAGATTCGCTGAGCCGGAGTATCACCATCAAACCAACGCCTACGGTACAAATTTCCGGTGATTTGTTCTACTGCCGGGGTGGTGGAGCCTTACTACGGGCGAACCCCGCGGGTGGACAGGCTCCGTACGCCTACGAATGGAAACTCGGTACAGCGGTTGTGGCCAATGCTTCTGGTGTACAATTCAATGCCTCTGCTCCGGGTAACTACACCGTTACCGTTCGGGATAGTCTAGGTTGTCGGAGAGAGTCGGCGGCAGTTTCCATTGTCGAACGGGGGCAGAACATCGTTGCGAACATCGTTCCGGCTGGAAAAACCACCACCATGGTTCCGGACAGCGTCGTATTGAATGCCGTTACGGGAGCCAATTATGCCTATCAGTGGCGGAAAGATAATGCCGAAATCGCAGGAGCGACGCGGCCTCGCCTAGTACTCCGGGGTTCGCAGGCAACGGGCAATTACGTCGTAGTAGTGATTAGTGAAGGGTGCTCCGTCCCCTCTTCGCCCGTAAACGTCTGGATTGAAGGGCCTACGGCCGTAGAGCCGGGTACGACTGAAGTCGCGGTGAAGGTATACCCTAACCCTTCCGCCAGTCGGGCCATTATTGAAATAAACTTACCCCAGGCCGCCGCCGCCCAATTGCAGGTGTACACCCTGGCGGGGCAGCCTGTACTACGTCAGCAGGATACGCAGGTACAGCATCAGCATCGCTTTGATCTGGATTTGTCGGGTGTTACGGGAGGTATGTTACTCTGGAAAGTACAAGCTGGAGCATACGTACGGGAAGGCAAGTTGATAAAGACGAACTAAGTCATAAGTCAACAAAAAAGGTAAAGGCTAGCAGAGCCTTTACCTTTCTACTCCTAAAAAGAAGCCCCGGATGAAAGGGCTCTTATCAAACTAACTCCTTTTCTTGTTGCTCTAAAGGCTTGCGATTCTTTAGAGGGTGCTGCTTAGACAGCTATTTGATGATGAAGTGATTTATTTTCGGCTATGGGTTGCAGATACGTGATCTGAATATTTCGTAAATGAGCTTTCGATTCAAAACTGTTTAAAATGTTCAGTACATCGCTGTCGATATAAGAAGATCGCGTACAGTCGATTTCTACCACACTATCATGCGGAATGGTTTCCAGAATTTCCGTAATACTGACTTTATTGAGAAAGGATACGTAATCGCCCATGCGAATGCGAATACGTTCCTGCCCGTTAACATGGTAGGCATGCGTCTGGTGGGCTTTCACGTAGGTTTCCCGCAGAACGAAGAATAATCCTACGGCCAGACCGATGCCGATGCCCACTAACAAATCCGTTAGTAAAATCGCTACGACCGTCGTAACGAAAGGCAAAAACTTGAGTATCCCCGCCGCATACTGCTGTCTGAAAATGCTGACCCGGGCGAGTTTATAGCCCGTTACCAGTAAAATGGAAGCCAGCGAAGCCCAGGGAATCCGGTTCAGTACCGACGGCAGCGTCACGACGCAAACCAGTAGTAAGGATCCGTGAATCAAAGCGGCCCGTTTGGTACGTGCTCCCGCATTCAGGCTAACCGAACTCCGGACGATGACCGAAGTCAGCGGCATGCCCCCAATCAATCCACTCACCACATTACCAATACCCTGAGCCTTCAATTCCCGATTCGTCGGTGATTTCCGCTTGAGTGGGTCGAGCTCGTCGATGGCTTCGATGGCCAAAAGAGCTTCCAGACTGGCTACCATCGCAATCGACAGGGCCGAGGCATAGACCTGCGGATTATCCCAGGACGTAAAATCAGGAAATGTAAAAAGCCCAAGGAACCCCGCCACGGTTTTGGGTACGGGTAATTGGACCAGATGATTTCCCTGTAACGCCAGCGTAGGGCTCAGGGAGGAAATCAGCATATTGATGCCAATGCCCAGCGTAACGACAACTAGGGCAGCCGGAATATTCTTTAAAACCGCATATTGACGAAAAAGCGGCCGTTCCCAAAGAATCAGTACGCTGAGTGAAAGCAGCGAAATGAGAATGGCCGTTCCGCTAAACTGCTGGAAAGCAATCGTCAACTGCGTCAGGATGTCAAAGCCATCGGGCTGAAAAAGCGAAAAGCCTTCAGCGGCATCGGCGTCGTAGCCTACCAAATGCGGCAACTGTTTGATGATCAAAATGATACCAATCGCGGCCAGCATCCCCTTAATGACGGAGGAGGGAAAGAAATTACTAATAATCCCCGCCCGAAGAAAACCTAAACCCACCTGAATGAGTCCGGCGATAAACGTAGCCAGCAGAAACGTTGGAAAAGCCTCCAGGCGTTCCATGGTCGCCAGTACTACTACAATTAAGCCCGCCTCAGGTCCGGATATACTCAACTGAGATTTGCTAAGTAACCCAACGACCAGTCCACCCACGATCCCGGCAATGATTCCAGAAAAGAGCGGTACACCCGAAGCCAGAGCAATGCCCAGACACAGCGGAACCGCCACCAGAAAGGAAACCAGGCCCCCTCGCAGGTCACCCGCTATGGAAACGTCAGTCCCGTATTGAAGCTTCGTATCCATAACGGTTCGCGGTTGGAACTAGCGTTTGGGCCTATGTTGAGAGATAGTGGGAAGGCTAATAGGTTGGATAGACACTAAAATCATCCAATCCCGGAAATCGTAATTCCTCGTACTAGAAGGCGATTTTTTAGCCTGATACAAAGCTAGGGCATGCGGTCTCTTTCAAAATTAAGAGGCCATTAGAAGATTGTTAGAGAGTAATGAGGAGGTGATTAGAAAACGATTAGAAAAGCTTGGGTAGCTGTAACACGACAGAAGTCCCCCGGTTGAGTTCGGAGCTAACTAAGATGCGACCGTGGTGCAATTCCATGATTCGGTGGGTAAGGGGAAGCCCAATGCCGTATCCATGAATTTTCTTAACATTTTCGGCCCGGAAGAAGGGTTCGTAAATGTGTTTGAGATCCTCGGCACTAATGCCTACGCCCTGATCGGTAAAGGTGACGGTGGCTCCTTCCGTATTCACGCCCAGCGTTACTTCCACCTGCTTGTTTTGGGAAAATTTACAGGCGTTTTCCATCAAATTCAAAAAGGCCGTCGTGAGCAGAGTCTTGTTCCCTTTTACCAGTAACGAAGGTTGTGAAGTTGCCGTATCTCCTTCAAACGAAAAAATCATTTGATACGAGGGTTGCTTGGTTGTAAGCAGTTTGGCAGCATCGTAGATGACTTCGTCCAGAGCGACTTCCTGAAAGGTAATGGTCGATACATCCTGATTGACCTGGGCCAGTTCCAGCAGGTTATTGGCCAGATTGTTCAACCGTCGGATGGATTCGAGTACGGTTTTCCACTTCGCCTCGTGCTCCTCGGGCGTACGGGGTTTGATCAGCGTCACTTCAATCTGACCCGTAATGATGGTGAGCGGCGTACGTAACTCGTGCGAGGCGTTGGCTACGAAATCCCGCTGTACTGCAAAGGCTTTTTGCACGCGATCCAGCATGGAATTGAACGTCTGAGCCAGCTGGGCAATTTCATCTTCCTCTTTCCCCGCAACCAGGCGTTGATTGAGGTTAAAAGCCGTGATTTGTTCCACTTGTCGCACGACCTCGGAGATGGGTTGCAGGGTACGCCCGGCAAAAAACCAGCCGGAAATACCCACCAGTGTCAGGCCGAATACGAGCCCGAAACCCAGAATAGTCCGCAAGTGCCTCATCTCCGTAAGCCCGTATTCATCGTAGGCCGAGGCAATGATGATGAATTCCTTACTGTCGTAGCGATACGTTAATCCCACGATTTCCCGCTGGCCGTACCGCACAAACACTTCGCCTTTTTGCCGGACCCGCTCCAGCAAATGAAGCTTGTCGGCAAGGCGGTCGGGTCGATTGTCACTTTCGTAAACAATCTGATTCTTGGAATTATAGACAATGATCTGTTCTTCAGGCAAAGAAGTCAGGTTATTTCGCTCAAAAAGCTTTAATAGCTGGGCGTCAATTTTTTCCTCTTCAATGAGCAGGCGGGCGGTCGTTTTGGCCTTATCGCTGAGGCGTAGGTAAAAATCTTTTTGCCGGAAATACTCCGAAGTGAAGTACACGACCGACGAAAACAAAATCAGATTAGCCGCTACAATCAACAGGAAGGTTAATGATAGTTTGGATCTGATTTTCATAGTGATAGAGGGTAAACTAGTCTTCGGCTTCCTGCATGATATAACCGATGCCGCTGATGGTATGGATCAGTTTGGGCGAAAAATCCTTGTCAATTTTCTTACGAAGGTAATTGACGTATACATCAACCACGTTGGTACCCGTATCAAAATTTACGTCCCAGACCTTTTCCGCAATTTCACTACGGGACAAGGCCCGGTTCTGGTTTTTCATGAAAAACTCCAGTAAAGCCAGTTCGCGGGCAGTGAGGCTAATTTTGTGATTATCCCGCTTTACGGTTTTACTTTTCTGGTTGTATTCCAGATCAGCCAGCTTCAGTACGACGGCTTCAGCGGGTACGGCCAGTCGGCGGCGGTTGAGTGCCCGGAGACGGGCCATTAGTTCCCGAAACTCGAAAGGCTTGACCAGATAATCATCGGCTCCCGCATCGAAACCCGTTAGGACGTTTTCGGTGGTACCGAAGGCCGTAAGCATCAGTATGGATACATTCTCGTAGCGATCCCGAATGATCTTGCAGAGTTCGAACCCGTTCATAATGGGCAGATTCACGTCCAGAATCACCGTGCCGTATTCCTGTTCCTTCAACAGTTGCTGGGCTTTCAGAGCATCCTCAGCCACGTCGGCTTCGAGTCCATAATCTTCCAGGCCACTTTTGATGAAAGAAGCGACTTCGTGCTCATCTTCGACAATCAGGATTTTCATTTCCGCAGGAGATTAGGCTACGAAAGTACGGATTGGCGGGTGAAGATGGAAATAAGAAGAGGAAGGACTAGTTCTTAGCGGTTCGTTGGGCGTATCGACACAGAGGAGCTGGCTGGTGCTTAGCCATCGATAGTACTAGAGCCTTTGTAAAAGTGATATACTAGTTAGTGAGAAATTCCACGATGAATGTAGTGGTTGGTGACGCTACGATCAACACCAACCATGGCAGAGAACGGGAACTACATTAAACGCTAACAAGGGCTCAGTATAAATTGAAATTATTCTAGTTCGAATTCAAAAAACAAAGGATCATCTTTAAAAACGACTTTTACAGCTTCATTATTCTTTGTATTACGTAATATAAATGTATGATTCCTGTTATCGATATGCTCAATAAATTTAAAAACGCTATTAATATATCTTTGTAAATTAGTCCTATTGATTGCCCAAAAACTTTCCTGATATAGTATAGTAGTTGTTTTGTTCTTGTGTGTTATAATTGGATTAATGGTTAGATATTCTTTAAAACCATAGATGAACGTTACATGTCTAACTCTCAATTTATTAGTGTCAGAAACCGAGCCGTATGTAACATAAAAAATATCTCTGAATATTTCATTCATGTCCCCGTCTTCCATGAAGAAATCATGCCTCGACGTAGTTCCAAAGGATAAAGGTCCTTTATGTTTAGTAACTGTATTCTTTCTGATTTCATTTACTTTTTTTAATGAGTTGTAAGTATTATCAAAACAATTAATCCTAATATATGACCCTGTATAAGGAGCTAAGGAGGATACTTCTTCTACGTGTATATCCTGATCACATGGTTTTTCACTTGTGCAGGAAACCATACAAAACAAATACCCTGTTAGAATGAATATATAATAGTCAATATGTAATTTCATTATGAATCAAAGTGAGACGCATTTGTAATTTATGTTCTAGATACTAAATATGAAAGGCCCGATTAGAAGAAAGGACCTACTCAGAAAAGATTATTTAATCAGCTAGTAATTTTATTAATTCTGGTGCACCATAATTAATTTTCAACGTGGCATCCCCAATTATTCATTACTCATTTTACTATAGCTCCCGCCGTTGTTGGTGTTTAGCGTAGCGTCACCAACAACCTCCGAAGGCCTGGAACCTTCGGAGGTTGAAGCTAAAACGCTTACCAAAACCTATTCTACCACTACAGTCTCACCACCCGAATAACTCCGATATTCCCCGTTGTACATCGCATCGGCAGAGACGGGGCCTGCCGTAAAGCGTCCTTTGGAGACGGCTCGGGCCAGGTAATAAAACGTTTTGGGTTGAGCCGAAACGCTGGTGAAATAATGAATCCGGTCGTCCCGCAGGTCGAAATGGTCGGGAATGGATTGGTTTTTGACCCAGCTCAGTTCGCGTTCGGGCGTAAGGCGGGGGTTTTCAATTTCCAGTCCGGCGGGTAACATATCGGTTACGACCACATTTTCGACGGGCAAGCCGTTTTGCGAGCGTACCGTCACTTTCACCACAATCAGTTGATTCTGCTGTAAGGCTCCCGAAAGAGGTTTACCATTTCGGTCCAGGTATTGTTTGCGTACCTCCAGTACCTGATCGGTTGCCGCAATGGTACCGCTACGGCTTAAGCCTTCCGCTTCGGCGAAATAATATAGCGAACCTTTGCCCGTGGCGGTAATTGTGGCAGGCTGATCCAGACCTTTGCTGAGCAGCAAATCTTTGCCACTAAACGTTTCCAGTACTTTCCCATTACTCAAAATACGAGCTGTTACCGATGACTGAGCCGCCTTACGAGCCAGCTTACCGAGAGCCAGCAGAGCAAAACTTTCTTCCTGCGTAGAAAGCCAGGGAGCCTGCTTCACCGCTGCTGAAAGTTGCCGGGCCAGACCCGGAATCTGTCTATTGGCCGGGTCGGTTTCCAGCAGTGTATTCAGAACCAGAGCCTGATTCCGAATAGGGCTGGAGAAACTGCCCCCCGTTTCCCGCTCCTGTTGTTCGGGACGGAAATTGGCGGGAAGTAAGGAGGCTTTGCTGCCTTCATCACCCACCGTACCGAAAGCCGCCGCCAACAGGTATCGCCTCTCGGAAGTCAGCAGGGCGGGGTTCGCTTTGTAATAGTTCATCACTGCCCGGTTTGGTTTCCCGGCCAGGCTGAGTACGTAGAGGCTGTAAACGGTTTCACGTTTCGCCCGCGTTCGGTTGGTTACGCTGCCGTCTTCATTGGTTTGGGCTGTCTTTTCAGTGGCCTGCTTGCTGACCTGCTGGTTGAGAAAATCAAGAGCCTTGCTCAAGGTAGCGGGGTTGATTTCGTACCCGGCTTTCTGGGCTTCGAGCATGAAATGAACCGCGTATGCCGTCGTCCACCAATCTTCGCGTTGGCCCGCCTGCCACATCGAGAAACCGCCGTTGAAGAGTTGCAACGTCTCAATTTTGTGTAAGGCTGCTGTAATGTTAGTCGTTGGGTTAAGGTCCGAAGTTCCCGTTTTCAGGTACGGTTTTCGTCCCGATTGCAAGATTTTAACCAGCTCGGCGAGGTACAATTGAGGGAAAGCCACGGATACCGTCTGCTCCAAACAGCCATAAGGATACTGCAACAGGCGGTTTAAAGGATCGGCCAGCGACACCAGCGGCGAACGACTTACCCGTAGCGAGGCTTTAACGGTACCCGGCACCAGCTCTCCAACATTCAGCGGAACGGCGGCCGTTTGTCCGCCATTTACTACGCCCGAAACGGACGTTTTCACCAGCCCTACGCTGGGCCGTACCGTCAGATCAATCTCTTCACTAAACGTTTCGCCCAAACCTTTTACGCGTACCACCACTTTGCCCGTACCGATGGTCTGAGCGGCTTTCACTGAAAATACCGCCCGTCCTTCCTGGTCGGCAGCAATCGAGATGGATTGTGGAGCGGGACTGGTATTCTGCAAGGCTCCCGTCGTTTGGAGGGTAGCGGTTATCTGAGCCAGTTTTTTCGTGGTGTTGGTAATGCTGACGGGTACGGTCAGCTCGTCGGCCGGACTGGCAAAACGGGGCAGGGCCGTACTGATCACCAGCGGATCGGCCACTTTCATGTTTTTGGAAGCCGAGCCAAAAGCTTTGTCTTTGTACGCCACCGCCATGATGCGTAAGTCGCCCGAGAACTGCGGAATATCCACCGAGAATTCCGCCTCGCCGCTGCCATTAGTAGTCAGTATTCCACTCCAGAGAGCGACCAGCTTCACCCGGCCATTCGCCAGTGGATTGATGCGTTTTTCCATACTAAACCCATCGCCCCCCACCGAGCTACGCGAACGAATACTTAGCTCCGGGTGCAGATAGGCGTAGAGGTCGAATCCGCCTACTTCCAGGGCTCGTTTCTGGTAGAAAAAGCCGTAAGGATCGGGGGATTTGTAGTTTTTAAGTTGCAGGATGCCTTCGTCCACTACGGCCAGCGTTACCTGGGCACGGCCTTCTGTTTTCACCCGAATGGTCTGTTTGGTTTTCGAACGCGACTGCTCAATCGCCGTAATCGTTACGGGCAACTGGCGGTTAGACTGACCGACCATCACCGGAGCGTAGCCGTGAGCCACCGTCAGCGGCAGGTCGGCATCGTCCATGGGGCGGAAAAGCGTAGCCGAGACGTACACGTTGGGCAAGTGTTCTGCCCCGATGGGAAATTGTAGTTCGGCCGATTTCTCGTCGGTATCCAACAGGTGGTGTTCCAGTACCCGGTTTCGTTCCACCGTCACCAGCAGTTTCCCCGCGAAAGGCGTTTTGAAAAGCACTTTTGCTTTGTCGCCCACCTCGTAGCGGGCTTTGTCGAACGTCATTTCGACCTGTCCTTCGTTGTTCACTTCAAAGGCAGTACTGCTGGTTTGTCCGCGACCATAGGCGTAAAATTCCTGACTCGTCCAGTTGCGAGAACCCCTGCGATGCAGACGAATTTCGTACTCGCCCGAAGTCGCCGGAGCATAACTGACCGAAGCCCGGCCTTTGGCAAAAGTTACCTCCCGCGTAAACACGACTTTGGATTGTCGTTTGGAAGAGTACTTCATCGAACCGTCGGTATTCTTTTCAATGACGGTCTGGTATTCGTGTTTCACAATGTCGATCTGCCCGGTGGCAACTACGGGCTGTCCGGCCGCATTCAAAGCCACGAGTGGAATGGTCACGGGAGCGTTGGTACCAACGTAGGTATCCGGTAGCCCGATGCCGTACAGAACGGGTTGGGTCTGAATCGCAAAACGTTGGAGCCGGTTCACGGGTCGCCCGGTTTCGTCAAATATGGTCACAAAAGTCTGGGCTTCGAGCAATCCCATATCCTGCCAAGTGGCGGGCAGTACGAAACGCTCGCTGGCGAGTCCGGTAGCGTCGGTTTTTCCCTGCCGTACCTGATTGTCGAATTTAGTCTGATCGGGAATATCGAAGACGAAACCCTCGTATCCTTTGGGTCGGAATAGCTGACGTTTCACCTGTAACTCCATTTCGTAGTTCCGGTCGGCGGCGGGTGGGCCAAACAGGTTAGTAGCCGTGGCCGTAACCGGGGCCGTTTCGCCGGAACGGTAGCTTTCTTTGGGTGTACGGACGTCTACCTTGATACGATCGGGCATGAATTCTTCTACCGAAATGGCCTGCGAAGTCAGGAGTACATCGTTGGCATTCAGTACTTCCAGCTGATAGGTGCCCGTTAGTGTAGCCGTTTCCAGCGGAATGTCCTGGGCTACAGCTCCTTCGGCGTTGGTGGTCAGTCGCAAGGTACGATACTCTTTGCCGTTCGGCATCAGTAAGCGTACTTTCAGCGGAATTTCACCCGGCGTTTCCCAGGCCTGTTTCCGAACCACTACGTTGAAATGCAGTGTTTCGCCGGGTCGATAGATGGTCCGGTCGCCGTACAGAAAAGCCTCGAAACCCGACGCATTATCGCGTTTACCCTCTACTTCAAAGCGGCTGGTTTGTACCTGCGTATCTTCCAGAAACAGATAATTGAAGTCCTCGTCGGTACGAGCTGTAATCAGAGCCGTTGTAAAATCGGATGCTTTTAGGTCTTTAAATACCGCCAGTCCTTTGGCGTCGGTAGCAATGGTTTGAAGGGTCTGGTTATTGGAGGAAACCAGGTTCACTTGTACGTTTTTCAGCGGTTCGGTCGTCCGGATGGAGTGGGCGAAGACCAGAAATTCGTCGCCGGATTGTTTGCCAATCAAGCCAATATCCGAGATGCTGACCAGCTTGGTAGCGTTATGGTAGTACTCGTCGTTGGAATTCAGCGAGACCAGATAGATGCCCCGAAAGGAATTGGTCGGGTCCGGCAAACTCAGGTTGAGTAGGGAAACCCCGCCCGTTTTGGGTAAATCCTCCGTTTCAATCGTTTTGTTTACGACGATGTCGGAGTACGTACCGCCATCTTCTGAGTACACATACCCCTGCTCCGATCCGTTGCCCTCGCTGTCGTAGCGGTAATCACGGTAGCGGTTGTTACGAAGGTAACTGAGGATATTGTTTTCGTAAATCTTGGAAATTCGTACCTGTACTTTCGGAATATTCGTAATGTTGACCGCCACATTGCGATGGCCCTTGGACGTTAGGTACACCGCTTTTTTATGCACAAATTCCAGACCGGCGGGCATTTTTCCAAAGTACAAATCCTTGGTATACGCTTCGCTTAGTGAAGGCCCGAGTACGCCGCGTAGCTGGCTGTTGAGGGTCAGGGTGTAGGTATCCGTTTCGTTAAAGTCCCCGCGAATGAGGAGCCCGTTTTCCAGTAACTCAGGTTGCGTTTGCAGCGAAGTCGTTTTCGCTTGTATCGGAATCGGATTGCCCAGCGTATCGTATTCAACGGTAGCGGGGGGAGCGGTACTGCTGATAAGCTGATACGCCGCCGCCAGATTTTCCGGGTTCAGTTCCTGCGTAGTAATGACCTTGATGAAGCCGCGATTATTCTCAAAACCCGTTTCGACGCGTACGATTTCCAGCGTTTTCGGATCAGGGAGCGTTGTTTGTAGCTCGGTGGTTTCTTTGGTTTTAAAGGCAGTGTTGGCTACGGAAAGCCCGGATTCCAGCGCCAGATCCAGCGGTCTGGCTTCCTGAACCCCGGACAAGGTAAGGGGTACGGTACTAGCCACGCCGTTCTGTCCGATACTAAAGCCGACTTTCTGTTCCTTTTCGCTGACGGTCAGTTTGGTACCCACTTCACCGCCCGATACCGGATAATTGAAATGCAGTTTTAGTTTCGCTACTGCCTGATGGCCCGTCCGCGAGCGGGTCCAGTACGCTTCCGTTTCTTTCACCGCCAGATAAGGCGTATGAAAGGTGAGTTTTTCGGTCGAAACACCCAATGATTTATCCTTGGCCTGTGTCAGGATTTTGTCGGAAAGACGTGCCTGGTATTCGGTGGCGGGCTGGAAGGAAGACGTCGGCGAAAACACCAGTTCATTTTTCCCTACCCACTTGAAGCGACCGGGAATGGCAGGTTCGAATTCAACGAATTTAGTACTCTGCCAAATGCCCAGTTCAGCCTCCGGTACCAGGTCCTTATTGAAGGTAAAAACCAGATTCTGAGCCAGTTGAATTTCGTCTTCAAAATTGGTAGCCCGTACGACGACTTCATTGAGCTTCGAACAGGTAGAAAACAGGACGGCCAGAGCCAGCAGCCCAAACACGCGGAAGCCACGCATAGCAAAAGAAAATTTGATTGAAGTGTTGATACTGCTTCCAATAACGGAAGGATTCCTGGAAAATTGGAAAGAAAGAAAAAAGCCGTTACCGGATGCGTTCGGTAACGGCAGAGGGTATTAGCGAGGTACTTCTACTTTCTTGAGAATCTGTTCGATGATGGCGTCGGGCGTGGTGCCTTCCATTTCTTTTTCGGGCGTCAGGATGAGGCGATGCCGTAACACCGGAAGGGCCAGTTCCTGTACGTCTTCGGGCGTAACGAAATCCCGTCCCCGCAAGGCAGCCAAGGCTTTGGAGGCATTGAGCAGAGCCACCGATGCCCGGGGCGAAGCTCCCAGGTACAGAAACTTAGATGTACGGGTTTCGTGAACCAGTTGAGCAATGTAAGTAAGGACTTTATCTTCAATTACAATCTGACGGACTTTTCCTCGTAGGGTCGTCAGTTGTTGCCGGGATAAAACGGCCTGGATGGCTTCTACGGCGTCCGTATTGGAGCGGCGTTCGTGGTGACCACGCAGGATTTCTGTTTCCTGATCCAGCGTAGGATACTGCACGATGATCTTGAAAAGAAAACGATCCAACTGGGCTTCGGGCAGTCGATAGGTACCTTCCTGCTCAATGGGATTTTGCGTAGCCAGTACCAGAAAAGGAGCCGACATCGGGTAGGTTTGTCCAGCGTTGGTGACCTGCCGTTCTTCCATGACCTCGAATAAAGCCGACTGCGTTTTGGCCGGAGCCCGGTTGATTTCGTCAATCAGCACGATATGCGAGAAAATCGGACCGGGTTTAAACTCAAACTCGGAAACTTTGGGGTTGAATACCGAGGTGCCCAGTACGTCTGAAGGCATCAGATCGGGTGTAAACTGAATGCGATTGAAATCGACCGAAATGGTTTTGGCCAGTAACTTGGCCGTCAGCGTTTTGGCTACACCCGGTACGCCTTCAATCAGTACGTGACCGTCGGCAAAGAGGGCCGTCAGCAGTAGATCAATCATGGCGTGCTGGCCCACAATTACTTTTCCTACTTCCGTGCGAATATCAGCGACGGTCTGGTACAGTTCACTTAAGTCAATTCGAGATTCAAAGGCATCCATGGATTCACGCGTTCAGGCTCTCAAAATACGGCAAAATCTGCATTTGTACCGCAAAGCCCTGAATTAAAGGCGGTGGAATTGCTCGGAAGTCATTCATTAACTCCTTTCCAAAGCCAGCGAAGCCCGCATTAAATGCGTATCTTTGCGGCATGAAGCCACTGGATTTTAAGGATTTAATTATTTTCGAGAACGAAGATTTCATCGTCATCAATAAACCGCCCTACATCGCGTCGCTCGACGAACGGCAGGCGGATAATACCCTCAGTATTTTACGATTAGCCAAAGCCTACAGCGACGACGCCCAGTTGTGTCACCGGCTAGATAAGGAAACGTCGGGTGTACTGGCCATTGCCAAGAATCCGGAAGCGTACCGACATTTGTCGATGCAGTTTGAGCACCGCGAAACGGTAAAACGCTACCACGCGGTGGTGAATGGCGTCCATAATTTTCAGGGAGAATCGGTATACCTGCCCATTCTGGCTCTGCCCCGCGACGGCGTCGTGAAAATTGACCGGGCAAAGGGGAAGGAAGCCGAAACCCTTTTCTTTACCCTGAAAGCGTATCGGCAGTATACCATCGTGGAGTGTCTGCCCATTACGGGCCGGATGCACCAGATCCGTATTCACCTGACCTGCCTGAAAGCTCCCATCGTAGCGGATTCAACCTACGGCGGAAAACCGATTTACCTGTCGCAGCTCAAGCGGAAGTTCAATCTGAAAAAAGATACGGATGAGCAACCGCTGATGAAACGGGTAGCCCTGCATGCGTACTCCCTGACGTTCCATTTGCTGAACGGTGAAGAAGTGAAAATCGAAGCTCCGTACCCGAAAGACTTTGAGGTCTTGGTAAAGCAACTGGAAAAGAACGGATAAGGAAGAAAATCCTGAGCGTTCCGAAAGCTCACTGGTCCGAATAAATACAAAAAGGCCTCCCGTACGGAGGCCTTTTTTCGTAAGGCACACAACATTAAAATTTCAGATTCAACCGGGCAAACCAGAAGGAACCGTTGCTGCCCATTTGTACCGGGTCCCAGGCACCGCCCGATTCGGTCAGGCTAGGTTGGTGGAGCGTCGGATACACGTTGAAGAGGTTCGTACCGCCAATGGCTATACCAACCTGCGGTGTAATCCGGTACCCCAGCGTCAGATCGGTCGTCACTTTAGGTTTGTACACATCCAGATCGTTTAAATCATAATTCCAATTCGCCAGTTTGATCTCGCCAAACCGTACAAAACGCAACATGACATTGAACTTCCGCAGCGTATAGTCAAAAGACAAATTGATCTTCGACGGCGGAGCGGAGTACATCACGAAATAGCGTTCCCGAATATCAAAGTAGGTATCCTGTTTGCCAGCCAATCGGGGCGTGGTGTTTACCGTATCAATCGTCAGCTTATTGAAGTTTGCCGCCAGCGAGGTCGTCAGGCTACCGGCTCCCAGTGTAGCCCGATGGGTTACGATCACGTCCAGTCCACGGGTCGTCGTTGAAACGGCGTTGGTGAAAAACTGAGCCCGGCCTACGCCCAGGGCTTTCAGGTCTTCGCCAATCACATCGTCCGTGTCTTCAAAACCACCCGTTAACACCACTCGATCTTTGATTTTAATGAGATAGCCATCGACAGTGATGGACAAACTGTTCGTAGGATTCAGCGTAATCCCTGCACTCAGGTTCTGACTGGTTTCCTGTTTAAGTTTCGGAATCCCCAGGGCCTGCGTTACCCGGCTGTCGTTACGGGCAATGAGCACCTCTACAGGCTGTCCGTTCACGAAGTTGGTAATGGTCGAGTTGAAGTAAATCTGCGGCAGGGAAGGGGCCCGGAATCCCGTACTGGCCGTGGCCCGCAGCGTCAGAAAATCGGTGAGTTTGTAGCGGGCCGAAAGCTTGCCGTTGAAGGTTCCGCCAAAATCGCTGTACTGTTCATACCGCCCCGCTACGCCCAGTAATAGTGACTTCGTTACGTCTGCTTCCAGATCGACGTAAGCACCAATATTCGAACGGTTACGATTGATTGCATCGGAAGGCTGGAAGCCGGGAAACCCCTGAGCCCCTGGTGCCTGGCCCGCCTCATAACTCCGGTACGAAGCTTCTTCTCCCGCAAAAATCTGATAATTTTCCACGCGGTATTCCGCTCCGGCCGCCAGGTTAAAACCCTGGAGAACCGTTTTATAATACCGCGAAAATTTTAGACCCGTTACGTTCTGATTCAACTGAAAACCGCCGGCGTTGAACGAAGTCGGGGAGTTGGGGCCCAAAGAAGTATTAAGTGTGTTATGAACGGAGTACGTAAAGCGATTGGAGCCGAACGTATTGTATAGGTCGAACTCCGATTTACCTACTAACTGACGAACGCCTACGGTAATGGCCCGATCGTTGATTTTGCTGGAAATAATGGGATCGAAACCATCGGGATAAATGGCGGGTACGTTGCGATCATCATCCGCGAAACGGGTCCAGGCGTAGGCATCGCCCTTACGATAATTCAGACCGCCGAAAGTATAGAGTTGCGTCCGTTCACTCAAAGGAATCTTGGCATTCAGGTACACCGAGGCATTCTGTACTTTCGGGTCGCCGTACTGTCGCCGCACCACATCTTCGGGATTGGTATTCGCCCGGTTGGTATGATCGCGGAAATTGTAATCGCCCGTTACATTCACAAACCCATCTTTACCAATTTTCAGGCCGTAGTTGGCATTGACGTTGTAGTTCAGACCGTCAAATTTCTGGTTGTCGAAACGATACTTGGCCTGATAGGCTCCGGCATTGGCGTTTACTTCGAGCACATTCGTCGTTGACTTCAGAACGATGTTAATCACCCCCGCAATGGCATCCGAACCGTACTGAGCCGCGGCTCCGTCGCGTAAAATTTCAATGCGTTCGATCGCGGCCGCCGGGATGGCGTTCAGGTCCGTACCCGAATTACCACGTCCCCGGGTGCCGAATAAATTTACTAATGAAGACTGATGGCGACGCTTGCCATTGATGAGTACAAGCGTCTGGTCAGGACCTAAGCCGCGTAAGGAAGCCGGATCGACGTGGTCGGCTCCGTCGGAACCCGTCTGGCGGTTGGAGTTAAACGAGGGAGCGGCGTACTGCAGCAATTGGTTTACATCCAACTGACCCGTTCGGGAGGTAACCTTTTGCAAATCAATAATATCAACCGGGGCTGGCGTATCCGTCGGAGATCGGTTCAGACTCCGGGAGCCTACCACTTCTACCTGATTGAGTAAGTTGCCTTCCGTTAAAGTGAAGTTCAGGTTCGTGCTGCCACTCAAGGGCTTTTCCTGCCGATCGTAGCCCACAAAGGAAGCTACGATTATTGCATTAGGACCGGAGACCGTTAGCTGATACTGACCCTGGGCGTTCGCGGTCGTACCGTTCATGGTATTTTTTTCAAGGATCGTGGCTCCGGCCAGCGTTTCGCCCGTAGTAGAGGTAACCGTACCCGTCACGGTAATTTGCTGAGCAAAGCTCTGAAAGGAAAGAAAGAGAAGAAAAATAAAAAACCGATTCATCGATTTTGCTTAATAAAGTAGATAATTCAAAATTTTGGTTAGTTGCTACTGCACAGGGAGGGTATAAAAGCGTAATGAGAGATTTTACTCAAATGCAGGAGTAAAGGCTTAAATAAATGTTCACACAAAGAGCACGTTTTTAACGTGCTCTTTACAAAATGTTCTTTACCAACCGATACTCGTATTATCCGCCCGGGGATCGGAGCCGCCTTCCAGTCGGCCATCCGGTAAGATCAGAATACAATCCATACGGCCCAGAGTGCCGGTTTGCGGTTCAATAGCGTAGCCTTTTGCCTTTAGGGCATTTAATGCCTGAGTCGAAAAAGCTCCCCGTTCAAAAGTGGTACGGTCAGGCAGCCACTGGTGGTGAAACTTGAGAGCGTTGACCGCTTCTTGCATACTCATCCCGTGGTCAATGACGTTCAGAATGGTCTGGAAAACGCTGGTGATGATAGTAGAGCCACCGGGCGTACCTACAACCATGAACAATTTGCCGTCTTTTTCCACAATCGTTGGTGTCATACTGGAAAGCATGCGTTTGCCCGGCTGTACGGAATTGGCTTCGGAACCTACCAGTCCGAATACGTTTGGTACGCCCGGTTTTACGGCGAAGTCTTCCATCTCATCGTTCATCAGAAAACCAGCTCCGCCCACTACGACCCGACTTCCGTAGCCATTGTTAATCGTGGTCGTGATGGATACCGCATTGCCTTCCGCATCAACGACGGAAAAATGCGTCGTTTCGTTGCTTTCGTAGCCGGGAATGGCTCCGCCCGCAATAGCCTGCGAATCGCTGGCCTTCGCCCAGTTGAAATCGCTCCAGCGTTTGCGTAGGTATGCCGAATCCAGTAATTCGTTCACCGGGACTTTGAAAAAATCCGGGTCGCCGAGCCATTTGGCCCGGTCAGCGTACACGCGGCGTTCGGCTTCGATCATGACCTGCGTGGTCGAGTCAGCGTGCCAGCCCCAGCGTTTCAAAGGAAAAGGTTCTACCATCTTCAGCAATTGCACCAGTGCTATACCGCCCGAAGAGGTGGGTGGCATGGAAATGACTTTGTGCCCCCGGTATGTACCTGTAATGGGCGTTCGCCAGGCGGAATGATACGCATCAAGGTCTTTCTGAACGATAGGGGCTTTCGCTACGGCCATTTCCTGAATCAGCAGGCGGGCCGTTTCGCCCTCGTAAAAACCCGCCCGGCCTTTTTCCTGAATGCGACGGAGGGTTTTCCCTAAATCCATCTGGACGAAAAGATCGCCCATTTTCCAGGTGGTATCGGCTCCGGTTTTCAGGTAATAGGTTTTTCCGGGATTGTACTTTTTGATGTCGGAACGGACGCGGTTAAGGCCCTTAGCTTCGTTTTCGGTGAGGACAACGCCTTTTTCAGCCAGCTCAATGGCGGGTTGAATGACGTCCTTCCAGGGAAGTTTACCGAATTTTCGATGAGCTTCCACCATGCCATCCACCGAACCCGGAACGCCACTCGCCGAATGCCCCAGCCAGGCCATATTGGGAATAACATTGCCGAGTGAATCCAGATACATATCCCGATAAGCGGCGGCGGGAGCTTTTTCCCGAAAATCCAGCGAATAACTCTGTCCGTCTTTCGCCCGAAACACCATAAAGCCACCACCTCCGAGGTTTCCGGCCCAGGGAAAGGCCACCGCCAGAGCGAAAAACGTACCTACGGCCGCATCAACGGCATTGCCGCCTTTTTTCATGATTGCCGCACCTACCCGCGAAGCTTCCGGGTGAGCCGCAGCAACCATGACATGCTTTTCAAAAACACCCTTTTTGGTGTAGACGATAGGCTGGGCGTTGGGGTCGTCCGTAATGAATTCATAGGCTCCTTTGCTGATTTTCGGCGTGCTTTTTCGGCAGGCAACCGTCAGCAGGAGCAGGGAGAGAAAGGCCAGGGAAAGATATCGCATCGAGAACAAGGTTTATAATCTGGAAAATAGCAAATCCAGCGTAAAAAGGAATGAAACCTGCTTAAAATCTCGTGAGACCAAGTCAGTAATGATGGTTTTGTTCCTATGCTAATGGCTCTTCCTCGTGCATTAAATCATGGTGGATGTATGCCCCAGCCGTAGTACCCGAGCCCGTTGCAACGGATACGGCCCGAAAGGCGTGGGCCGCGTCTCCCGCCGCAAAAACGCCCGGTACCGTAGCCCGTTGAAAGGCGTCCACCTGAATGTATCCGTCCTCGGTAAGCTTACAGCCCAATTGTTCGTGCAGGTCCGTAGCAAAACTGAAAGGCGTTCGTACGAAGAGCGTTGGAAAATCCGTAGTTAGTCCATTTTTGAAAACGATGGTTTTCAGTTGTCCCGCTTCGTGCCGGAATTCCTGAATTTCATCTTCAATCACTGGAATGCCGTGCTTTCTGAGCTTGGTGCAATCATCCTCGGGCAATTCGCAGGGACCATCGGTAAATACATGCAGGTCTTTTGACCAGTTGCTCAGTAAACGGACAAAATCATACGTTACGCCGCTGTTGCTCAAAATGCCGATGGGTGAATTACGCACTTCGTAACCGTGGCAATAAGGGCAGTGGATGATGGACGTACCCCAACATTCCGCAAAGCCGGGAATGGGTCGCATTTGATCCGAAACGCCCGTGGCTAGTAGGATGGTTCGACCCGTGTACGTATCGCCTGATTCCGTTCGCACTTCAAAACCGTTACTCAATTTTTGAGCTTTAATGGCTTTGTCTGCCTGAAAGGTAACGGTATCGTACTGCAGGACTTGTTCTTTGGCCAGGCTACGGATCTGATCGGGTGAATGCCCGTCGTGCGTAATGAAATTGTGGGCTCGTGGGGTCTGACGGTTGCAGGGCTCGCCGCTATCAATGATGAGCACCTTCCGCAGCGAACGACCCAGGGTCATGGCCGCCGAAAGGCCAGCATAACTGCCCCCTATAATAATGGTATCAAAGGTCATGTCAAAGGAATTAGAAAGACTAGCTCGTTCGCCAAAAAAGCTGTACTAGGAAAGAGATCGAACTCCGGGATGGGCTTGGGATTTTTTTGAGGCATTCGGATGTT
The DNA here is from genome assembly GCF_002943425.1 of Siphonobacter curvatus. Taxonomy (NCBI): domain Bacteria; kingdom Pseudomonadati; phylum Bacteroidota; class Cytophagia; order Cytophagales; family Cytophagaceae; genus Siphonobacter; species Siphonobacter curvatus. The sequence continues at coordinate 238,595 of NZ_PTRA01000001.1, forward strand.
ATCTCTGTACAATGGCAAGAAAACGTAATACTGAAACTTCTGAACATCAACCTTCCTTTCGCGAACGATTTGCGGCTTTGCGAAATCTGCCTGCTTTCTTCCGGCAAATCTGGCAAACGAGTCCTTCCCTGACGATTCTGAATTTTGTTTTACGACTGATTCGCTCGACCGTACCAACGGCTACGCTGTACGTGGGCAAACTCATTGTCGATGAGGTGATTCGCTTAGCAAATGCTCACAGTACTGATCTAACCCACTTGTGGACCTTAGTCGCGATTGAGTTTGGACTGGCCATCGGGAGTGACCTTCTGAGCCGGGGAATTAACCTCAGTGAGAGTCTACTGGGGGACTGGTACGCTCACCAAACTTCCGTCCGGCTGATGCAACACGCCGCTACGCTGGATCTGGCTCAGTTTGAAAACGCGACTTTTTACGATAAACTCGAACGTGCCCGGCAACAAACGGCGGGGCGTACGCAACTGCTGTCCCAAACCTTTTCACAGGTACAGGATCTGTTGACGATTGCTTCCCTGGCCATTGGGCTGATCAGTTTTGCTCCCTGGTTGTTACTGTTGTTACTCGTCGCCGTGATTCCTTCGTTTCTGGGAGAATTGCACTTCAACGCGAAAAGTTATTCGCTGCTTTACGGCTGGACGCCCCAACGCCGGGAGCTGGATTATTACCGGTACCTCGGAGCCAGCGACGATACCGCAAAGGAGGTGAAACTATTCGGCCTGTCCGATTTTCTGATTAACCGCTACCGGACGCTTTCGGAGCAGTACTTCCACGAAAACCGGAAGCTTGCTTTGGAGCGGGCGAGCTGGGGCAGTTTGCTGCTGGCGATTGGTACGGTGGGTTATTACGCCGCGTATGGCTACATGATTTTCCAGACCGTGCAGGGTCGCGTTACGCTGGGGGATCTGACGTTCCTGGCGGGTTCGTTCCGGCAAGTACGGAGTTTGCTCGAAGGCATCCTGGGACGCTTCAATAGCATTTCCCAGGGAGCGTTATACCTGAAAGATCTTTTTGAATTCTTTGAAATTCAGCCACAGATTGTATCCCCCGTATCGCCCCGACCGTTCCCGGTACCCATTCGCGAAGGCTTTGTTTTTGAAGGGGTAGGTTTCAAGTATCCCAACTCAGAAAAGTGGGCCGTTCGCAATCTGAGCTTTCATTTGCGAGCCGGGGAAAAACTGGCTTTAGTTGGCGAAAATGGAGCCGGAAAAACGACGTTAGTAAAACTACTGGGCCGTTTATACGATCCGGATGAAGGACGTATCCTCCTCGATGGGTATGATTTAAAAGCGTACAATCTGGAAGAACTTCGTACGCACATTGGAGTTATTTTTCAAGATTACCTACGCTTTCAGTTTTCGGCGGGAGATAACATTGCCGTCGGCGACATTGTCGAACGGGAGAATCTACCCGCTCTGGAACGAGCCGCTGAAGATAGTCTGGCCGATGCCGTGATTGCAGGCTTACCGCTGGGCTACGAACAGCCGCTGGGCCGTCGGTTTTCGGGTGGGGTGGAATTATCGGGTGGTCAGTGGCAGAAAGTAGCTCTGGCCCGGGCGTACCTCCGCGAAGCCGATCTGTTGATTCTGGATGAACCGACCTCCGCTCTGGACGCCCGAGCTGAATACGAAGTTTTCCAGCGGTTCGCAGAATTGACGAAAGGAAAAACGGCGGTGCTGATTTCGCACCGATTTAGCACCGTTCGCATGGCTGATCGTATTCTGGTACTGGAAGGAGGGAAGGTCTTGGAAATGGGTACGCACGAAGAGTTGCTAGCCCAGCAGGGACGGTATGCGGAATTGTTCGAATTACAAGCCGAAGGATACCGCTAAAAATCCTGTAAGCAAAGAGGTCCCGCTGAGTATAGCCAGCGGGACCTCTTTTTATCTATGGATACTAGAAACAGTACGTTAAAGCTGGTTGTAGTACGCAAACAGTTTAGCTAGATCTGATGGATCGCGGAAGCTGATTTTATTCGTTTTCATATACGCCTCTATCGCAGCCTGTTGATCCTGCATGAGAGCCAAAATGTTTTTTTTACCGGGACTGAATCGAACCGCTTTTCCCCGCGAAATCACGTAATAATCGCTGGTTAATTCAATTCGAGCGTTTTTCTCGCCCGTTCCAAACGCCGTATTGTAATTAGGTTTGATCGTTTTTGTTCGATGATGCTTGGCTAGTTGCAGGCGACCGGGGGTAAGCAGTTCGTAAAATCCCGTCACGGCCTCATCCGTTTGAAACTGCCGGGTATTGATGAAACGCATGGGTTGCGTGCCCTGATTCAGGGTAAAGTACTTGAGCTGATTTCCCGGAATGACTCGTATATCCCGGCGGGCTTCATTGGCGAGTACTTCTACCTCATTTTCGTAAATATTGTACCGCATTTGTATACCACCGATGCTGTCAGAGGCCGTTTTCTTATCGGCCAGTAGACCCTGATTCAGCTTGACACTACCCGTATGCCAAAGCGTATCCAGGTAAATTTCACCCACTACAGTACGGGATTCTCCTGCTTGTCCCCAAAGTACGCTGGTCGAGTTATTGGGAACGCCACCCATATTGATCCGCTCTTTGGAAACGTCAGAAAGCTGGTTTTGGGCCTGAGTCGTATAGGCAAGCAGTAGAAGAAAACTCAATCGCAGGAAATACATAGCAGTGGTTAGGTTGGATGAGAAATGAATTCTATACTCAAAAATAAAAAGGCTGCCTGATTCAGGCAGCCTTTTTAAGAAAGTTAGTTCAAGCTAAGTCGTAGTTGCACCCCGCCCTGCGTAACGGCTCGTCGGAAGGAGTTAGAGACGAGTGGGTCGTTAACCGTACGGTCGAGATATACGCGAACGTTGAGCTGACGACTGGCATTGTACGTGACGCTGGGGTTAAACTGGAAGAATACGTTCCCCGCCGTTGGGGTCGTTTCGCCTTCCAGCTTCCGGACAATGACGCGTTGATCGCGGAAGGTCAGGCGGCAATCGAAAGTCAGGTCGTTCTTGAGGCGTACCTGACGACCCCCGAAACGGAAGCGGATGTTCTGCCGCGTGAAGCCCAGGCGACCCGTCAAATCCTTGTTATTCACTTCATTGACCGAGACGTTGGAAAGGTTCAACCCGACGTTCCGATCCTGGTTGTACTCCAAACCACCCGAAATGCCATCTTTCGTACGGAATTGCACCCCAATAAAAGGAGCAAAGCGTTCCACGAATGAAATTACGCTCATGACATATACCGGAACAAACTGCCCCTCGGCGTTCACCTGATTGGCAAAGGGGTACAAGGGTGCGTTTAAAGCAACGAACGCAGCATCGTATTCCAGCGAAGAAACGAAGTTCCCAACGTTGTACGTACTCGAATACGAGTGCGTAATCTGAATCTGCGAGAATCGTCGCTTAAACCAGCCTACGTTCGTCAGACCATTGTAATTCACCCGCCAGTTCGGCAGCGGAATTTTATAGAAGGGCGAAAACTTAACCTTGTTCGGACTCTTGCCGGAATACGCCGAGAAGAAGGCCGGAATCAATACATCCTGCGAATTGAGGTTATACGAATCGCCGGCGGGGTTGGCGACCTTCAGGCGTTCGAGCAAAATGTTCCGATAGTCTTTGAAACGCTCGAAGTTGGCCGAGAAGCTTTCCCGATTGGTTTTTTCAAAAGCCGTGAGGAAGGATAAGTAACTCATGGAATAATTACCCGACCGCAGGGGAGACTGGCTCACAAAAGGACCATTGACCGTAGCGGGCCGGAAGAATTCCTGGTAGTTGTCCGAACGGTTGTAGCGTAAATCCATGAAGACCTTAAAGTCTTTCCACGGCTCCAGATCGGTAGTCGCTTCAAAGCGTTTCGTAAGCGTTTGTACAAACGGCTGGTTTTGCACCGTACTCTTGGTAATCCAACCTTCTTCGGCTCCGCGGTAACGAATGCTTGCGTCCTGGCTACCCAGAATGAAAGGTAGACCCGGTACCCCACTACGATCTCCAAACAAGTGCGGCGTGGGTAAAAAGCCGGGTAAAATCGTCGATTCTTGAATCGCATAGGTATACCGAATCCCCCGAACCGTCAGTAACAATCGAGATACGCTTTTCAGGAATTGATTACGCTCGACGTCTACTTCGTCAAAGTCACCGGGGCTACGGGCAATATCGCGGCGGGGAGCCCGGGGGGAGTTCACCCAGCGCAAAGCCTTCACTTTGTTGTAGAGGGCAACGAAGTCAACCCGACCCGTAAGTACCCGTTCGCGGGTATTCTGAATGGTATTACCAAAGGCCACACCCGTCGAATCGACGATGCCGTAACTATTCGCCTGGAACTTGTAAGCGACGTTGTATTGCAACTGGGCCGTCATCCAGTCCGTGAGCGGAAACTTGTTTAGCGGAATCTGCCAGGTATTGGTAATGCGTTGTTCAAAGTTTTTCATCCGACCGAGTCGCTTCAGACTGTTCATCACCGAATCTCGTTTTTCCGGCGTATTGATGTCGCCGTAGGGTTCGTCAATGATGGCTTGGGCCGTGGCGTTATACTGAGCATTCCAGTTTTTCGAGAAATTCCAGTTCAGTCCGTACAGGCGGTTGAATAGCCAGTACTTCTCGAATAAAGGCGTTACCCCGTCGGTCGTCAGCATCGGATTTCCCGCCGTAGAACCCGTTGCCGCCTGTCGGTACTGCGTCCGAATCAGGCTTCGGTCCATGTCGGCCCGGAAGGTTACGCTGTTGGGAATGGGAGTGAAGTTGAAGTCTTTGATCAACTGGAAAATGTGCTGGTCGTTCTTCCACTTCTTGAACGGCTCCCAGGGTTTGGGGGCGGTGGTATACGCGTAGGTAAAGCCACCCCGCTGTGACAGTTGTCGGTATTCCGCCAGCGTAATGCTCGACCGTATGGCGTCGGAGTAGGCGTAGGTAAACGAAAAGTTCTCGATGTCGTAGAAATGGGCTCGGCTGTTCGGGTTGACGCGGATCTTCCGCACGTTCGAGAAATTGATGGCTTTCCGCATGGAGTTTTCTTCCACCATTTTCCGGTACGCTTCGCGTTGATTGGCGGGCATCGTACTCAGCGATAAGTCCAACGGCATATCCGGATCGAGTGGATTGAAGTGCGGACGAATGTTCTGCCGGTCGTAGCTGAAATAAAGCGGAATTTGTAATCCCCAGTTTTGCGGGAAGAGCTTATCCAGATTCACATTCGAAGCGACACCGAAAGCCATTGAATTGCTTTGTGAACGTTCGGATATACGCGTGTCCACGCCACCAAAACCATAGGTCTTCATGGCTCCGGTCAACGTTACCGTTGCAAAATCGGCTAGCTTAATATCCGCCCGGCCGATAGCCGCGTAACCGGATCGCTGATCAAAATCCGTCGCGTGAAATTCGTTTACCCAAACGCAGAAGGACTTGGCCTGCCCATCGTCTGACTTCGGGTTTCGTACCCCCAGCATCATGACTTGAACGGCGGAAATGTCGGGCGTTCCCACCACCGTAATGTTGTACTTGCCGTCTTCGGATACCAGCGTAAAGGGCGTCGCGTTAGCCGCTCCGAGACGGTTGCGTTCCGCTTTGACGCGACGAAGTTCATCGATGGCGAAGTCAAATTTGTTGTCCAGGGGCCACACCAGCGTAGGGTCGGGAGAACCCATATTGAGCGAACTCGGCCGGGTAGCCGTCAGGCTTCGTACTTCGATTTCGTAGAAGTTGTCCTTGAAATCGGTACCCAGTCGAATGAATGCTGAGGTTTTAGCGTCTTCATCAGCCAGGTTGTCCATGTGTACGGACATGGTCAGGCGGCGGTACTGATTCAGGTTGTAGTTAACAATTTTGTAGGCCGCCCGAGAATCACCGTCCCGCAGATCCGTCACGCACAAGCTTAAGGCTTGTTCGTTGAGGGCCGCGTTGTTCAGCGTCATGATGTCGCGATCCCGTTCGTAACCCGGAGGGACGACGTAAGGTACCCGTGTATCATTGGTGCCATTTTTGTCGGCAGCAGTAGGACCATTTTCTTCCACACTTACGGTCGATACCCGGAAGTCGGCATCGTAAGGTTCGGGTACTTCGTCGAGGCCTTTGGCACTGAGATCATACTCGTACTTCCGGTACTGGAAACCCGTCAGTTGCAGCTGAGCAAAGCGAAGGACTACGGGTTCTTCAAATTCCGTCATGACCATCCGCATGAAGCGAATGGATTTGAAGCTGGTGATGCCACCTACGGAGCGACTGGGCTTACGCACTTCAACCCGGAATAAATACCACTTGGCCCCGTCGTCTGTCTGTATTTCATCAACGATGTTGTTCGACCCGACTTTTAGCTCACCAGGTTTCAGCGGAATTTCGTATTCGTAGTACGCTTCCGTTTCATTGATGGTATTATCATTATTTAAATCTTCGGAATCGGGTAAATTGGTCGAAGAAGGCGTAATCTGCGAACCCGAGGCGGTATTGGCCGGCGAGTTGTTTTCCATGCCCATAAACCGCTTATACCGCTGAATGATCGACCAGTTATTTTGATCGGCTTCCGGGCTGAAATAATACCGGAAGTCATCGTTGGAAGGGTCATTCGTAATTTGATCCAGTGCCGGACCCGTTACCCGCGAACGTACCTGGTTAATATAATTGCTGAAATAGGTCTGCTCGGCGGCATTATTTACGCCGTCAAGCCCAACATCCTGAGCGGCAATGTTATCGTTGTTGAAGGCATTGATAACGAATTGCTGCTTGGTGGCTCGTCCCCAGGCCGTCGAATCGACGTTGGCGGGCTGACCGTTGACGGTCTGCGTGCGTACCTCACCCGTAGGCAGACCATTCTCGAAGTTGAAACGACCGTCAGGAACGACGTCTTCGGAAATATCACCCAAGTGTATGAGCAGTTTACCCCCCGTGGTATTGGGTTTATCCTGCGTACCACCGTTCGCTCGAACGGGTACTTTTAGGAACGGATCCATTACCCAGAACTCCATGATTTCAATGTTGGAGTTATCAAAGTCATTATCTGAGGTAATGGCCCGCGTAATGGCTCCGAAGCTCTGTTTAGGATTTCGCAACCGACCTTCCGATGTTAGATCCGGGTTGTAGTTGTACATCCCGCGTTCGGCCGGGAAGTACGCCAGATCCAGAATATTCAGGGGCAGGTTATAATTCAGAGCCGCCTTGCCTTTAAAAATCTGCTGGGGCAGGTATTGTTTTTCGTAGAAGTTGGAAACATCCAGATCCGCGGGTACGACGTTGTTACCGAGTCCGCCCGTTCCGTAGAACGTCTGATCGACGTTGTATACGGAAATCAAAGCCCGACGATCGTTGTACTGCAAAGGGTTTCCTGGAGTGCCTTGGTTAAAGGTTACGGGTGTGGCTCCCATTCGCCAGCGGATGGGCTGACGCGTGAAATCGTAGATGGTACGGCTGCCTTCAAAATCATCGAGGTAACTCCGGTTTTGGGCCCGGGGCGTTACGCCGGGTAGCAATTGAGCGTATTCGCCACCGAAGGTAATACTCGACATTTCCTTAGTCTGAATCAAAGGCAGAGCGTCAAGGGCTTTGGTTAAAAAGGGTACGTCTTTTTTCAGGTTAGCATCAAAACCAAACAGGAAGTTGTTGACGGGCTCGTTGCCCAAAGCGACCCGCGTGATGTTGCCGGGCGTACTTTCCCGCAGTCGCATCAGCGTCGCTCCAATGTTGAAGTTTTTATCAATTCGGTAGTCAAGGCGGCCTGCTATCATAGTCCGTACTTGATTATTGAAGAGTTCGGGCGTTTCCCAACTGACGGTGATTTCCCGTCCTGAGTTCATCAAGGCATCATTCATAATCCGTACGCTTCCGCCTTCCACCACGAAGTCCGTACCCGGATTCAGGTTTACGCCACCTGCCGATACCTGCACGGTACTCTCATCGACACCAAAACCCAGCGGAATCTGGGCTCCGTTGGCTCCCTGATAACTTCCCTGAATGAAAAATTTATTCTTTTCTGCCTGCTGCGTCGCGTCAATTTGCGTACCTCGGTAAAGCGTATTCTGTACGTACTTTTCTACCAAGGCCGGATCACTATTGTTCAGCCGATTCCGTAGGGTGGAACCAAACGGTTCCAGTACGGGGAAGATAATCCGGCCGTTTTTGGGGTCAATCGTGACGTCTTCCACAAAATCAAAATTCCCATCGGGCTGGGCGTCATTCATCTGGTTGAGTTTATCCAGATTCATGACCTGTAAAAGCGGAATGCCGGCCAGATTTGTTTCCTGTAAGCTGGGGTTATCGACGCCCGTAATGTCGTCCTTATAAATCACCCGTAATTGGAAACCCTGCCGTTGTACACTTACATTTCCGCCGGAATAGCTCGTTGTCGTACTGGTCGTACTGGAAGGCGTTTGCGTACTGAGAGAATAGATGTTTTTCATCATCAAATCCCACATCGGCAAATTGGTATTATTCCGCAGGGTCGATGATTTGAGCAGTTTCAGTACAATTACTTCGTCTTGTTGCCGATTCTGGTAATCTTCCGTCAGTTCACCTACCTTGAACTTTCGGCCTTGATACGTATACTCGTAAGAAACGGCGACGATCTCGTCGTTACGGATGGGAGCCAGCAGGGAAATGTAGCCTAGCTGCGGATGAAAGCGGAATTCCCGGTCATTTAATTTGCGGGCTCCGCGTAAGAGATCAAAGTCAGCCCCCCGGGCGTAGCCACTACCGGTCAACTCGCCAGCCACGTTGTCGATCTGTCGAACCGTAGGATTCTGAGATACGTTCTGGAAAAGCCCATTGACGCTGTTATCGGCAGGCGAACTCACCGAGCCGGAAATGGGCTGTACTAGCGGAGATGTCTTGTTAAAGGGATTGCCTTCGCCCAAATCAGCCAGACCGACCAGGTTCCGTAGCGTTTCCGTATTTTGTGAACGGTTGGTTATATAAACTTCCACCCGCGTTACGGTAACGCCCGAAGTAATCATCGGAAGTTGCTGTAGCGAGCGTTCGTAATTATTACGGAAGAAATGATTCAGGAAGAAGTGTCGGTTTTCATCGTATAAATCTTCACGAATGGAAAAACCACGATTCTGGGCTCCGTTGCGAAGCACAATGCTCTGCCGCTTAGAGCGTTGCTGAGCTGCGACCAGATTCACATCCAGTTTGCCAAACCGCAGGGCTACGTTCGCTCCAAACAGGTTTTCAACACCCGGAATCAGCTGACTGTTGGTGCGAAAACTCGTATTTCCGGCTTCCACCCGCTGGATAATGTCTTCCTCCTGATTCCGAAAGCCAAGTTTGAGTTTGTTTTCGAAGTTGAAGGCGGCTTTCGTATCAAAATTGGTATTCAGGTTAAGTTTATCCCCAATCTTCCCGGCGAAGTTTACGGCAATCTGTTCATTAAAAATGAAATTACCCGTTCGCCGCTGCCGTACCGGAATCGCCGGATTGTCGATACTCTGATGGAGATAACCAAAGTCGAGCAATACCGAGCCATTGGGAAGGAAGTCGATGATGTTCGAGCCAAAAATCCGGTCGAGCGAAGGATCAGACAGTTTGATTTTAGGGAAAAGACCCCGGCCCGTCACTTCACTTTTTCCGTCGCTTCGACCCGCGTATTCCCGAATTAAGTCCCGATAGGAAGCGTTGTTCTGAATTCGCAGGTATTCGTCCAGCGAGATGTTTTCGCCGGGCCGGTACGGAATCGTCCGGTCGCCTACTTTAAAGGCGTCATTGACGGTAATTTTCTGATCCAGGGGATTAAACCGAAACTGGGTTTGTAGGTCTTTAGGATCAGGTGGGATTAAAGGGGATTGTGGGAGTCGATAACTAAACCGACTGGCTAAACGATCCGATACTTTTAATAGAGGTCGACGTCCGGTTTTGGTTCTGTACAAGGTGTCTACGCGGGCTGTGTCGGGTTGAATCTGCTGAGCCTGAGCCATCGCAGTACTTGCACCAAACAACAAAAAAGCCCTTACTAATCCTGGTACAGATATCCATCGCCGCCGCCGGGAATAAGTTCCTGACTTTCGAACGGGTTGGAAAATTCGCATTGTTAGGTAAAGTGTCCTTCGCAATATGATCTATTGAAAGAGTAGGCGTGTACACTTCGGGGGAACGAAGTGTTGGGTTACCGCATCCTTAAACGCCAAAACTAAAAGTAAAATTGCAAAAAAAGTGGGATAGGCTATCGCTTGTATTCGATTAAGAAATGATAAATGGTAGCGAATGGTTGATTCAACTCTATTTTAGGTATATTAACCTGGTTTTTTAAGCAAAAAATCTTTCCGAAAGATAGACTTCGGAAAGATTTTTGCGGGTGTATTGGGGTGCTTACCGTAAGGATTGTTTGATTAAATCTTCAACGGATGCATTAGGATCTTTTTTCAGTAGAGTATCGACTGATTTTTCGGCAACGGGACGGGGGATACCCATCACAATCAAAGCCGAAATAGCGTCGGTACGAGCTCCAGCGTTGGGACCGAGGAACAGATTGGTCGTCATACTTCCCGAAGCCAGGTGATCTTTCTTGAGTTTATCCTTGAGTTCAAGAATAACGCGTTGAGCCGTTTTTGCTCCAATCCCCTTGATGCCCTGGATCACGCGTAAATCTTCCGTAATAATCGCCTGCCGGATCTCGACCGAAGAAAGGGAAGAAAGCATCACCAGAGCCGTGTTAGGACCAATACCTGATACGCTCACTAAATCCAGGAAAAGCAGTTTTTCGCTCATTTCCTGAAAGGCGAACAGGATGTGGGCATCTTCCCGAATATTTAAATACGTGAACAAACGGCAACGTTCGTTTACCTCCGGTAAAGCCGAATACGTTTGCAGGGAAATACGTACTTCGTATCCAACGCCCTGTACGTCGATAATGGCGTAAGCAGGTTCTTTATAAGTGAGCTTGCCTTCTAAATAAGCAATCATTTGCTGGGATGATGAGCAAAACAAGCCACGGGGCGTATCGTCCGGTGGCTTGTTTTAGTAGTACTGGATGAAATATCGTTCGTGTTAAATCACTAACAGTTTCTGGCCGGGGTGTACTGCATTACCCTTGATTCCATTGAGCTTACGTAATTTGTCAATGGAAATACCGCCGTAACGTTGTGAGATTTTCCAGAGCGTATCGCCGGGTTGTACGGTGTGATACTTGCGGGCTTTGCTCAAACGTTCGTCACGACTAGTAGCCGCGGCGGATTTACTCACGGTAGCCACAGCGACCTGGGTTTGCGGTACGCTCACTTGCTGGTAAACGACTAGATGTTGTCCTGCCTTAATTCTTGAATGGCGACCCAGACGGTTCCAGACTTTCAAATCCTGGCTTGCTACCTGGTAACGGCGGGCAATGGAAGATAGCGTCTCGCCACGGTGTACTCTGTGCGAAACCCGCTTTGATTTCGTACGGACGACCTCTTCATTCAGAGCCGCACCTGACGGTTCTTCCTCATCGGAGGTATGCGAGGCTAACATCACGCGTGGAGAACCGGCGTAATTCGTAGCCGAATCCAAAATGGAACGACGGTGAGCGTAGAAATACTTCAACTCTTCTTTCGGCAAACGAACAGGATAACCCTTCGTACCCTCGGGTAGAACATCGGTCAGAATGTGCGGATTCAGTTGTTTTACCTTGTCGTAGGAAAACTGTCCGACCTGAGCTAAGGTCCGCAGATTCATGTACGAATTAACGTGAATGGTATCGAAGGCAACCACTGTATGCATCGAGTCGGGTTTGATTCCGTGATCAGCCGCGTAGTGCATCATGTACACGATGGCGGCGTATTGGGGAACGTAACCGCGAGTTTGCTTATGTAAATGTGGATAGACTTCCCAATACGTATGCTTACCCGATTTGCGGACGGCTCGCATCACGTTTCCGGGGCCGGTATTGTAGGACGCCAGCATCATTTCCCAGTCGTTATTAAAGATACGACCTAATTGCAGGAAGTACTTACAGGCGGCTTCGGTAGCCTTGTAGGGGTCGAAGCGTTCATCAACGTATTTATCAATCCGTAATTTAAAATCGATACGTCCGGTACTGGGCATGAATTGCCACAGACCACCTGCTCCAGCATAAGAAATGATTTTGGGATCGAGACGGGATTCAATGAGGGAAAGGTACTTCAACTCATCGGGGAGGCCGTACTGGGCCAGGTACTTTTCGAAAATGGGGAAATACAGGGCTTTTCTTTCCAGCATTTCCTTCACAAACGAAGGTTTACGAAAGGTAAAAAACTCGACAAACTGATGGGTTACATCGTTGTGATTCAGAGGGATTTCTTTTTGCAGCTTGGCCATGCGTTCGTGCACCAGTTGGAAATCTACTTGTGGCACGGAATCTTTCACTACGGTAGGCGTACTGTTTTTCGTCGAATCGGTCTGTGCTCCTACGGAACAAATCGAGAATGAGGCAATCGCCGCCGCAATGGTCAGGATTCGAATTGGTCTCATCTAGTAAGGGTTTGTTGTTAGGTTATACAGGAGTTTCTTCGCGAAACTCAGGAAACATACTTCATTCGATTCAGGCAGGCAGAAGGATTATTCTCAGTACTCTTCGCTACAAGAGCACTAAGGAAATGGCTACTAATGAATTGAATTTAAACGCTTACCGCTGCCTGATCCTGGATTTCCAGGGTATTAGCAAAAGCCAGTAATTTTTCTTCTCCGAAGGCTGGGGCCAAAATCTGAATTCCGACGGGCATTCCCTGTGAATCGGTACCCAGGGGTAGCGAAAGGGCGGGTACACCCGTTACGTTAGCCTGCACCGTAAAGATGTCGGCTAGGAACTCTTTCAATGGATCAGAAGATTTTTCACCGAGCGGAAACGCCACCGAAGGGGTAGTGGGGTAGAGCAGAAAATCAACCTGCTCGAAATGTTGCTCGATTTCTTCCTTTATTAAACGTCGAACGCGTTGAGCTTTGGTGTAGTACGCGTCGTAATAATTTGCACTCAGTACAAAGGTGCCCAGCAAAATACGCTTGCGGGCTTCGGCTCCCAAACCTTCCGTACGACTAAGTCGGTACAATGAATCCAGATCAACGGCTTGCGGACTACGGTGTCCGTATCGAACCCCATCGTACCGCGAGAGATTGGAACTTACCTCGGCTGTTGTCAGGATATAATACGTCGGCAGATAGTATTTAGCCAGCGGAAAATCAACGGGTACAACCGTATGTCCTTCAGCTTCTAAACGATCAATGGTTTGGCGTAAAACTGCTTTAACCGATGGATCTACACCATCCGACTCTAAACTGTCGCGAAAATAACCGATTTTTTTCAGACCGCCAGCTTCTAATTTTTCGGAGTACGCGGGTACGGGTTGCTGCGATACTGTGCTATCCTGCTCGTCGGCTCCGGCCATAACTTCCAGAATCAGAGCCGCGTCTTCCACGCAACGCGTAATAGGTCCAATCGTATCAAACGAGGAGGCATACGCCAGCAAACCCCAGCGGGACACCCGGGCATACGTAGGCTTCAATCCAACCAATCCACAAAAAGCCGCGGGTTGACGAACCGATCCGCCCGTATCCGTACCAATCGAAGCAAAGCATAAATCCGCCTGTACCGCTACGGCTGAGCCACCCGAAGAACCACCAGGTACGCGACTTTCATCACGGGCATTGAGTACGGGGCCGTAAGCGGAGTTCTCGTTGGAAGAACCCATTCCGAATTCATCGCAGTTCTGCCGACCGATGATGATGGCATCTTCGTCAAGCAAGCGTTGAACGGCCGTGGCAGTAAATTGCGAAACGAAACCATTTAAAATACGACTTCCTCCGTGTACGCCGTGATTGGCATAACACAGTAAATCTTTAATTCCGATCACCATTCCGGCCAGCTTGCCAGCCGTACCTGCGGCCAGTTTGGCATCAATACGGGCGGCTTCCTGGCGAGCTTCTTCGGCGTATACCGCTAGAAAAGCATTCAGATGGGCCTGTTGGGCAATACGATTCAGGTAATAATCAACCAAAGCACGGCACGAAACCGTACCTTGATGTAAGTCCTGCTGAAGCGAACGGAAGGAAGAATAGTACTTCAAAACGAGGGATAAATCTGGAGATTAGCTAAAAAACAACAAAAGGGCATAGTCACGTGACTAGGCCCTGAAGTGTACACAAAAACGACTATTTATTAGCTTCGTCGCCTGCTTTTTCAATTTCGCTACGAACATCTTTGCTAGCGTCCTTGAACTCACGAATACCTTTTCCAAGGCCCCGTGCCAGCTCAGGGATTTTCTTCGCTCCAAAGAGGAGAATAAAGGCAAAAATAATCAGGGCGATTTCGGGCCCACCGAGGCTAAACGCCAAAATTGTTGCCATTTCCATGATGAATGTCTTTATTAATGGATGTAAAGTTAAGGATTACCTTTGAAAAATTCTGTAGTATCCCCTGGTTTTATTCTCGTTCACGGATTGGATACGCCGCTTATTGAGGGTCAATTGGAACCGCTTGTTCGGCTTCCCAAATCTTGAATGTATCCAGATCATTCGAAATAGTACGGAACAGCCAAACTAGTAAAGCTATATCATCAGTAAAGCCGATGATGGGTAGCAAATCCGGGATTACATCGATTGGGCTGACAAAATAGATCAGTACCGCTACGGTCAGGACCACACTCTTCCAGGGTAGTTGCCGGTATTCTCCTTTGGCATACGCCCGAATCAGACGGGTCAGAAGGCCCAGCTTTTCCTGCACATCATGGATGATGGCTCCTTTGTTGGAAGTGCGGAGAACTTTAGTGATTAAATCAAGCAAAAAGGCCGGATTGCGAGCGGATCGACTGGCTTTCTTTTGAGCCTCGCGAAAAAAAAGCGATTGTAAAATGCGTTGAATAAGTGGAGTAGATTCGGCCATTGGAAAATAGAGACTCAAGTGTAGCAGTAAAAACGTTGAAATGGCCCAAAAAGATTTCAGAAAAGAGCTTATTTTTTTAGGAAAGCCTTTAAAGTTACTACAAGGTGCTCGATCATCGGAGGGGTACGAAAAAAGCCCGTGACTGACACGGGCTTTTCAATACTTATATGCTGGGTATTTACTTGAGCTGGCGAGCCAGTCGGAGTGTTTTTTCGTTCGCGGGTTCTTCGGTTTCGGACGAATCAAATTTGCGAGGGCGTCCGGCTTTTTCGTCCAATGCGGCTTTTAGATCAAGCAGAAATTTCCGTAGTTCCAGAAGTGAGTCAACTAATTCAGTATTGTTTTCCTGTTTGAATTCTTTGTTTTCCAGATACTTGCGGGCTCCTTTAAGGGTATAGCCCCGTTCTTCCACAAGCTGATAAATAATCTCCAGCTGTCGAATGTCTTCTTTGGTATACATGCGGTCACCACCCCGATTTCGCTTCACTTTATTTTTGAGCGTGGGGAAGTTGTCCGTCCAATACCTCACTTTCGAGATATCAAACGAAAACATATCTGCTACTTCTCGTATCGTATAGTACCGCTTCTCGTCCGTCATAACCGCCGCATAGTATAAGTTCCGCTGAAGGTGCTGCTAGCCCAAAAGTCCAAAGCCCTGCCTCAATGCTTTAAACGAAGAAACTCGTTAATAGCTATTGTTGCAAGGTTAGGAAGTAAAAAAATCCGGCCGGCTGACCGGATTAGACGCTTAAAAATGCCGTATTTTCTTTTAAAAAAGGTAGGTTATTCCTGATAATTTTTTGTTTTTTTTCTAACCAATTGGTTTTCAAGCGAAAAAAAACTTTGGCTTTCCCAAAGCTTCACTTTCCTGCTGCTTTCGCCCGACCGGAATTTTAAATTACCTTTGCGGGCTCAATTCCAAGTGGTTTCGTTACTTACAGCGAAGCCTTGATGACTGACGAATATCCCCATGACTTCCAGAGAGATACGGCAGGCTTTTCTTGATTTTTTTGTATCAAAAGGCCATTTAATTGTTCCTTCGGCCCCCTTAGTGGCGAAAAATGATCCCACCCTGATGTTTAATAACTCAGGAATGGCTCAGTTTAAAGATTTTTTCCTGGGAAATGCTACGCCGCCGTCCAAACGTATCGTGGATACGCAAAAGTGTCTTCGCGTTTCGGGCAAGCACAATGACTTGGAGGATGTAGGATTTGATACCTATCACCACACCATGTTCGAAATGCTAGGTAACTGGTCGTTCGGGGATTACTTCAAAAACGAAGCCTTACACTGGTCCTGGGAGTTGCTGACAGAGGTGTACCAACTACCGAAAGAACGACTCTACGTGTCGGTGTTTGAAGGTGACGAAAAGGATGGCGTACCCTTTGATCAGGAAGCATTCGATCTTTGGAAAGAAATTCTGGGTGGTGACGAACGGATCATTCTCGGCAATAAGAAAGATAATTTCTGGGAAATGGGTGAAGTGGGTCCCTGCGGTCCCTGTTCCGAAATTCACGTGGATTTACGGGATCAGGCTGAAGTAGATGCCACGCCCGGAAAATCACTGGTGAATGCCGATCACCCCCAGGTGGTAGAAATCTGGAATAACGTGTTCATGCAGTTCGAGCGTAAAGCCGATGGCTCGCTCGTTCCGCTACCTGCTCGCCACGTGGATACGGGTATGGGCTTCGAGCGGCTTTGTATGGCGATCCAGAAGAAAAAATCCAACTACGATACCGACGTATTCACGGGTACCATTGATTTTATCGCGAAAGCGGCAGGTAAAACCTACGGTCAGGAAAACTGGGCTGACATTGCGATGCGGGTCATTGCCGACCACATTCGGGCCATTGCCTTCGCCATTGCGGATGGACAGTTGCCTTCGAATGTACGGGCGGGCTACGTGATTCGCCGGATTTTACGTCGTGCCGTGCGATACGGTTACACGTATCTGGGCTTCCGTGAGCCGTTTCTGTATACGCTGATTCCATTACTAGCTGACCAGTTCGACGGCGTATTCCCGGAACTGATCGCTCAGAAAGATTTCGTAGCGAAAGTAATTCAGGAAGAAGAAGCGGCGTTCCTGCGTACGTTGGAAAAAGGACTGACTTTACTGGATAAAATTCTGGCTCAGGAGTCCGAAAGTAAAGTGATCGACGGAGCTACGGTTTTTGAACTCAACGATACCTTCGGTTTCCCAGTTGATTTAACGGCTCTGATTGCCCGTGAAAAAGGCTTTTCTATTGATGAAGCGGGTTACCAGAAAGCTTTGGGTGAGCAGAAAAGCCGTTCCCGCAAAGATGCCGCTACTGAGAAATCGGATTGGGTAGAATTGCAGGAAGGAAGCAAGACCGTATTCCTGGGTTATGACCAAACGGAGGCGGACGCTCAGATTGTCAAATACCGCAAAGTCGAAGCCAAAGGAAAGACGCAGTACCACATCGTACTGGATCAGACGCCGTTCTACGCCGAGTCCGGTGGACAGGTGGGAGATACCGGTGTACTGGCCTGGCCGAATGCCGAACTCCTGGTTGTAGACACCAAGAAAGAAAATGACCTGAGCATTCACGTCATTGAAGATGAAGAATTTGAGGAAAAACTGAACGCACACGGGGCCAGCGTACGGGCGATCGTGGATGCTTCCCGTCGTAAACTCATCGCTTCAAACCATACGGCAACCCACCTGATGCACAGTGCGTTGAAAGAAGTACTCGGATCGCACGTTGCTCAAAAGGGATCATTGGTAAGTCCAGATGTACTACGGTTCGACTTCTCGCACTTCAGCAAAATGACGGACGAGGAGATTGCTCAGGTGGAACAACGCGTGAATGAAAAAATCCGTGAGAATATTCCGTTGCAGGAAGATCGCAACGTACCCATCGAAGAAGCTCGCCAACGCGGAGCTACGGCCTTATTCGGCGAGAAGTACGGCGATTTTGTACGGGTAATTACGTTTGATCCTCAGTACTCCGTTGAACTTTGTGGTGGCACACACATCCCGGCTACGGGTGAGATTGGGCTGTTCAAGATCGTTTCGGAAAGCTCCTCTTCAACGGGTGTACGCCGGATTGAAGCCATCACTTCGGAAAAAGCATTCCAGTTACTGGAAGAGCAATCGACGCTGCTTAATCACTTACGTGATCTGCTGAAAACGCAGGATGTACTGAAATCGGTGCAGACCCTGATGGAAGAAAAAGCAGCTTTACAAAAACGGGTGGAGACGCTGGAGATTGAAAAACTAAGTTCCGTACGCGAAGCACTGGTTCAGAAAGTACAGGAGCGGAATGGTATTCATTTCCTGGCCGAACAGGTAGAAGCCCCCAACGCTGATGCTCTGAAACAACTGGCGTATCAGTTGAAAGACAAAGTGGATAACCTGTTTGCTTTACTGGTAGCCGAAGTAGGAGGCAAACCTGCTCTGGCTCTGATGATTTCCGAAAATCTGGTAAAGGAACGCGGCCTGAATGCGGGTCAATTGGTTCGTGAGCTGGCCAAGGAAGTAAAAGGCGGCGGCGGTGGTCAGCCTTTCTTTGCCACCGCAGGTGGTTCGGACGTATCCGGTCTACCCAAAGTGCTCGAGAAGGCGGCAACACTGATTGGATAGTCGTATACGATCATAAAAAATCCCCGGTCCAATTTGGGCCGGGGATTTTTTTTTAGGTACAAAACTAGATTTTCAATTTACTGTCTTCCGACAAATACGTTTTGTTCCCACTGGAATTGATGTAATACTGTCCACCCTTGGTACCTACGTAAATCGTACGGCCTTTGGCGTCTTTGCCAATCGACTTGTCCGCTCCGGCTACTTTCGTACGGGTAGCCAGGCTGGCTTCAGCTTCGTCTTTTTTCGAAAGTTTATCAGCTGCTTTCTTGGTGTCGGACTTTACTTCCTTCGCTTTCTTATCGACATTGTCCTTTGCTTCTTTCGTCTCTTTCTTAATGTCTTCCTTGGCCTCTTTTACTTTTTTGTCGGCTTTATCTTTGGCTTCCTTCGCATCAGTCTTTACTTCTTTCGCCTCTTTTTTTACGTCGGCTTTCGCCTCTTTGGCTTCCTGTTTGGCTTTCTTTAACTTTTCTTCAGCAGGCGTCTGAGCTTGCGTAGCAAGAACTAGGCTTACAAACACTAATGTAAATGCGAGTAATTTCTTCATGAACGTAGTTGTTAGGATGAAAATTAGAGTAATAATATTCAAAAAATGATAAATGTTATAATGTACGCATTGGCTTCTTACGTTTGTATCTATGAAAGTTAACTAAAGTATTGATTATTAATAGGTTAATGTAAATTAAATCTTGATTAAGTTCAGTTTGGATGTTTAAGAATCTTGCTCTGTCCGTATAACTGCCCACTGGGCTTTTGCTACCTTGCCTTCTAAATCAACAAGCCCTTGAAATTACATACAATCGATGCTGGCCATTTTAAGTTAGACGGCGGAGCCATGTTTAGCGTAGTACCGAAAGTATTGTGGGAAAGGCTGATTCCCGCCGACTCAAACAATCACATTCCATTAGCCATGCGGTGTCTGCTGATTGAAACTGAAGATCGACGGATTTTAATTGACTGCGGTATGGGGGATAAGCAGGACGCCCGTTGGCAGGGCTTCTATTACCGTCACGGCGAGGGCGACTTACTGGGTTCGCTGGAAAAAGCCGGGTTCGGAGCAGAAGCCATTACCGATGTGATTCCAAGCCATCTGCATTTTGACCATTGCGGTGGTGCCGTTCAGTGGAATCAGCGACGGGATGGATACGAATTGACTTTCCCTAATGCTACGTACTGGGCTCATCGCGAGCACTGGGAATGGGCGATGCGGCCTAACCCCCGGGAAAAAGCTACTTTTTTAACGGAGAATCTACAGCCAATTCAGCATTCAGGGCACTTACAATTTTTGGATGAAAAGAAACAGACGTTTGGGCCGTTCATTGAGTTTCTAATCATGGATGGACACACGGAAAAGATGCTCTTGCCGAAAATTCAGCTTGGTCAGCAAACGGTAGTTTTTACAGCCGACCTGATCCCTACGGCGGCCCATGTACCGGTCAATTATCTGATGAGTTACGACGTGCGGCCTTTACAGACGATGCTGGAAAAGGAAGCATTTCTCCGACAAGCGGTTCAGGAAAACTGGATCCTGGTATCCGATCATGACGCGACTTATGAGGCCTTAACCGTGCAGGAAACGGAAAAAGGCTTTCGGATTAAGGAAAGCGGAAAACTAAGTGAATTTATCTAATAAGTTAAAAGCATCCAGTAGAATGGCTCAATAGCCTATTGACGAATGGTTTTTTGAGTTTACTGAATGGTTAAAAGGATAATAGCCAGTTACTTAATTTTGTCTTTCTCCTTCTTGCCATGAAAACAATTTCTAAAAATGCTCTCTTCGTTACGCTTTACGTGCTCGCGGTACTCCTATCCTGGGTTGCTTTGTTTTTGTATTGTCAGCCTCATTAACTAGTTTTTTGAAATAAGATTGGGTCTCAAGGTTTGGCTTTGACGCTCACTTTAGAAAATTTTATACCCATTTATGGGTACTATGCAAAAATCTACTTCCTAAAGATGTAAATTCAAATCATGCCTTCTTTCGTTTGGCGGAACGGAAGAAAGGCTGAGTAGCTACTTGCTCCCAGTCTTACCAAGACTGGGAGTTTTTTTATTGTGATCATTGCTGTGGTGTAGCTTAGCGATCAAAGTAGCCGCAAGAGACAAATCAAAAAACTCTTCCGTGAAACACGAAAGAGTTTTCAGCTTACAATGCAAACCTTTATGCTCTTCGAGCAGGCTAACTTTCAACTTGGTTACCAGCGAAATAACTACTAAAATCAGGTATCTACAGAAGTATTATATGAACTGTGTGTATGATAGGCTCATTGGGGATTAGTGAGGGTTAAAGCACAGAAAACCAGGAATCTTTACTGCGGGTATTCGTAGGCTCAATCGCTACACAGATAAACCGGATAGAGTTGAGCTTTTTACTAAACATGCTATTCTAAATGTTGTAGGAAACCTTAGGTAGGAAATTAACGATTGCGGAAACAGCAAAACCTGAGCCTCACGAGAGTGCACTTTCAAGGCGTCAGTAATGGACCTTGAACTTCCCAACGAAAGAAAGGAGCCTTCTGTGTCTTACCTCTTTAGGATAGTCGTCTGAGCTAAGGATGTGTACTACCCATTTTATAGAAAGTAATAAATTTAATGCCTCACCCAGGGGGAATTTGACAAATAGAATAGCTCTTACATACCGGAAAATAGCGCAAAATCTACCTTTCATGGTGAGGATCAGTCCATTAATCGAAAGAGTAGAACGTTGGTATACCTCTGCTAATAGCTTTGTATCACTGAATCAGTCAGAGGAGTGGCGGCTTTGACGACTGAGGAAGTTGAACATTAAGACCTACTTGTGACGACATATAGGCCTTATACAAGCCTACTCACGACGGTGAGTAGGCTTTATTATGCTTGACTGTTTTGACAAGAACAACGATCGGCCAACAGATTATTTGCTGCGGTTTAACTACTGTGAATAACCTTTGGCCTATTTCGTAAAAGTCAAAATAGCTTGATTAAAGAATAGCAAGTTTGGCTACAAACGAGGAAAGTAATTGCGTAGGGACTCTTATTGTATTTCGGGAAAAAAGAGACGTCCTTGGCGAAGAGAGATTTGATCGAAAAACTCTTGGCAATAGGACTAATGAAACAATCAAGCCCTTACGATATCATCGTGAGGGCTTGATTGTTAAGTGGGCCCTGTAGGTTTCGAACCTACGACCAATTGATTATGAGTCAACTGCTCTAACCCCTGAGCTAAGGGCCCAATTTGGCGATATTCGGCCAAATGAGCCGCAAGTTTACACTTTTTTAACGCTTTTTGCAACGTACCATTAAACCTTCACCGACTTTTTTGTTTCAAAGGCTCCGAACGTTAACTAAACAGTCATGAAAAAACTCGTGTTTTCCCTCGGAGCCTTATTGCTGGCTACTACGCTGACCTTCGCTCAGGGCGAGATGGGTCGTTCCCCCGAAGAGCGTGCCCAACGGCAAACGGAACAACTGACTAAACAGCTGAACCTCTCCGCTGATCAGGCCGCTAAAGTCAAGACGTTGAGTGATGAACGCATGAAGCAGATGCAGGAAATGCGAGCGAGCGGAGCTCGCCCGGATCGTCAGAAAATGCAGGAATTACAGGAGAATTACGAGGCTAAACTGAAACCGATTCTCAGCACAGAGCAATGGACTCAGTACGAAAAAATGCGTGAGGAACAACGTAACCGGATGCGGGAAGGACGTCGCGGTGGTCCTGGAAGCAATTAATCCAGGCTTTTCTTGGCATACACGGGTAGGAACGTATTTTTATGCGTTCCTACTTTCGTTTATATCGAAGTACGTTCCCCTGCTGCATGAACAAAAAGAAAGTTCTCAACGATCCCGTATACGGGTTCATTACCATACCGGGTCACCTGATATTTGATCTGATTGAACATCCTTATTTTCAACGCCTTCGTCGGATTAAACAACTAGGCATTGCGGAGTACGTGTACCCGGGAGCCTTACATACGCGTTTTCATCATGCGTTAGGTGCAATGCACCTAATGGGCGAAGCCATCAGTACGCTCAAAAGTAAAGGACATCTGATTTCGGATCAGGAATGTGAAGCGGTACAAATCGCTATTCTACTTCATGACATCGGTCATGGTCCCTTTTCGCACGTATTGGAACATACGCTGTTGCACCATGTTTCGCATGAACGAATTTCGCTGTTACTCATGAATGAGTTAAATAAGGAATTCGACGGAGCTTTGGATTTAGCCATTCGTATGTTTTCGGGACAGTACGAACGCCGCTTCTTTTATGACCTGATTTCGAGTCAGCTGGATATTGACCGGCTGGATTACCTGAATCGCGATTGTTTCTTTACGGGAGTAACGGAAGGAAGCATTGGCTCGGAACGTATTGTGAAGTTGCTGGACGTAGTAGATAACCAGCTGGTAGTCGAACAGAAAGGGGTGTATTCGATTGAAAATTTCCTGACAGCCCGTCGCCTAATGTATTGGCAGGTATACTTGCACAAAACGTCGATTTGTGCGGAAACCATGTTGATTCAGTCGATTCGTCGGGCTCGTGAACTGGTACACGCAGGGCAATCGGTCTATACTACGCCCGCTCTGGAAATATTCATTACGAATGAACCTACCCTGGAAGATTTCCGGACTCATCCGCAATACATTCAGGCTTTTACTCAATTGGACGATTACGACATATGGGCTTGTATTAAGCAATGGACCGTACATCCTGACCGATTACTAGCCCATTTATCGACGATGTTACTCAATCGAAAATTGTTCAAAATTCGCTTTTTTGACGTTCCGCCCTCTGACGAAGTTTTCGAAGCTTTACAGGCTCAAGTTTTAGCATTGCCGGGCGTTACAGAAGCTGACTTGCCGTATTTAGTGGTACGGGGTGAAACTACCAATTCAGCGTATTTGGCGAGCCGTCAGCCTATCCGGATTCTTACTAAGGATCGAGGAGTGGTAGATGTTTCTGAAGCCTCCGATTTGCCTACCATAAAGGCTCTGAGCCAGATTGTACGCAAATATTACATTGCTTACGCAGTAAAAGGAATTTAACCCTTCAAGCGTCCTTACTAGGACGCTTGAAGGGTTAAAACAATTCTACTTCCTAGTTATTCGAACCGCAATGCGTCGATTCTGATCACGACCTGCTTGCGTTTCATTACTTGCAATTGGGTGCTCTTGTCCGTATCCTTCTGCGTCCAAACGGCTGGAGGATATTCCCATTTTCTCTAAAGCCATCTGTACGTTTCGAGCTCGTTCCTGAGACAGCTTAAGGTTCGTTTCAGCACTTCCCGTATTATCGGTATACCCTCCAATTTTTAGGTGCACTTCCGGATAGGCCTGCATGATTTCGTAGATGTTTCGAACTTCCTGCATGGAAGTAGAATCAATTTCGTTACTACCGCTCTTAAACGTCAGCTTTCTGAAATTGAACCAAGTTGTTTTATCTACCTTCAATGCCTCATCTTCAATAAATTGGATGAGTTGATTTTCAATGCTTGCCTCCCCAAAGGACAAGTCTACTCCGGTCGAAAGTTTTTTATGCACAATGACCATCGTATCCAAAGTGGTTACGCTCTCCGGCTGCGTTTCCTTTGAAATACCCGTTTCCTTTTCCGTAGTACAGCTTTTGAAAAAGTAAATGCCCGCAATAATCGCTAAAAGTAGTAATAGCCAGAGTAACCAGGAGTTGCTGCTTTTACTGGCTTCAGCCACGGGCGTCTGAGCTTTTTCTGTAACGAAATCCGTAGGTTGTGAAAAGGTGAAAAAGTGGGTAAGACCTGCCGGAAGAGCTGCTAAAACACTTTCCTTTTGATTGGTAAAGAGTCGAAATAAACCCGAAGGCGTTGAATCTTCTTTCCCAATCAGGTACGTTAAAACGCTAGCAGCAATGCTTAATAAAGAAGAAGAAGACGTATGACTGATGTCAGCAAGGGAAGCAATTCGATTGATAAGGTTACCGGTCTGACCATTGAATAAGGTTTCCACAATGGGCGAACCGCGACTAATTAATTTTTGAATGTCTAATACGGTTTTAATTGATGTGGACCATTCAGATAATCCGGAATCAATCCTTTCTTTTTTAAGTACATCAGAAATCAGACTCAACCCCTGAGGAGTAGTCGCTTTTTCTATAAAGCCGCCTAAGATTGCGGGTAGAGCAGCGTTTAAACCGACCGCCGTATGAGGCGTTGATTCGTTCAGATAATCACTGATTTTATCAACCGTAGAGGGGTTTAAATGAGCTTGTGCTAATTGAATTAAATCCATTTGAGTCAAGATACGAGGGTTGGAATTCACTACTAATAAACGATGAGTGAACAAATAAATAAAAATACTTATTTAAAACCCTGAATTTTTGCTCAAAGAAATAGGCTAATTAAACTAAAGTTAGTAAACGGTTGTCGTTATTCGTAAACCTCCGCAATTAGGGCGTAAGGGAGGTCGGACGGTCCGAAGGCCTTTGGCCCCATTCTCGGTTTGGTTGCTCGCCCATCGTTAATTCAAGCGTTCCGCCGGCTAGTATCTGATCGTGGGTTAAGAATGTTTTAGTAAATGCTTTTCCATTCAGAGTAGCATTCTGTATATAGATATTCTTAGAAGAATTCCCCCGGGCTTTAATGGTAAAAGTCTTTCCGTTGGAAAGGTGTAAGGAAGCCTGGGCAAAGCTCGGGCTGCCCAAGACGTATTCCGGTCTTCCGGGGCATACCGGGTAAAAACCCAGCATACTGAATGCCAGCCAGGCCGACATTTGCCCGCCGTCCTCATTACCCGACAAGCCACCTGGCCCTAAACCATATTCTTCCCGGACGAGTTGACGTACCCATTTCTGGGTTTTATAAGGTTGCCCAGCCCAGGCGTAGAGGTAAGCGGTATGATTGCCCGGTTCATTGCCATGCCAGTAGTAGCCTTTCTCGAACATCGTATCAAGCTTCGCTACAAAGCGTTCGTGGCCTCCCACTTGCTGTACTAAACCCTGTACATCTTGTGGGACAAACCAGGTATACTGAGCCGGTGAACCTTCCGTAATAAAGCCGACGCGTAAAGCAAACGGGTCAAACGTCTCACTCCAGCGACCATCCGCGTACCGGCCCCGGGCCCAGCCCGTTTGGGGGTCAATTACGTTTCGGTAGTTCTGAGCCCGTTTGATTAAGGAGTTATAGTCATCGGTACGGTGTAAAGCTTTTGCGAGTTGAGCCAGACAGAAGTCATCGTAAGCGTACTCCAGGGTACGGGACGTTTGCTCGCGTTTATGAAAAGCCTGCCACACCGAATCTTCCAGCGGAATGTATTGATACTGAAGGTAACTTTTTAAAGCCCGCCGTCCTTGTCCGGCTTCGTAGCTTTTCGGGTCCGTATTGACCTCAAAAGCGTTTTTGCGTAGATAGCGATAGGCCGTTTCAACATCAAAATTCCGGATTCCCTTGACGTACGCATCGGCCACCGCCGAGAGTACGTGATCGCCGATCATGGCCGCCGTATAGTGATTCCAGCAGGGAAAGATGGGCATCCAGCCGCCCTGTTCTCCCATTTTCGTAAAGGACTGCATGAGACTAGCCGACCGTTCGGGCTCGAGCAAGGCGTGAAGCGGCAGGCCTGCCCGAAAGGTATCCCACAAACTGAAGTCACAGTAGTAATCAAAATCTTTCGCGGTATGAATCGTGGTATCGTTGGCAAAACCAGGGTAGCGTCCGTCAACGTCTGAATACAGCCGGGGCGTTAATTTTGTGTGATACAGAGCCGTATAAAAGAGCGATTGATCCGCTTCGGAACCCTGGAGGGTAACCCGTCCCAGCTCCCGGTTCCAGGCTGCTTCGGAGGCTTTACGAATGGGCTCTACAGTCCAGTTTGGAATTTCCGCAGTCAGGTTCCGGCGAGCTCCGTCCAGATCTGTAAAAGAAGTACCTACTCGTACCCGTACGGTTGTGCCCGCCTGGGTAGGGAAAGCGAGGATCGCTCCCACGGCATTTCCTTTGGCCTGGGCTACCGTGTGTTTGAAATGGATCGTCGTTGCTTCGAACGTACCAAACTCTTCGAAAGGCGTATCGAACTGAATAACGAAGTAGCCACTGATCCCCGCTGATTGACCTGCCCCCTGATAAATGCGATGAACGGGATTGTATCCCACAATTTCGCGTCGTTCGGGGTAAATTTCTACGAAGCCCTGCCCTTCGTCGCTGTTCGGTTCAATCAGTACAAAATGCTTTTCTTCCTTTTGAAATTGGAACTCGAGCAATCCGGAACGGGGCGTAGCCGTCAGTTGGGCTTTCACCTGATAATCTGGTAAAACGACGGAGTAGTACGAAGGCGTTACCCGTTCCTGATCGTGCGAAAAGGAAGATTCCGGTTGGGTCGTGGGCGTACCCGAAAAGGGCATAAGCGTGACCGTTCCGTAATCCTGTACACAGGAGCCATTTAACCAGTGCGAACCCCGAAATCCGTTGATTTTCGAGTCGGTATGATAATACGGAGCGATGCACTTGGTTTCGGTCCGACGGGTTTGCGGCGTCCAGCTGGTCATGCCGTGCGGATGCCCAATAGCTGGAGAAATCTGGCCTTTCAGTTCACTCCCCGCTTCGCTATGCCTGCGGGCGGATTCGGTGGTACTAGGAGCCGAGCCAATGAGTGGATTGACGTAATCAACGGGCCTTTTTTGCTGGGCAGCGGCCGTCAGACTAACCAGAAGCAGAACTAGAAAGAATCGCATGATCGAGAGGTCTTATACGAATGACTTAAAATGGAGCAGGAAGTCCCTAGATGAAAGCCTTCATAACCGTGGAATTTTACCGAAACTGCTCATTTAAAAGCCCCAATAATTGAAATTGAAGCTTGTTTCAAAGGCCTGACTCTATGGAAATACGTATATTTACCCAGTACAAGTTTCATGCTAACCTTTGTATCATCACGCAACCAATTTACATATGAAGAAAACATTAGTTATCGCTTTGATGCTCGCACCAGCTCTGACCTGGGCACAAAGCGGAATGTATACCGTAAAGGGGAAAATGGGTACGCTCAACACCCCTGCTAAGGCGTATTTACGGTACATGAAAGGAGATAAACCTCAGATCGATACGGCCAAGATCACCAACGGAGCCTTTGAATTTAAGGGCTCGCTCGAAGCCCCGCAGAACGCCATGATTGCTATTGATGCTCGTGGATTGGGCATGCGGCGGCTGAACAATAACCACATTATACCGCTGTATCTGGAACCGGGTACAATCATGGTACAAAGCCCCGACTCAGCCCTGAACGCAAGCGTAAAAGGTACTCCTCTGAACGTAGCCAATGAAAAGCTGAAAGTAGCTTTGAAGAGCAGTAACGAACAGATGGCCCAGATGATGAAGGAGTATCAGGCCGCTACACCGGAACAACGCAAATCGAAGGAATTCGACGAAGCCATGGATGCTCGGTACGAGAAAATTCAGGGCGAACAGAAAACCATTTACGCGAAGTTCATCAAGGAAAATCCGAAGAGTGTCGTGAGTCTGGATGCTTTGCGTTCTTATGGCGGATCAGTCCCCGAATACGGGGAGGTAGAGCCCATGTACGCAAGTCTGGATGAATCCGTGAAAAGTACACCGGCGGGTAAAAAGTATTCAGAAACGCTGGCGAAACTGAAAACGACGGCTATCGGAGCCATGGCTCCGGGTTTTACCCAGGCTGATACTACGGGACGCCTAATTTCGCTGACCGATTTTAAAGGCAAGTACGTATTGTTGGACTTCTGGGCTAGCTGGTGTGGCCCCTGCCGTCAGGAGAATCCAAACGTGGTGGCTAATTACCAGAAGTACAAGGATAAAAACTTTACCGTACTGGGCGTATCGCTGGATCAGCCCGGAGCGAAAGAGGCCTGGATGAAAGCCATTCACAAAGATAACTTGACCTGGACGCACGTATCCGATCTTCAATTCTGGAACAACGAAGCGGCCCGACTTTATGGTGTACAGGCTATCCCGCAAAACTTCCTGCTGGATCCGAACGGCAAAATCATCGCGAAAAATATTCGTGGAAAAGCCCTGGGGGAGAAGCTGGCTGAGATACTGGCTACGAACTAAAACGGACTATTGTATACGAAAAAGCGGATGTTCAGCTCACTGGGCATCCGCTTTTTCGTATCGGGAAATCAGAAGATTAATACTTCCGGAGAATTCGTTCTACTGCCGTTAAATAGCCTCCCGCAAAGAGGTTGACGTGTACCAGCAAGGGATACAGGTTATACAGCGGAATGCGTTCGTTGAAACCCGGTTCTACCGGAAAAGCTTCGTAATAGCTGGTGTAAAAGCTCGTATCAAAGCCGCCAAACATAGTGGTAAAGGCGAGTTCGGCCTCCCGTAAACCAAAGTACGTGGCTGGATCGACCAGGGCTACGGCTCCTTCCGATCCCGTCATGACATTTCCGCTCCAGAGGTCGCCGTGCAACAGAGCAGCGGGTTCATCGGGAATCAGGTTCGGAAGTTTTTCGCAAAATTTCAGAAACTGATCGTGTAGTTTGCTCGAAAGCTTTCCTTCGTACAAGGCCCGTCCGGCCTGCACTTTCAGCCGATTTTCGATAAAAAAGCTAATGCCCGACTCCATCCAGTCATTTTTCTGGGGCAGAGCTCCGATGTAGTTGTTAAATTCCAGGCCGTGGCGATCATTGCTGACGTGGTGCAACTGAGCGAGTTTTCGTCCGAAGTCCGCCCAGTAATCCGGACGCTGGGCACTGGTTTCCAGAAAGTCCATCATTAGGTACGCCCCATCGTTGCGTTGTCCGTAGCCGTGTACTATCGGAATCGTCAGGATGCCCGTTTCCCGCAGCCGATTCAGACTCCGGGCTTCGGATTCAAACATTCCTTCATGATCGCCCTGATTCCATTTGATAAAATACGAACCTTCGGCGGTAATGACTTTGGCAGCCAAGTTGAAATTGCCACCGTATATAAACTGAAACTCTTTGACTTCCGGCTGGAAGCCCAACGTTTCGAATAAGACGCTTTCGATGAAGTGATACTGATCGGTACTTTGAAACATAGGCAGCTGTTGGCTATTAACTGGCTAAAGATACGGATGAACTCGAAGGAAAGAAGGCCGCTGGGACCAAGGTTCCTATTTTACCAGTCCATTTTCAATTCGGTATTTAATTTTCCCGTCCGCCGACTTCAACACAAAATCGGCTTTGGATCCGAGCTTTACATCGGTATCGATGACTAAATCCGTACCATCCAGTTCACGCGTACCAAAGAAGACCGAACAATCGCCGAATTCCTCGACGGTACCCCGAACGTACCATTTTTCGGGACGGTTGAATACAGCCAGCTCCTGACGATTGATGGCAAGGTCGGTCAAAACGGTTTTACCCTTTTTCAAAACGCGTACATTCCGGATGATCAGGTCAAAAATGGAACGCCGATTTTCCGGAATTTCCTCGTAGGCTTCAATGGCTTCGGTCTCGTAGGAACCCGAAGCAATGGCCTGGAGTCCGCTGAGTAAGGCTACGTAATTCAGTCGTCGGATCTGCTGTTTCTCGGGATCGTTGGCGTACCCACCCGATTCGATCAAAATCAGGGAGCTACCCCATTTCTGGATGTTATCCCCAAAGGCCCGGGGTTCGAATTCATCCGAAAAACGACCTACCTGATTAGGAATAAAAGTCTGTAGGGTACGATTGAGTGATACAATCAATTGCATCGAACGCTTACGTACCGGATTGACCTCGCGGGCTTCGTTGTAAGCCGTAGCCAGAAAAGAAATCGTGGCCAGATTTTTCGTTTTTCCGGCCGAGTACCGGGGTTCCTGATCGTGCAAGTTGAAGGCGAATGCCGGTTGCAGGGTTTGTTGTAACTGTTTCAGCAAACGTCCTTCGGGTGTTTGCAGGCGTAAGGCGTCGCGGTTCATGTCGATACCTAGGGCGGTACGGCGAGTCCAGGCTTCCGCTCCATCGGGATTAAGCATGGGGACGAAATAGAGTGTCGTTTTCTCCAGAATTTCCCTGCGTAAGGTGTCAAAGGAATCGTTCGAAGCCGAGAAAAACCGGAATAAATCGAAAATGGCCATCGTTGCCGTTGCCTCGTCGCCGTGCATTTGCGACCAGAGCAGCACTTTCGTTGGACCGGAACCCATTTTAACCAGATTAAGACTACGGCCTTCCGTCGATTTTCCGACTTCTGTTACTTCAAATTGGGTCTTCACTTTTTCCAGTAAAGGCAAGAGATCCTGATGTCGAAAGCGGCGTTCGGTCAGGGCTTTTTCTTTAAATGTTTCGTGCGAATCGAATACTTGTTGAGACATAGGTTGAGCATTCGCGGCAAGAGCAACCCCTAACCAGAGGAAAACAAAAGCGTATTTCATGGGGCGAGGCAGGTATGCAGCGGTCATGGATTGATTTGATGTAAAGCTTTGCCTTTGAGCGAAAGAAAGCGGGCTTGTTTGGGACTACCCACAATCTGGGAGCCGTAAATTCCCGAATTTCCCGAAAACAAATAGGCAATAAAGCAAGCTAGAGCCAGATACACGGATGCTTCGGACCCAAAAAGTTCGATGCCCATTACCGTACTGGCTAAAGGTGTGTTGGATGCTCCGGCGAAAACAGCGACGAAGCCCATACCCGCGAGTAGACTCAGGGGTAAATCGGCCAGCGGAGCCAGGGCATTGCCCAGCGTAGCTCCTACAAAAAAGAGGGGCGTAACCTCGCCGCCTTTGAACCCAACGCCCAGGGTAAACGTGGTAGAAAGCGTTTTCAGTATCCAGTCGTACCAGGCTGACGGTTCGTGAAAGGAGGCCACGATGGTAGGTACGCCCAAGCCAATGTAGCGAGTTGTTCCGGAAAAGTACACTGCTACGGCAATGATGGCTCCGCCCACCACGGGGCGTAGGGGCGAATAGGTAATCCAGCGTTTGGCCTGTTTGCTCCAGAAGTGCGTTAGTTCGGCAAAAAGCGTACTTACTAGTCCAAAGCCGATGCTAATGAGCAATACTTTTAGCAAAATCAGTACGGTTAATGCAGGTACAAAGGGAATGTCGTAGTGTGTATGGCCTACTCCCCAGAGGCGACAGGTTTGATCAGCCAATACTGCAGCGAGTAAGCTGGGAATAAGAGCCTCATATCGCAGACGGCCTAGAATGAAAACTTCCAGTGCGAAAAGAGTACCAGCCAGGGGTGTACCAAAAACGGACGCAAACCCGGCACTCATGCCCGTTACGAGCAGCGTTTTTCGGTCGGAGTCAGAGAGATGAAACAGCCGGGTAAACTGATCCGCAATGGCCCCGCCCATTTGTACGGCGGTGCCTTCGCGTCCGGCTGAACCGCCGAACAAGTGGGTGAGTAAGGTTGTAAGTAGTACGAAAGGAGCCATCCGGAAAGGAATAATTTTCCGGGGATTTTGCCATTCTTCGATCAACTGATTATTTCCTTTAACAACGTCCTGGCCCCAGTAATGATAAATAGCTCCGACTAAAAATCCGCCGAGGGGTAGAAAGGCAATAATCCACCGATGACTTTCCCGGTAGAGCGTAACCATGTCCAGGGTAACCAGAAAAAAAGCCGAAGCCGAACCCGCCAGGCCACCTACTAGGGCACTGAGCACCAGCCATCGAAACAAATAAATCAGGGAAGAGCCCGCAACGGTATCCATGCAACAAAGGTACGAACTAACGAATGAGCGACTGAATGAGATCCTGATATTCCGGATTGGTCGAGATGTTTGTTTCAGCCGTTGCTAGTTCAAAATCGGCAAAATCAAAACCCGGGGCCACCGTGCAGCCCACCAGCGCATATGTGGTACCCGCGGCGGGTCGGGACGCAAACCAGCGGCCCGCCGGTACAACGGCCTGAAATACCTCGCCCGCGTCTGGGTTGTTACCTAATCGAATGATTTCCAGTTGACCTGCTTCGTCGAACACATATACTTCCAGCGGTCCGCCGGCGTAAAAATGCCAGACCTCATCGGACTGAATCCGGTGCAACGCCGAAAAGTGATGACTCTCCAGCAGGAAATAAATCGCCGTACTGAACGTTCGCTTGCCTGAGAACCGGGCGGGTAGGGCTGGTTGCGATAACCATTCCTCAGAACGGTACATTTCCCGGAAAAATCCGCCCTCAGGATGCGGTTGCATGGTATACTTTTCGGTCCAGTAAGAAGCCGGTTTCATATCGATTGACAAGGATTTCATCGCATAAATTTCAAAAATCCAAAAGTCGCGTGCAACATTTCAGAAAGCAAGCTTGTCCTTGGTACGAAATTGATTCATGAAGCGGTTGAAATCGTTGGTGTACGGAGGGTAGTAGAAAGGCAGGAACGTAGGGGGGGAGAAGAATTCATTTCAAAGAACCCGTAACCTACCTGTCTTTTTGAAACCGTTGGAACAGACGTTGTACCTTGACCGTCATTACTCACTCGTTGAAGCCTGCAAGCGGGGCGACCGTAAGGCTCAGTACGAGCTGTACCGGCTGTACTCGAAGTCGATGTTCAACGTATGTATGCGTATCCTCAACCACATGGGGGAAGCCGAGGACGTACTGCAGGAAGCGTTTCTGGATGCCTTTCAGAAAATTCACGATTTCCGGCAGACGAGTACCTTCGGAGCTTGGCTGAAACAAATTGTAGTAAACCGGGCTATTAACCAGTTACGGCAGCGAAAAGTGCAGTGGGTAGAGGTAGAAGAAGCCGAGTATGTAGGCGAAGAAGCGTTACTGCAAGATGAAACGGAGTGGGAAGTAGAACGCGTACGAGCCGCCATTCAGCGATTGCCCGATGGATTTAGAACCGTGCTGAGTCTGTACCTGCTGGAAGGCTACGATCACGAGGAAATTGCCGAAGTACTGGGCATTTCTGAGTCGACCTCCCGAACCCAGTACATGCGGGCCAAACGTAAGTTAGTAGAAATGCTCTCAACCTAGCAGTAGCGCATGACGCACCTTTAAGACTTTATCAGCAATTAATGTACGGCTAATGGCCAAAAATACCCATGAAAAAAGATCGTATCGAACGTTTTATTCGGGATAATCGGGAGGAGTTTGATGCCTTCGAGCCACCACTGGGATTGTGGGCGGACATCGAACGGCGATTGCCAGAAGCGATTATTCCGGATGCTGAGGAGAAGGAAACCAAGGTAATTCCGCTAGGAAATACCGCTGGTAACCGATCATGGATGCATTTCTTCGTCGAAAAAAGCTGGCGAATGGCCGCTGGAGTTGTGTTATTGCTTGGCCTGGGTTTTGTGGCCGGACAATACTTTATGAAACCCCGTTATACGGATCCCATTATTGCTCAGGTAAGTCCGGAAGAAGGGAAAATGGCGTTCCGTTACGCTTCGCTGATTGAAACGAAACGGTCCGAAATTAAAGCCATCGAAACGTCTAATCCCCAATTATACCGGGAGTTTGCTTCCGAAATCGAGCAGCTCGATAAAGATTATCAGAATTTGCGGTCAGAATTACCTCAAACTCCGAATCAGACCGAGCTGGTTGAAGCCATGATTCAAAACCTGCAATTACAGCTCGATATTTTAAATCGTCAACTACAGATCATCAACCGTATATCCAAACCTAGCCATGAAAAGACTATTTAGCGGTGTGTTCCTGGCCTTGCTTTGGGTGGTACCAGCTCTGGCTCACGAACAAGGTACGCTTGCCGAACGGAAACGTACCATTGTCAAATCCTTCAGTGCGTCCACGCGTGATCGACTGTATGTTTCCAACCAGCACGGCGAAATGAAAGTAAACCTTTGGGACCGAAATGAAGTCCGGGCCGAAATCATTATCGTCGGTATGGGGAATGATGATGAAGAAGCCCAGCGTTTTGTAGATGCCGTAGGAATTGAAGAGTCTCGTTCGGGGAATATTATTCGTCTGGAAACGCGGTACAACGAGCCCAAGGGTAGTTGGAGTTGGAAGAGCTGGGGACGTAGTTCAGACGAATCAAAATCGCGGGGGGTGAAGATTAGCTATACCATTCACATGCCCAAGTACATGCCATTGGATATGCAAAACCGCTTTGCTAATGCCACGCTGGCCGATTTTTCGGCTCCGTTACGGGTAAACACGCAATACGGTGATTTCACGGCCGACCGTCTGATGAGTACCGAGAATGATATTCAGGTAGAATATGGCAAGGCTATCATTCGCCAGCTTAACGAAGGCAATTTGAAAATTCAGTACTCCAAGCTGGAACTCGATAAAGCGGATCGTCTGCGATTGGTCAATAATTACGGAACCATGATATTGGATGAAGTAGGTGATCTGGAGGCTACGATTCAGTATTCCAAGGGAAAAATTGGGAAGTTGAAAGAACAGGCTCGGCTAAGCATCAATTACTCCGATAACGTCCAGTTGCCCGTCTTATTGCGGACGGTCAAAAATCTGGATGTTCGTTCCAACTATACGACGCTCCGGTTGCCGGTACGTGAAGATCAGGACTTGGATTTTGACGTAACCGTCACGTACGCCAACTTCGGTTATCCGAGTGCTCTGCCCATTAATTTTGTGATCAAAGACGATGGCAGCGACGACTCCCGTCAACGGTATGTCCCCAAACATACGAAAACCTATAAGGGGAAAGTAGGAAAGGGAGGCTGCACGGTACGCATCGTTTCCAACTATGGTCCCGTGAAGTTCATTGACTAAGCGTTGTTCCTCTGCAACACTCCTGCATACAGCCTGTTAAACGGTCGTATGCAGGAGTTTTTTTATTACGAATAGCATACTTACTTCCACTTTGTAAAAAAAATGGCTTCTTGGAAATATCCAAAATTAGCTTTAGAACCCTGTAGAAGGCTAATCCGGCGAGGATTAACGTAGAAGTAACGATAACCTAATAAATTATTATTCAGCGAGATAGTGTTTTTTCGTTAGAAAATTCATAATTTTGCGGGCATTTTCATTGGCGGTTATCCGTAAGGCTAGCTCTGTGTGACTCGAAGTGAGGGACGACAGGCGGTGCTGTAAGCACCGGTGGTAAACAAAGCGGATAACAGACAAACGACATCAGAAAACTTTCTTCTCCGATGCAAAGCATCCGTAACATTGCCATCATTGCCCACGTTGACCACGGCAAAACCACGCTGGTGGATAAGATCATCCACTACAGCAAACTCTTTCGCGAAAATCAGGAATTCAATGATCTGATTCTGGATAACAACGATCTGGAACGCGAACGCGGAATCACGATTCTTTCCAAGAACGTATCCGTTCGTTACAAAGACGTTAAAATCAATATCATCGATACACCGGGCCACGCCGACTTTGGCGGTGAGGTAGAACGTGTATTGAAAATGGCCGACGGCGTATGTCTGCTCGTGGATGCCTTCGAAGGCCCCATGCCCCAGACGCGTTTCGTACTTTCCAAAGCGATCTCGCTGGGTCTGAAAGTAATCGTGGTTGTAAACAAAGTTGATAAAGAAAACTGCCGCCCCGAAGAAGTTCAGGAAAACGTATTTGACCTGATGTTCAACCTCGGTGCGACGGAAGATCAGCTCGACTTCCCAACCCTGTTCGGTTCAGGTAAAGGTGGCTGGATGAGCACCGATTACCGCAACAAAACGGAAGATATCAGCCCGCTACTCGATGCCATCATTGAAAGCGTACCCCCGGCTCCTCAGCCCGAAGGTATTCCTCAAATGCAGGTAACGTCTTTGGACTTCTCTCAATTTACGGGTCGTATTGCTATCGGCCGCGTATTCCAGGGAACGTTGAAAGAAGGTGCTTCCATGGGTCTTTGCAAGTCGGACGGCAGCGTAAAACGCGTTCGGATCAAAGAAATTCAGGTATTCGAAGGACTGGGACGTGTGAAAGTACCCGAAGTAAGTGCCGGTGATATCTGTGCCATTACGGGTCTGGAAGACTTCGAAATTGGAGATACCGTGACGGATTATGATAATCCTCAACCCCTGGAGCGTATTGCTGTAGATGAGCCTACGATGAGTATGTTGTTTACGATCAACAACTCGCCGTTCTTCGGTAAAGAAGGTAAATTCGTAACGTCTCGTCACTTACGTGATCGTCTGTACAAGGAAATCGAGAAAAACCTTGCTCTCCGCGTGCAGCCTACGGATAGCGAAGACCGCTTCCTGGTATTCGGTCGGGGTATTCTTCACTTGTCTGTACTGATCGAAACGATGCGTCGCGAAGGCTACGAATTGCAGGTAGGTCAGCCTCAGGTATTATACAAAGAAATCGACGGTGTGCGTCACGAGCCCATCGAATTGATGGTCGTAGACGTTCCCGAAGCTACAGCCGGTAAAGTAATTGAGCTGGCAACGCAACGCAAGGGTGAACTCACGATCATGGAGCCGAAAGGTGATGTGCAACACTTGGAGTTCAATATTCCTTCACGTGGTCTGATCGGTCTGCGTTCGGACGTACTGACGGCCACCTTCGGGGAAGCCGTAATGACGCACCGTTTCCGGGCGTATGAGCCTTTCAAAGGCCCCATCCCAGGTCGGATCAACGGATCGATCATTTCTAAAGGTACAGGTGTAGCTACGGCATACACGATCGATAAATTACAGGATCGCGGTCGTTTCTTCATTGATGCCGGTGAAGAAATCTACGAAGGTATGGTTGTCGGTGAGCACAACCGGAACAACGACATTGTGGTAAACCTTCAGGAAGCCAAGAAGCTGACGAACATGCGGGCTTCCGGTTCCGATGATAGCGTACGGATTATTCCTAAAGTAAACTTCTCACTGGAAGACTCAATGGAATACATCCAGAAAGATGAATACCTGGAAATTACGCCGAAGTCGATGCGGATGCGTAAAATCCACCTGAATGAGAACGATCGTAAACGTGCGGAAAGCAAAGGTGCTTTCGCGGATGCGTAAGCATTCTGTGCGAATTGAATAAGAAAAGAGGCAGGTCAGTTTTGACCTGCCTCTTTTCTTAAAATGGAGTTTGTACGAATTTGCGTAGGCCGCATTCGTATCCTTATTTCGTGTTTTTATTGCTTAACTCGCTCATGTCGATCTCCGAAGTTTCTCCGCAGCTGGACACTACTGAACATCTGGAATATTTTGAACGGATTGCTCCGTCGCAGGCCGCGTATCGTCGCAAAAAGAACTATTACTGGGACGAAATCACGCAATACTGCGATTATTTCTCGCACGAAGAGCTTTCTATCCTTGAAGTAGGCTGCGGTACGGGTGAACTCATTGGTCAAATCAGAGGTCGACACAAAACGGGAATTGATTTTAGCGAGGGGATGATTACCGTGGCTCGTCAGCAGTTTCCACAGGTGGAGTTTCAGGTGATGAATGCCCGCAATTTGCAGCTAGATCGTCAATATGATTTGATCATCCTATCGAATCTAATTGGGTACATTGACGATGTTCAAGCTCTGTTCGAGCAATTACAGCCTTTATGCCATGAGCGTACGAAGGTCATTGTTAATTACTACAATTTCGTCTGGGAACCTTTCCTGCGAATGGCGGAGTGGCTGGGCGTGAAGCGAAAAACGCCCCGTCAGAACTGGCTCTCCCGCATGGACATTAACAACCTACTGTACCTAGCCGGGTTTGATGTGTACCGGAACAGCATGCGGATGCTTTGCCCCGTATACATTCCATTGATCTCAACATTCCTGAATAAATACGTAGCCAAGTTACCCCTCATTCGGCACCTGGCGATTAATCAGTACAGTTTTGCCAAACCTGCCGTAGAGGTAGAAGACTGGCAGAATCGGTTTTCAACGAGTATTGTGATCCCGGCCCGCAACGAAAGCGGAAATATTGAAAATGCGTTGTTACGCATGCCCCGGTTTGGAAAGCATCTGGAAATCATCTTTGTGGAAGGAAATTCTACCGACGATACCTGGCAAACCATCCAGCGGATTTATGAGCAGTACAAAGACCAGTTCGATATTAAAATCCTTCAGCAGGACGGTAAGGGAAAGGGTAATGCCGTACGGAACGGTTTCGCCGTTGCTACGGGTGATATTCTGATGATTCTGGACGCCGATTTGACGGTTCCGCCCGAAGACTTGCCTAAATTCTACGATGCCATTGCTTCCGGAAAAGGAGATTTCGTAAACGGCTCGCGATTGGTGTATCCGATGGAAAAGAAAGCTATGCGGTTTCTGAACCTGCTGGGTAACAAATTCTTTAGCCTGCTGTTTTCCTGGTTACTAGATCGGCCATTCAAGGATACATTATGCGGAACGAAAGTAATCTTTCGATCAGATTACTACCGGCTCATTGCTAACCGTAAGTTCTTCGGCGATTTCGACCCGTTTGGCGATTTTGATTTAATCTTTGGGGCCTTCAAATTGAATCTAAAAATTGTAGAGGTGCCCATTCGTTACCGGGAACGGACCTATGGTGATACGAACATTTCCCGCTTCAAACACGGATTTATTCTATTACGGATGTGTGCGTTTGCGGCCCGCAAACTGAAATTTATCTAAAACGAGATACAACCGTTGAATAAATAAATTTTCTGACGGTTAACTCACTTACGCATGGCACAGCTTCCAAAAATTTCCATTGTTACGGTCGTATACAATGGGGCCTTAACGATAGAAGATACCATACAGTCTGTACTGTCACAGGATTATTCTAACCTGGAGTATATCATTATTGATGGAGCTTCGACGGATGGCACGCTGGAGAAGATTCAGCCCTATCGGGACCGGATTGCTCTGGTGGTTAGTGAGCCAGACCAAGGAATTTGGGATGCAATGAATAAAGGATTACAGCGAGCTACGGGCGACGTAATTGGTATTCTGAATTCGGATGATGTATATGCTCATGCCAACGTATTGTCGAAAGTGATGAACGTTTTTGAAGAGCATCCAACAATTGAAGCAGTGTACGGAAATCTAAAATACATGGACCGGGGTTTGACGAAAGTTATTCGCGACTGGAAATCAAGACCTTATGACCAGCGGTTTTTCGAATATGGCGAAATGCCACCCCATCCCACCTTTTTTGCGAAACGATCGCTGTATGACCGTATCGGGTATTTAGATCTAAACTTTCGTTTAGGAGCTGACTATGAACTTTGCTTTCGGGCCATGCGGGTGCACCAGTTACCCACTAAGTGGATTGATGATTGCTTAGTACATATGCGAATTGGAGGTGAATCTAACCGTAGTCTTAAAAACATTGTAGACCAGCATCGTTTGAATATGAAGGCTTGGACAATTCATGGTTTACCCGTTCCTTTGTCCTTCCATTACGGTAAATTTATCCATAGGTTTAAACAGTTTTTATAGGTATTACATACAATTTGTTAACTTTGTAAGCGTTTATCCAGCGTAACCCCAACGATTGCCAACCTAACTTAATAAATGCGAAGTTTTTATACATTCGTACTAAGTATTATTCTTCTTAGTGCAGGAACTGTTCATAGTCAAGTTCCTGGAAAAGTTGAGCAGTTATCCGATGCTCAAATTCAAGAGTTCATTCAAAAATCCCAGGCTAGTGGATTAAGTGAAGCTCAAATTGAACAATTGGCTCTTCAGCGAGGATATACACAGCAGGATGTTATAAAAATGCGGGATCGAATTGCTAAGCTTAAAGCTGGGCAAACGAAAACGAGTTCTAGTCAGTCTGCTGAAACAGAGACTTCTCGTAAGCAAACCGAAGCAGTAGCGGAAAAAGCTCCTACGGTTGTTGCGAAACAACAAAGTACTTCTAAAACGGAAGCAGAAGATAATACAACGCAAACCAAGGAAGTGTTCGGTTCCAGTTTCTTCCGTAATGCAACCCTTTCCTTTGAACCTAACTTACGCATTGCTACTCCCAAAAATTACTCCTTAGGTCCTGAAGATGAGCTAAATGTCGAAATTTTTGGAAGCTCCGTACAATCTTATAAACTAAAAGTAAGTCCGGAAGGAAGCATTCGAATCGAAAATTCGGGCCCTATCCTGGTCAATGGATTAACCATTGAAGAAGCTAAAGCCAAAATTGCTAGTCGCTTACGGCAACTATATTCCATGCCAGGTATAGGTATTAACGTGACTTTAGGCAACGTACGTAGTATAAAAGTGACCATCACTGGCGAAGTAGTGCGACCGGGGAGCTATACAATTTCCTCGCTTGCTACGGTTTTTAATGCCATTTATCAATCAGGAGGTCCCACGGCGAATGGTAGTTTTCGCTTAATTCAATTACGTCGTAATAATAAGCTTATACGTACGATTGATCTCTATGACTTTTTACTTAAGGGAGACGAAAAAGATAACGTTGGCTTACGGGATCAGGACGTATTAGTATTTCCAGATTATCAAGCACGGGTAGAACTGAATGGTGAGATTCGTCGACCCTTGATTTTTGAGATAAAAGAAG
Source organism: Siphonobacter curvatus (assembly GCF_002943425.1). Taxonomy (NCBI): domain Bacteria; kingdom Pseudomonadati; phylum Bacteroidota; class Cytophagia; order Cytophagales; family Cytophagaceae; genus Siphonobacter; species Siphonobacter curvatus. The sequence continues at coordinate 279,227 of NZ_PTRA01000001.1, forward strand.
GAGAAACCTTAAAAGACGTTTTTCAATTTGCGGGAGGTTTTACAGATCAAGCGTATACAGCGACCATTACGGTACGTAGGAATACGTCAAAAGAGCTTAAAATACTAAATATTCAGCAAGACTTCTTCGGATCCTTTATTCCTCAAAACGGTGATCGTTTTACAGTTGGTACTATTCTAGATCGTTACGAAAACCGAGTGCAAATTGCAGGTGCTGTGTTTCGTCCGGGTGAATATGCATTAGATGAATCCATTGGTACTTTAAAACAACTGATTCAAAAGGCCGAGGGTGTGCGGGGCGATGCCTTTTTAGATCGCATTTTCATTCGTCGAGAAAAGGAAAATTTGGATGTTGAAAATATCTCTGTTGATCTAGGTAAGGTACTAAGAGGAGAAATTGAGGATGTTAAACTCCAGCGTCAGGACTTCGTAACCATTAAATCAATTGAAGAGTTACGAGAAAAATACACGGTAAGTATTGGGGGGGCAGTCAGTAATGGCGGCAATTTCGAATATACCGAAAATATGACACTTAGCGACCTAGTTACGTTAGCCGGTGGATTTGCCGAAGGGGCCGTATCTTCACGTATCGAAGTATCCCGACGTATCAAACAAGAGGATACAACCGCTAAATCAAAAGCGAATGTACAGGTATTCACGCTGTCCATAGATAAAGATCTAAAAATCACCTCGCAAGAAAAAGCATTTACCTTGCAGCCGTATGATGTAATTTATGTGAGAACGGATCCGGCCTACGAAGCACAAAAGTTAGTAGAAATAGTAGGGGAGGTTAACTATCCAGGTAATTACGCGATCGAACGGAAAGATGAACGTTTAGTGGATCTTATTAAACGAGCGGGCGGATTAAAAGATAAAGCTTTTTTAAAGGCAGCTCGCTTCTACCGACAAGGAGAATTAGTAGCCGTAGATTTAGAAAGAATCATGAAAAATCCTGGTTCTAAGGACAACCTAAGATTGGAAGACAAAGACCGTCTACTAATCCCTCAAAAAGACGAATTGGTACGAATTGCAGGAGGGGTACTGAATCCAGCTACCGTTAATTACCAAGATAATTCCTTAGAAAAGTATATCGCTCAGGCTGGTGGTTTTACAGACCAGGCTATTCGAAAGAAAGTGTATGTAACCTATGCTAACGGAAGAACCAACACTACCAAACAGGTTCTAGGCTTCAAATCCTATCCCAAAATAGAGCCCGGAGCTACGATCAATGTACCCATTGAAGACACTACTATTCAGCGTAGAATGGAGCCAGCAGAACGAATTGCAGTATTTTCTTTGATTGGCTCTTTATTGATTGCAACAGGTTCTGTATTGGCTTCTGTACTTCGTAATTAATATATAAATTTTAGGATGGAAGCGAAAGAAGTTTTCCAAAATTCGAAGTATGATAGCTCTTCAGTCATTTACTTCGCTGATATTATAAAGTTTTTAAGAAAAAAATATAAGCTGATACTATTCAATGGGATAGTATTTGGAATATTAGGAGCAATATATTCATTTTCTCTACAAAGTGAATATGCAGCAAATACAAAGATATTACCAGAGCTACAAAGCAAAAGTAGTTTGGGTAGCTTTAGGGCATTAGCTGATCTAGCTGGAATCAACTTAGATAACATGCAGATATCAGAAGCTATTCGGCCAGACTTATATCCAAGTGTTTTACAAAGCAAACCGTTTTTATTGAATTTAAGCCAATTAAAGGTTAAAGCTAGTAGTAGTAATAAATCAGAGACAGTGGAACAGTTTTTGAGGAGGCAAGAAGATAGTTTCTTATTTAAAACCCTAATATCTAGATTCCAACGAACTAATAATATTGATTCTGCTAGGGATACAAAATTGATTCACTTAGAAAATAATTTTCAAAACCAGATAATAGTATTGAATCAACAGCAAGAAAAACTTTTAAAAGACCTCAGTAAAAGAGTTAAAGTTGAGTTGGATAAAAAGACAGGTATAATAATTATCGAAACGACCATGCCTGATCCCGTTGTAGCTGCTCTTACAACTCATTATACCACTGATTATCTCACAAATTATATATTAGACTATAGAAGTGCAAAACAATCAGAGCAGGCTAAGTTTCTGATTGCTCAGAAAGAAGCAGCAAAAAAGCGTTTTCAGAAGGCTGAACAAAATTTAAGAGCTTATCAAGATCGTAACCGTAACCCCTTTTTGACAAGTGTTACCAGCGACGCAAGCCAGCTACAATCAGAATTATCAATTGCACAAAATTTATATATTGAATTATCTCGGCAAGCTGAACAAGCTCAAATTAAAATAAGGGAAGAGTTACCAATACTAAAAGTACTTGAACCCGCACAAGTTCCTTTAAAAAGAAGTAGCCCTATACGAAGTCTGATTGTGATTCAATTCATGATTTTAGGAATAATCATTGGTTTGATAGTTGCTATCCTTAAAAAGTGAAGTTCAAAATACTTATTATATTATAAATGGGCTCTAAAAAATCAACTCATATTTCAACAATTAATGCTGTCTCAGCGGGTGCACAAGTAGTAATTGTAAACATGAGCTATTTTTTGAGCTATAAAATCATATTAAATGAACTAGGTAGCAGCTATTTAGGAGTATGGACGCTTTTATTATCAGTGTCATCTTTTGTAGGTCTCGCAAACTTTGGAATTGGGCCTTTAGTATTGAAGATTATAGCGGAGGCTAAAATAAACAACTTAAACAGTAATGTAGAAAAAATTATTGGTACCAGCGGATTTATAACATTAAGTTTTAGTGTAATTGTTGCTGGTGCTTTTTATATTTTATATCCTATACTATTGAATAATGTATTAGATAGTAATAGTTTATTACTGGCTAAATCTTTACTTCCTTATATTGCTATTTCCCTAGTAATAACAGCACATGTTAATTTATTAGGGTCTTTCCTTGATGCTTTACAATTAACTTATAAAAAAAACATATTTCTATGCGTAAGTAGTATTATGTATATACTTTTAACGTATATTTTTATTAAAGAATTTGGTTTATTAGGAGCTGCTTATGCTTGGATATTGCAAGGATTGATAAACTACATGTTATCTATAATATTGCTTAAATCAGAAATACCTTATGCTTTAAGAGCTTTTTTTAGATTTAATAATCCTTTGTTTTGGGAAATGATTAAGCAAGGCTCTAAAATGCAAATAATTTCCATTACAGGTATATTTCTAGAGCCGGTAACTAAGTTTTTTATCTCAAAATATTTAGGTGTAGCAGTTGTAGGATTCTATGAAATAGCTTCGAGAATTGTGAGCGTAGTAAAAATAATAATTTCGAATGCTACTCAAGTAATAGTGCCAAGATTTTCTATTTATCGTATAAACGGAGACGTAAAGAACGAGGTTAGCTTATTTACAAATACGTTTAATAATGTATTTTTTTTAAGTACAATATCTATAGGTGCTTTGATAGGTTGCTCAAGAATATTAGCTTATATTTTTATTGGAGAAAATAATATTTTTTTTACACAGACTATTATATTAATGTCGTGTGCTTGGTATGTTAATCTTCTAGCAGTACCTAGTTATTATACATACATAGCTCTAGGAAATGTCAACATTATTCTAGTTAGCCACATCGTGATGAGTTTTTTAAATTTAATTTTGTGTTATTGTATTGGTGGCTTTTTTCAATCACAAATGTTGATTGGAGGTTGGGCACTAGCAATAATTATATCATCTTTAATTATTTTAGTCCATTTTTATACTAATTATAAATATTTATTTGCGTTTATTAATATACCAAGTAAATTTTATTTTTTATTAAAAGTATTTTGTATGAATTCTATAATTTATATAACCACAGGATTATATGATTTTAATAATTTACACAAAATATATTTGTTTTTAATTATGTATTTTATGATTTCAGTGATTGTATATCTTAAAGAAATTAAAAATTTTTATTTAACCTACTTTACTAATGAAACAATCAGTTAAAAATTTACTCAATTCTGTCTTATTCATAATTCATGGGTTAATAAGTGTTTTGCCATTTCATACTGTCCGCATATTTATGTTGCGATTATTTAAAGCTAAAATAGCTAATAAAGTTGGTATATACAGAGGTTTTGAAGTGCGTCATCCATGGAAATTAAAAATTGGTGAGGGTAGTATTATCGGTCATAAAGCACTACTAGATTGTCGTAGAGGACTCGAAATTGGAAGTAATGTAAATATAAGCAATGAAGTTATGATTTGGACATTACATCATGATTATAACGATCCTGCTTTTGCTGGCGTGGGTGATAAAGTCGTTATTGAGGATTATGCTTGGATTTGTTCAAGAGCAATTATTTTACCAGGCGTTAAAATTGGATATGGTGCTGTTGTAGCTGCGGGTGCAGTAGTGGTTAAGGATATTCCACCTATGACAGTAGTGGGGGGAATTCCAGCCAAGAAAATTGCTGATAGAAATATCAACTTGAATTATAGTATTAATCAGTATATTTTACCTATTATATAGTTATGCAATGGCCTCTTATTTCCATTATCACAGTTACTTATAATGCTGAGGACGTTATTTGTAATACAGTAGAATCGGTTTTAAAACAAACCTATCCAAATATAGAATATATTATAGTTGATGGAATGTCTTCCGACCGTACTTCGGAGTTTATTGAAGAGTATAAGAAGAGAGGCTATATCAGTACATATATTCAAGAAAAAGATGAAGGCATTTATGATGCTATGAATAAGGGCATTAGTTTGGCGAAGGGTGAAGCTATTTTGCTATTAAACGCTGGTGATATCCTCTATAATAATGCTATCAAAAGATTAGTGGAAAAAAGTACAGGAGATATTAAAAACAGAATAATTTGCTGTGATTGGTTACTGGTATTTCCTCCTAAAAAGTTCTCATATCGAAGAAACGCAATGTTTGATTTTTCTAAAAAAATGGGGGTTTCACACCAAGGCTCGTTAATAGGAAAAGAAATTTATTGTAAAATTGGATTATATAATATTAAATACAAGTATGTTGCTGATTATGATTTCTTTATTAGAGTTTTTTTAAGTAATAGTTTTGTATTCGAACACGTAAATGAAGTGTTACTTGAATATATGTATGAAGGTACTACTACCAAAAGTGCTTTAATTCAATACAATGAAAATTTTGAACTTCGAAAATCCTATGGATTCAAAAACAATAATAAATTGATTTTCAAGTGCACTAATGCCTTTAGAGTTTTGTCTAGAAAATATCTAGGGTATGACGTAAATTTATATGGATACATGCTGTTAAAGATTTTTAAAAATGTTAAATGAAATAATTAGGCAAGTAACTTACATTAAGGATCGAATTACATTCAAACAGTGGTTTTTTATTGTTGCGATATTATCTATATCCGTCGATGGATTTCCATTATTTCCTGTTAGTAGTAATAATCGACCTTTATCTATTATATTTATATTTATTTATTATTTTATAGATAAAGTTGAAAAAAAATATTTTTATAAATATGAAGTACATATATATATATTCTATTTAATACTTTGGGTTTTTACTTATTTAAAGGCTTTTTACGCCTACCATGATTACCGTGGGTTGATAAAATTCACTGTAACTGGAGTATTTGGTGTAGTTAGTGTTTGTTCTTGTTTATCCTTTTATCAAGAGATTACAGATAAGTATAAGATTACAACTCTCATTAACATACTTGTCTATTCTTTAATTTTATCTAGTATACTGCCTCTTCTCGTTGGTTTTCTTCAATATTTGTCTTTAATAAATATTTTGCCCTATAGTTTTGTAAACTTTATAACACTTCTTTTTAGTTATAGGCCTCTAGAAGATAGAATTCAATTATTAAATACAGAACCTGCTCAAGCAGGTACCTTTTTAATATTCGTATTTTTTAATGTAATGGCTTTTTACAACGATAATGAAAGGTTTAAGGTTTTTTTGTTAATTATTATATTTATATTCATTGTTATTTTAAGTTCATCATTAACATATATGACTTTTTTGTTTGCCTTATTACTATATATAATATTATTTAAAAAAATTAATATTTATAAATTTATTAAGTTTATAATGGTCTTATTTGTGCTATCTCTCTTATTATTCTTCGTCAGCTCATATTTTCTTACTGATTATACCTTAAATAAGCTAATTTTCATAAAAGATTTAATTGTGAATTTTGATGAAGATTACATAGATAAAGTTTTTTTAGTTGATTTCTCTTCGTTTGATAGACTTACGACACCTATTACTGGTTTTGCATCCCTTGAATACTCTTATTTTATGGGAGCAGGAGGCGAGAGCTTTTTTTATTTATACGAAGATATAATATTAGATAGATATGCCTTTATGTTAAAAAATACAGACTTGCAAGAAATATTGATAAATAATATGCAATCTCCTAAGTTCTTATACAGTAAAATTGTTGCTGATTTTGGTATAATATTATTTACTGCAGTTAGTTTTTTTACGTACAAAATGTTTTCTATTTTAAAAAAATATTACTCCAGTGATACCCTTATTAAGTCTTTATCTTTGTGTGTTACTAACGCTGTTGTCAGTACTCACATGGCAAGTTATTTTAATTTTCAGATAATATTAATTATCTGTCTTTTTGTGTATTATGTTTTTTTTAACGGTCGTAGTAAATTTATAGATAAGATATGAGGAAGATATTATATTTAACACCTGTACTTTCTTATCCTTCTATACAAGGCCATCAAGTGATGGCTTATAATCGAATAGTTAGTTTATCGAAGAATGAGGACAATTATGTAACTCTTGTCTGTTTTTATGATGATAAGATTGGATATAGAACTCTTATAGAAAAATTGAGTATTTATAATGTTAATGTTATTGGAATATATTTACCTAAATACAAGTCTATTTTACGACTATTGAAAAGTATCATATCTGAAAATCCTTTCCAGGTATCCTATTATTACGATGATCAAATGTCTAAAGTTTTAAATAACCAGTTTTTAAGTGATTTTGATGTTATTCATTGCAGTACTCTGAGAATGGCTCAATATTGTATTGATTATTCCCATAAGGTACTACTGGATTTAATAGATAGTATGACGCTTAATATTTCAAGTCGATTGTCTAAAGAGAAATTTGTAAAAAAAATATTTTATAAAATCGAGTATCATAAGATTAAAAAATACGAAGAAAAACTAGTTGCTGCTTTTCCATTTATCACGGTAGTAGGTACTAAAGATAAATTAGCTATTGGTAACGATGAGAAAATTATTGAAATCCCATTAGGGATCAATACTGAGAAGTTTTTTCAATATAGTGAACTTAGTCTAGATAAACGGATTATCTTCACTGGTAATATGTCTTATACCCCTAATATTGTTGCAGTACAATGGTTTTTATCTAACTGTTGGGATATTGTAAAGTCCAGAGTTCCTGAAGCAAGTTTTTATATTGTAGGAGCAAATCCTAATAAAAATATTCTTTCTTTACATGGCACGAAAGGTATAATAGTGTTGCCGAATGTTGAATCTATTGCAGATGAATTAAATAAAGCTAGAGTGGCCGTCGCCCCTATGCAAATAGGGTCTGGTATGCAAAATAAAATTCTTGAAGCTATGGCTTGTTCTTTACCTGTCATTACAACCCCTTTAGGTTTGGGGTCAATACAAGCTTCAAACAATGTGGATATTATTGTAAGTGATGAGCCTCTTGATTACGCTGAATGTTGCATTAGCCTGTTGGAGAATTATGATAAGTGTAGGAGTATTGGTACTAAAGGTCATAATTTAGTTATTGAAAAGTATTCTAATGGTGTCCAAATAAAGAGGCTTGTTAGTTTTTATGATTCAATAATTAAATTAAAATAAACTGTTTATTTACTGATTTTATTATAAATTCGTTGAGTTGCATATTGGTCTAATGTGTGGTAAGCTATCAAAACATTAAATTATACTTTTATCATACTAGTTTGATTTATTTTTAATTATCTTGATTAATTATCATATTAATCAAGATGACTTTTTAAATATTGAATTTAATTATTAAAGCTGAGCATCAATGATGTTTTTAGGCAGAATACCTTTTATATCATATACGACAGTATCTTTTTTTCTTATATTATCCCATCTCAAGCTGTAAAATTCTTTATGCGCAAGAGCTAATATTATACAGTCATAATGCTCATGTGGTTCACTAGATAGAATTCCTATATCCTTTTTTACTTTCTCTGATTTGATTAATGGATCCCAGATATCCACTTGTAATTTAAATTCTTTTAATTCATTAATTAGATCAATTACTTTACTATTACGTATGTCTGGACAATCTTCTTTATAAGTAACCCCTAGTATTAAAACTCGACTCCCGTCAATTCGATGCCCTTTTTGAATCATTAACTTTATGACTTTGTTAGTAATAAAACTAGTCATCTGATCATTAATACGTCGTCCAGATAGTAGTACTTGAGGATAATAGCCTACGCTTTCTGCTTTATGTAACAGATAGTAGGGGTCCACACTGATGCAATGGCCCCCTACTAGCCCGGGACGGAAATTTAAAAAATTCCATTTAGTAGAAGCTGCGTCTAGTACATCCTGTGTATCAATACCTAATCGATCAAAAAGTAAAGCTAACTCGTTCATGAACGAAATGTTGACATCTCGCTGAGCGTTTTCGATAGCTTTACTTGCCTCTGCTACTTTAATGGATGTTGCCTTAAATGTACCTGCGGTAATGACACTACTGTACAATTGGTTTACAAAGTCTGCGACTTCGGGTGTCGAGCCGGAAGTAACTTTCATGATAGCCGTGATGGGGCGGGTACGATCACCAGGATTGATTCGCTCGGGTGAGTAGCCACAGAAAAAATCTTGGTTGTACGTAAGTCCACTTTCCTCTGCCAGTACAGGTACACAGTCTTCTTCTGTACAACCTGGATATACGGTGGATTCATAGATGACTAGATCACCTTTCTTTAAATGCTTGCCCACCATACGGCTGGCTTCCAGTAAATAGGAGAGGTCGGGACGCTTAAAAGTGTCGATGGGTGTAGGGACTGCAATAATATAAATCGAAGCAAAACGGAGATCTTCAGGTTGGTCAGAAAAAGTTAAGTATATAGCCTCCGCAATTTCTGTCGATGCTAGCTCTTGACTAGTATCTATATACTGCTGTAATTCGCTGATTCTTTGCTGATTAGCATCAAAGCCTATAGTTGGGTATCGCTTACCCATGGTGACAGCCAAGGGTAATCCTACGTAGCCTAATCCTATAATGGCTATCTGAATCGTGTTGGTAAAAAGCAAGTTATTAGTTGTATTTATGGTATTAACAGAGCTACTCATGATTATTTTTTTAATAAATGTTAACAAATACGTTGGTAGTATTGCCTGCTTGTTTTAGATTAGCAAGTGCATTCTACCGCCTAGATTTCGCCTGCTCAAGATTTCTGTAAACCCATATAGTTATGTTTCTATTCATGGCCGAAATTTAATGTATTTATGAATACACCTTTATATCCAACCTGCCAGCAATATATTCATCGGTTAAAGAGTAAAAAGTCAATCAGTAAACAAATCATTTTGTTTACGGGCTACGACTACTTTCTTCAGAAGCACGATTTGAAGGTTTTGTTAGCTCGATATCGTGAGGTGATCTTAGTGCCCCGGCTGATTGATGAGACCTATTTAGTAAAAGAAGCACTGGCTCCCATCTTTGAGAGCTATACGGATATTCATCTAGTAGCTAACCCCGAATACGATGAGCGGTACCGAATCATCTATGAATTTGCTGCCATCACTAATAAAAATATAAAAATTCTTACCGTTTACGATTTCTGTGAGAAGTACTTGAAGAAGGTATACGTCCCTGAATCCTACACGGAATCGAATCCACTGTTGAGTTCCTTGCGAAGCAGGAATTACCTTCAAAATTTAAGTAAAACGTTCATCGACTTTTCAGTATCATCCGTGTTACTGGCAGTTTCCAGTCCTTTGTGGTTACTAAGTCGGGTGCGTATTGCTCAAGAATCACCCGGTCCCATTTTCTACCGGCAAAGTCGGGTAGGACTCAACCAAGAGGAATTTTACTGTATTAAGTTTCGTTCAATGCGTTTGGATGCTGAAGCGGCGGGAGCCCAATTTTCCAGCAAAAAGGACAAACGTGTATTCAAGTACGGAGCTTTTATGCGGGCTACGCGTATAGACGAACTCCCCCAATTGCTAAGCGTTTTCCGGGGTGAAATCTCGTTAGTAGGCCCTCGTCCCGAACGGCGGATTTTTACGGAAAGTTTTGAAGAGGTGATCCCACACTATTCAAGCCGTCACATCATTAAGCCCGGTATTACGGGTTATGCTCAGGTCATGTACCCTTACGGTGCTGGAGCAAAAGATGCCCGCCATAAATTAATGTATGATTTGTATTACATTAAAAATTGGACCGTAGGGTTAGAGTTTAAGATCATTTGGAAGACCGTACTAACGGTGTTGAACTACAAAGGCTACTAATTTACGCTACCGTGCCAGCAACTAAAATTTTGCAGTATAGCCCATTGATCGTCCCATCAATGGGCTATTTCGTGAATGATGACTTCCTAACCCATTAGCTCTTTCCAATAGTCCGACTCTTTGATTAGAATAATCGCAATACCCGCTACGGCACCTGAAATCACTAATTTCCAGTCGTGTTTCTTGACTCGGAATAGGTCAATGAGTACCCACGCAATTGTTAAAATAATGAGGACGATTAGTAACTGACCCAGTTCTAGCCCCAAATTAAAGGCCAGTAGTGGTTTGACAATCGATGCTTCTTTTCCCAGCAAACTACGTAGGAAGTTAGAAAAGCCCATCCCGTGGATGAGACCGAAAAACAGGGCCATCAAATAACGGGGGGTAGCATTCACGGGTGGGTCAGGAGTTAAGATACTGTCCGTACGACTCTTTTGAAATAGATTGGTGATAGCCGTGAAAAGGATCGTTACCGGAATCAGAAACTCAATCACATCCGTACGGTATTGAATATATTGAAGCGTGGCCAAAGCCAGGGTGACGCTGTGACCGAGTGTAAAAGCCGTAACTAGAATCAGCACGCGTCGCCAGTCGCGAAGCCGATAAATCGCACATAAAGCGATGATGAAAATAATATGATCGTACCCGTTAGGGTCAGTAATATGTTCGTAACCGAGCTGTAGGTAGAGGGCAAATTCGTTCATAGGAAATGGGTTAGGTCCGAATACTAAAGCAAAAGAGGTTTGAAAACAACTTTCAAACCTCTTTTGCTAATCACTTTTATTAATACTGCTCCGTAGTTGCGAAGAAGAAATTAGATTCGATGGCCGCGTTTTCATCCGAATCAGAACCGTGGATGGCATTCGCTTCCATGGACTTTGCAAACAGCTTCCGAATGGTTCCCTCTTCGGCATTGGCCGGATTGGTTGCTCCAATCAACTTACGAAAATCGGCTACTGCATTTTCTTTCTCCAGGATCATTGGGACGATAGGACCAGAAGACATGTAGGCACAAAGATCTTTGTAGAAGGGGCGTTCAGCGTGAACGGCGTAAAATTCACCGGCCCGGTGCTGCGTTAGCAGGGTTTTCTTCAAAGCTACAATGCGAAAGCCAGCCTCTTCAATGAGTTTGATGATTGCTCCCGTATGACCGTCTGCGGTGGCATCGGGCTTGATCATCGTAAATGTGCGGTTGCTTGCCATAGATTCGTTAAAAGTTAAAGAATTTAGATTGGGATGAATGGACTAATCTGCTGAAATCCAGCGATAAGTCAGGATATACGAATGAATAGAACCGGCAGTGTACCGAAATTCTGCCCGCAATTTAGGGATACATTTTTACCGAAAGGACAAGCCGTACACAAATGCAAAGGTTTTTGCCCTGTTTTTCAATAACTTTGCCCGCTCGTAAAAATTATCCTTGAATTTATTCGTTGATAAATTTCTGAATTTCAAATATTTAGGTTTTTACCTGGAAGAGATTGGTCGAATACGGGAGCGAACAGAGGAGTTGCATTAACCCAGAAAAGTCACATAATCCCTGTGCCGCAGTAGGATTACTAAGAAAAAATGAGCGATTTGAGTCTGAATCCACACGCGTTAGAAGCCTTGAAAAGGCTGGTTGAAACGCCGCAACGGGTAGTAATCACTACTCATTATAATCCAGATGCTGATGCTTTAGGATCTTCGCTGGGCTGGGCTGGTTACTTACGTAAGAAAGGCCATACCGTCCGGGTTATTACGCCATCCGAAGCTCCTCGTTTTCTGGCTTGGATGCCGGGCAACGAAGACGTCATTGAGTTTAGCCAGCGAACTGTAGCTTTGGCTGCTCAGACCGTTGCCGCGGCTGACGTCATTTTCTGCCTGGATTTTAATGCTCTGGCTCGCCTACATGATTTGGAAGCGATCATTCGGAATTCACCCCTGCCCAAGGTGATGATTGATCATCATCATCACCCCGAAGATTTTGCTTCGATTGTTATTTCTGAACCCACGGCAGCGGCCACCGCTCAGCTCATCTATCAGCTTATCAACGAACTCGGTGGTAAAGAACTGCTTGATGTAGCGATCGGTGAATGTCTGTATGCGGGCCTGATGACGGATACCGGTTCTTTCCGCCACCCCAGTACTAATCCTGCCGTGCACCGTATGGCGGCCGAGCTGATTGAACTAGGGGTAAATACCAACCGGATCCACCGGCTCATTTTTGATAATAACTCACTGGGCCGTATGCAATTCCTGGGGTATGTACTCTCCCAGAAATTGAATGTACTTCCCGCGTATCGGGCGGCTTACGTGGCTTTGACGGCCGAGGAGCTGAAACGCTTCAATTCGCAGACCGGCGATACGGAAGGGGTTGTAAACTATATTCTTTCCATTGAAAACGTCGTGATGGCCGTGCTGCTGATCGAACGCGATCGGGAAGTCAAACTTTCTTTCCGCTCGGTGGGGGATGTCGCTGTCAACGAGTTTGCCCGGAAGCATTTCAATGGGGGAGGGCACCGGAATGCAGCGGGTGGTCGTACGCAGGAATCGCTCGATGAGGCCGTAACGCGACTGATTTCGCTCTTGCCGGAAATTAAAGACCAATTGGATGAAGCCTAAGCTTCCAAGCATTCCGTACTTTTGTAATTAAACTCTGAAATAGAATCAATTCTCATGCAAAAAAAACGATGGGTGCTGCCGGTTTTGGCTGCTGCCACGCTGTGGTCCTGTAACCAGTTTAAGGTTAGTGTTGCGGAAAATGGAGTAAAGTACCAGTTTCACGAACACGATGAAAAAGGGAAAGTAGCCAAAGACGGAGAGGTACTAACGTTCCATATGGTCGTGAAAACGCCGGGTGATTCCGTACTGCGGGATTCTCAGAAGGAAGGGCAACCCCTGGTAATGCTGGCTCAAAAAGGTCCCTACAAAGGAAGTTTCGAAGACGGAATGAAAATGTTGGCGGCTGGTGACAGTGCTACTTTCTTTATCAGCGTAGATTCCCTGTTCCGCGGCCCAGGGGCCACGCAATTGCCTCCGTTTGCCAAAGCAGGTACGGATTTTAAATTTCAGGTAAAACTGCTGAAAATTGAAACGCAGGAAGCGTTCCAGAAGCGGGCTGAGACCGAACGTTCGGCTCGTCCGAAGAAAGAAGCAGGTGATATCTCCGCATACATCGCTAAAAATAACCTGAAAAACGCCGTAACCTTACCTTCAGGGGTACAGTATGCTACGACGCAGCCAGGTACGGGGCCCGCTCCTGCGAAAGGAGATACGGTGAAAGTATTCTACGCTGGAAAACTCCTGAGCGGAAAGATTTTCGACGAGAATCACAAAGAAGGATTGACCTTCCCCGTAGGTATCGGACAAATGATTCCTGGTTTTGATGAAGCGGTTCAAACGATGAAAAAGGGCGAAAAAGGGGTAATTATGATTCCTTCGGCCTTAGGATACGGCGAACAGGGTTCCCCCGGAGCTATTCCTCCTAATTCAGTATTAGTTTTTGAAGTAGAGCTTATTGATGTCAAAAAAGGAAAATTACCGGTATAAGCCGCTTTTTTAATTTTTTTGAAAATTTACTTGGATTTATTCCAACGGAAAGGCACCTCTTTGGTGTCTTTCATCGTTTTCTAACAAAAAATTATCGTTACAATGAAACTGTATCTTCCTCTTGTACTGGCCGGTGCCGCTCTATTGACCGGGTGCAAAGGTCTTAATGATGATTATCAAGAAAAGGCCGAAGAAAATGACAAACAAATTCAAGCCTATATTACATCTAATGGTTTGACGCCGACAAAATCTGTCTCGGGTATTTATTATCAACTCGGTGGAACGACCAGCGGCCGTAAACCGCAAGTAGGAGAGCAAGTGCGTTATACCTATTCTTTGATGCAACTCAACAATCAGATTGTTGACACTACCTTTAAAACGAAGGTAGCATCGGGAACCTGGGGACTCAATTTTAGTCGGGATAACGGAGCACTATTGGAAGGTCTTTCCCTGATGGGAGTCGGTGGAACTAATATCGTATTAAGTCCGCACTCTCGGGCCTATGGAAGTCAACAGTACGTTGACTCTACCGGAAAAGTAATTCTGCCCTCGTATTCAGCCGTTCGGTACGACATCAAAATGTTACGGGTGTTGAATGAAGCCGAACAAATTGAAGAGTACACCATGAGCAAACAATTGAATGTTACGGAAACTACCTCGGATGGCCTGCGATATATTCGTATTACTGAAGGAACCGGAGCTCAATTAACTACCGGTAAAACAGCTACTGTACGGTACCGAGGACAGCTATTGAACGGTACGAAGTTTGATGAAAGTCCAGTTGCTGGTCTGCCGTTTACGGTAGGGGTATCTTCAACTATTTCAGGATTTAATCAGGCTCTGCAAAAAATGAAGGTAGGTGGAAAAGCGATTGTGATCTTACCTTCGGCTATAGCCTATGGAACCCGAGGACGACTGAATGATGCTCAAAATGCGTACACGATTCCACCGTACGCTCCCATATTATTTGAACTGGAAATTCTTTCGGCTAACTAATAAGAGAATACGCTTAAAAGTAAAACCCCGGCTTCTCAAAAGCCGGGGTTTCTTTTTATCCTTGGAAACGTCTCTTCACAATTTCGTAGAAGTCATCGGCCTCATCGGCGACATCCCGCCACTTGTATTGAGTTGAATAAACCCGATTCATCAAATCTTTGGCCTGATCGAAACTCTGGCATTTTTCGAGCTCATCTACGGCATGATGGTACGCCGCGGCGTCACCCTGAAAAAGCTGGTTGATGAAAATGAATTTATGGTTGAGTGAAATGAAGCTATGCAAGCTGGCAATCGGTTTATGTTGAAACTGACTGCTTACAGTTTCTTCGGCAGCGGAGGAATTTTGCCGAAATTTTTCGTTAAGGTTCGTCGGTTGCATGGCAAACGGATCGCTGACACTAGCCGTCACATCTTCCGCAACGGTAACGGGAGGTGCTGTAGGAATAACGGCGTAATCCGGAGCAGGGACCGAAGGGCTGGGAATCGTTGAAGCCATGGGTTCTGGTCCGGAAGACTCCGATCGGCTCACCAATGATGAACCTGCGTATCCTTCTTCCTTCGAAGGAGACGATCCCGCCATACCCGGTGCTACCTGTTCGAAAAAAGTAGAAGAAGCCTCTTTTACGTACAGCGTAGATTCA
Source organism: Siphonobacter curvatus (assembly GCF_002943425.1). Lineage (NCBI taxonomy): Bacteria > Pseudomonadati > Bacteroidota > Cytophagia > Cytophagales > Cytophagaceae > Siphonobacter > Siphonobacter curvatus. Next base: position 294,872 of record NZ_PTRA01000001.1, read on the forward strand.
TCCAGGGGTAGCGTTTTCGCAAACTGATCTAGGATAGTGGACGTGGCATCCAGACGGCTTGGTTCATTCAGTAGCGAATCCAGCCACAAAATGGCTTGGGTTGTACTGGCCGCCGCTTCCGTACCCAGGCGTTCGGCCAGACCACCGGCAATACTGGTGTGAATGCGATTGTATTTTTGAAAAGCTTTGAGTTGATCAGCCGTAAGCTTGTAATCCGGAAGCTCGCGTAACCAGCCCTGGAAATACTCCTTAGGGGCTAGTAACAGTTCCAGACTTTCGTGCGTAGCTTTCGCTACCAGAGGTTCTAGATCTTCACGTTCGACGGAAATGTGCTGCGATACCGTATTGAGAAAGCTCTGGAGGGCCGTTTTGACTTCGGCACTTTCAAAGTTGAAATACGGGCTACGAAAGGCAGCCGCCGTTTCTTTCCAGGCATCGTACAGATCTCGGATGACAAAAAGGTTAACCTGGGATACCGGACTGAAACGGAGCAGGGCATCACCGTTGATTCGATTTTGCTGAGCGTACTGTTCATTGCAAAGTTGTGCGGCATACGCTTTAGCGTATGTTTCAACTGCGGTCACGTCTAACTTCGGCATAAGGCTATCGCGAATAGTTCTTTTAAAAGTAAAATCAAACGGAAGTATCAGCAAGAACGCTCCCGTTTTTACCCAATTGCAGACGCATAAATACAAAAATCCCCGCCAACTGACGGGGATTTTTGTATTTATGGGAAGAATTAACGTAAGGTACCTTCCAGACGATATTGTTGTCCGCTCGAAGGATCGATACCAATGATCCGCACGCGACCCCGACGATTCGCCAGCAGGTCACCCGCTTGTTTGGCATCTTTGATAACCGTATCGTCAATTTTGGTGATGATAAATCCTACTGGAACTTCCTGGTATTCCATCCAGCCATCAGGCAGTACTTCCACCACTTTAGCCCCACCGTTGATGCGGAATTTCGTTTTCTCGTTGTTCGTCACATTGTCGAGTTTGGCACCTACGGATTCAACCTGTACGAGTGAAGAAACTGTCGATTTCACAATACCCGTGCTACCGTCCATGTTTTTCAATGTAACGTTGAAGTCTTTTAGCTGACCGTCACGGTTTACCGTTACCACCACTACGTCACCGGGTTTATGCTGAGCACCGACCAGTTCTACCAGACGAGGCAAGTCGTTTACGTCTTTACCGTCCACTTTCACAATGACGTCACCGATTTTCAGACCAGCGGCTTTCGCAGCACTGGCGTTCGGGTTTTCACCGAAGCTACCGAAGTAAATACCGGAACTAGCTTTCAGATCTTTCTGGCTAGCCAGTTTTTCGTCGACTACCTGCATTTGTGAAATACCCAAGTAACCGCGTTGAACGTTACCGTACTTCAACAAATCACTAGCTACTTTCTTCACCAAGTTAGAAGGTACGGCAAACGAATAACCAACGTACGTACCCGTCTGACCACCCGCAATGGCCGTATTAATACCGATCAGGTCGCCTCTAGAATTGACCAGAGCACCACCCGAGTTACCGGGGTTCACGGCAGCATCCGTTTGGATGAAGGCTTCAATCGGGCTCTGAGCTTTCTCACGATCACCCAGGATACCAATGGAACGGCCTTTCGCACTCACAATACCTGCCGTAACCGTTGATTCCAGATCAAAAGGGTTACCTACGGCCAGTACCCATTCCCCTACTTTAATATCATCCGAGTTCGCAAAGGGCAGATACGGTAAATTCGCGGGTAGCTTTTCGCCCTGCAACTGAATCACGGCAATATCCGTGTTAGGGTCCGTACCTACGAGTTTTGCTTTAAACTTCCGTTTGTCGCTAAGTACCACTTCCAATTCAGAAGCGTCGGCTACGACGTGGTTGTTCGTAACAATATATCCATCGGGGCTGATAATCACACCCGAACCTGAGGCCATGCCTTCCTGACGTTGAGGCTGACGACGGCCACCACCGAAGTCTTCATCGCCAAAGAAGTCAAAGATGCTGGGCATCTGCCGCTGACTTACCTGACGTACAACTTTTGATTTGATGTGTACTACGGCCGGCGTTGATTTGTCGGCAGCCGCTACGAAATCGCCGGGAATACCGGCCATATTCGTAGTGAACTTTGCACCCGCTCCCGAAGCGTTAGCTTCGGTAAGTACCACATCCCGTTGAGAGCCTAATCCCAAGAGGTGAGCTCCACCCAGGGTAATTCCGCTACTCAATACCCCGACCAGGGCTAAAGATTTCCAATTGCTGTTATTCATAGCTGTTAAACGTTGTTTGGAGAGGGAAATTCATTACTAGTTTACGTAAAAAAGTGCTCCAAAATCGAATCAGCGAAAAGTTGTTCTAGTTAAGTTCTTAGACTTGCTAACCTTAACGCGGTTTAGAGAGAATCTGTTGCGAAAATAAAGGGATTAAGGTTTTTTAACAACAGATTGTGATAATAGGGTAATGAACGGGCTGAATGTTAAGAAAGCAGGGAGAGCACTAAAGTTCTCCCTGCTTCTTTCCGCACGAACCAACTGCACTAGGTACGATTAGGCAATGGAAATTTCACGAGGCTGTGCTTTTGCTTCTTCTTTTTTCGGGAGCGTCAGGTACAGGATTCCGTCGGTATAGCTGGCTTCGATTTTCTCACCATCTACGGTTTTGGGTAATACGAACGCCCGTTGGAAACTACTGTAGCTAAATTCTTTCCGGCTGTATTTTTCGGCTTTCTCTTCATTCTGGCTTTCTTTCTTAACTGAAATTACCAGACGATTTTCGTGTACGCTTACTTTAAAGTCTTCTTTCTTCAGACCAGGAGCAGCCAGTTCAAGTTGGAAGTTTCCTTCGCTTTCTTTGACATTGACAGCAGGCAAATTATGGAACTCATTCTTACCAGCTACTTGGTTGTACGATTGAAAGAAGTCATCGTTAAAGAAACGATTTACTAAAGAAGGGAATGCAGGTTGATGAAATTTCACGAGTGACATGGCTATAACGTTTTTTATTGTTTTCGATGTTTAACCGACTCATTAATTGTCGGACGACTCTATAATTAAAACAGCTATACCAAACTCAAAAATTGAAAATACAATGACAAAATGTCTTATTTAGAATAAATACTAAAATAGATTAATGACAAAATGTCTTATATCGACTTAAAATGTCAGTTTTAGGATTCATTTGAACGTTCAGGTTCCCAAACAGCTCGTACTACCTCCCGCTTGCCCTGCGGTCCCGGATGTTTTTCGACGCGAAAACCAGCTGCTTTTAATGCCCGCCGTACGTCGCTTTTGGAACAGTAGGTAGTCAATAGGCTGCCCACCTGCAAATGGCGGCCGATTCCGGAGAAGATTTCAGTAGTCCAGAGTTCTGGTTGTGAGCTGGGAGCAAAGGCGTCGTAATAGACCAGATCGTAGGGCTCGCCGAAGGTTTCATTCGCCAGAAAATCCTGAAGAGTGGCGTGGACTTTACGCAGGGTGAAGGTGGGCGACAAGCGTACTTCCGTGTCCCAGGCCGCCTCATGCAGCGATTGTAAAACCGTTGCGTGCATAAACTCATCGTAATTGAGTTGCCGATACGCTTCGGGTGGAATGGGATACGCTTCCAGGCTAGTATAATCTACAACAACGGGTGACTGCCCGGCCTTTAGCAAGGTAAGCAGAGCGTTGAAGCCCGTACCAAATCCCATTTCCAGAATCCGGATTTCCCGTTTACCCGATTCTAGCAGATAATCTAGTCCCAGTTCCAGAAAAATACGTTTCGATTCATCAAAGGCTCCGTGCAGGGAATGATACCACTGGTTAAAGCGGGCCGAGTAGAGCGTATGACTACCGTCCTTGGTGAGTACCAGCTCATTCGATGCGTGTGTCGGATCCGAATGCGTGGGGTTTGAGCTTCCTGCTTCCATTATTTCTTTTTATTCAGGGTATGATCTGACTTCGCCCGTCCTTCCTTACAGACGAATCATTCGAAAAATTTCACTTGTATACAAGGGTAAAAGAAGAGCTGATCAGAAAAATCATCCAGCTTATCTTGGATGATTGCGGCCAATTCCCGACCCTATACTTCAAACTTTACAAACGCTTTAGTCATGTTGCTTTCCCGCAAAAACTTGCCCCAAATTTCGGCAACTGTGCCGGTTCAATTACCCAATCCTTCCGTTTTTGAATTACCCGAACGCATTCTGCAATTTGGTACGGGTGTGTTGCTGCGGGGTTTGTGCGACTATTTTGTGGACAAAGCCAATCAACAGGGCGTATTCAACGGCCGAATTGTGGTGGTGAAATCAACCGGAAGCGATACGTCCGAATTTGATCGGCAGGATCAACTCTTTACGCAGGTGATTCGGGGCTTGGGCGAAGATGGACAACCGATTGAAGAATACATTGTCAACGCCAGTATTTCCCGTACCCTGGCGGCTCCGAGCCAATGGGCCGAAATTCTGGCCTGTGCGAGCAACCCCGAGATGCAGATTGTTACTTCAAATACGACGGAAATCGGTATTCAGCTCGACGAAAACGAAAATTTGCAAGCCACGCCTCCTAGATCATTTCCAGGGAAACTGACGGCCTTTCTGTACGCCCGCTGGAAAGCTTTTAACGGTTCAGTCGAAAGCGGTATGGTGATTGTACCCACCGAACTTGTGCCTGACAATGGCACGAATCTGCGGAAAATTGTACTGGAACTGGCTCGTCGCGGGAACCTCGAAGCTGACTTTATTCAGTGGCTGGAAACGGCCAACTCCTTCTGTAATTCACTGGTGGACCGGATTGTTCCCGGAAAACCCAATGCGACGGATCAGGCCGAATACCAGCAGAAACTAGGCTACGAAGATGGCCTGCTCTGCGTATCGGAAGTATACCGCCTCTGGGCTATTGAAGGCGATGAAAAGGTAAAAAGCGTACTGAGTTTCGATGCCGTAGATTGTGACGAAGCCAATGCGTTAGGCGTAATTATAAAAACCGATATTGATCGCTACCGGGAGTTGAAACTTCGCCTGCTGAATGGCTCGCACACCCTGACCTGCGGACTGAATTATCTTTCTGGCAAAAACGCCGTTCGCGAAAGCATGGTCGATCCTGTATCGAGTCGCTATGTGAAAGAATTGATGTTTGAAGAACTGGCCCCGGCCATTCCATACCCGATCGAGCTGGAGGTAGCCCGTACGTACGGGGCCAGTCTGCTGAACCGTTTTTCCAATCCCTTTTTGGAACATAAACTGCTCAGTATTACGTTGTACTATACCTCTAAGATGAAAACCCGTAACGTACCTTTGCTACTCAAGCATTACGAGCAGACGGGCACGGCTCCGGAACGTTTTGCTCTGGGCTTTGCGGCGTATGTACTGTTCATGAAGGCCGTGAAAGTAGAAGGAGGTAAGTACTTTGGCGAACGAAACGGCGAGTCCTACCTCATTCCGGACGAACCCGCCGGCTGGTATTTTGACTGGTGGTCGCGTCAGGGCGAGCTTTCGGAAGTACTCGGCAATACGGATTTTTGGGGTACGGATTTGAATGCGTTGCCGGGCTTCGGCGAGCGGGTAGCGTTCTACCTGAGCAGGCTTCAGGAAAGTCCAGCCGCCGCTTTTGAGGCCGCTTTATCCTAACTGATTTTTATTCATTTCTTTTCCATCGAAAATTCGGGTAGCAAGGTCCGGATTTCATCTTTTGAAAGAAAGAATCTTTTACTCCCATGCAGCAACGAGTATTAAAAGTCCACCCCGCCGATAACGTTATTGTCGCCCTAACTGATCTGAAAAAAGGCGAGATCATTTCGTTTCAGGGGGTCGATTACGAGCTGGTCGATGACATTGCGGCCAAGCATAAATTTCTGACGGAAGATCGGGCCGTCGATGAAGAGATTACCATGTACGGTGTGCTGGTAGGGAAGGCCAAACAGTTCATCCCCAAAGGCGGATTGATGCACACGTTCAATACCCGCCACGCTTCTGACGATTTTGGACTGGGCTCGCGTAAGCTGGAGTGGGCACAACCCGATACCTCTAAGTTCAAACAGCGGTCTTTCCTGGGGTATCACCGACAGGATGGAAGCGTAGGTACGGCCAATTATTGGATCGTACTGCCGATGGTATTCTGCGAAACCCGTAACCTGGAAGTGATGCGGGAGGCCCTGGTGGATTCCTTGGGCTACGGCAAAAATCAAGTTTGGAAAGATCAGACTGAGCAGTTGATTAGTCTCTACCGTTCCGGCAAATCTGTAACGGACATTCTCAACGCCGATTTAGCCATTGAAGAAGAAACGGCGACCCAAACCCGTCTGTTTCCGAACGTGGATGGTGTAAAATTCCTCAACCATGAAATGGGTTGTGGGGGTACACGGTCAGATGCTCAGGCTCTGTGTGGCTTGCTCGCTGGCTATGCGACGCACCCCAACGTAGCGGGAGTCACGGTACTAAGTCTGGGTTGCCAGAACGCTCAGGTATCGATTCTGAGAGAGGAAATTGCCAAGCGGGACCCGAATTTTGCCAAGCCGCTGTACGTATTTGAGCAGCAGGAAATTGGTTCCGAAGAAAAACTCATCGCCGGAGCGATCAAGCAAACCTTTGCCGGACTGATTGAAGCCAATAAAATTGAACGTCAGCCCGCTCCGCTATCCAAGCTGGTCATTGGACTGGAATGCGGTGGTTCGGACGGATTTTCCGGAATCTCGGCGAATCCGGCGATCGGTCATACTTCCGATATTCTAGTATCACTGGGTGGTACAGTCATTCTGGCGGAATTTCCGGAACTTTGCGGTGTAGAGCAGGAACTATCGGACCGTTGCGTGGATGAAGAAACGGCTTTGAAGTTCAATTCGCTGATGAAGATCTACAATTCGCGGGCGGAAGCCGTAGGTTCTGGTTTTTACATGAACCCTTCCCCGGGTAATATCAAGGATGGACTCATTACTGACGCCATCAAGTCTGCCGGAGCCGCGAAAAAAGGTGGTAATTCACCCGTTGTAGATGTGCTGGATTACCCTGAGAAAGTGACCAAGCCCGGTCTTAACTTGGTTTGTACCCCCGGAAACGACGTGGAGAGTACCACGGCTGAAGTAGCTTCGGGAGCCACCGTCGTTTTATTTACCACGGGTCTGGGTACGCCTACGGGTAATCCGGTTGCCCCCGTTATCAAGCTTTCGACGAACACGAAGCTGTACCACAAGATGAACGATATTATCGACATCAACTGTGGTACCATCATCGACGGGCAGGAAACCATCGATGAAGCGGGCGAACGCATTCTGGATTACGTCATTCAGGTAGCCAGCGGTCAGGTGACGCCGCACTCGGTGCGTCTCGGCCAGGATGATTTCATCCCCTGGAAACGTGGTGTTTCGCTGTAAGTACTACGTCATTTAATCCTAAAAAATTGAATGGGTATCGATCGTGATCTACTGCGGTGGCCTGTTCAGTTTTTTAGGATTTTTGTCTGATGGGTAGACGGAGCAGTTGAGATTTCGTAGCGAATGATACGGCTCACGCAGTTCCGACTAAAGGTTCGCCAAGAACTCTTTAACTGAAAACAGACAACGGAAAACTCTAAACTTTTTTATGCCTCTTCTTCAATCTTTTCGCTGGTTTGGTCCGAAAGACCCTGTACGGCTGTCGGACATTCGGCAAGCCGGAGCTACGGGTATTGTCTCGGCCTTACACGAAGTGCCTAACGGTAAAATCTGGACTCCCGAAGCCATTGAATCCCGCAAAACGCTAATCGAGGCAGCTGGACTGGAATGGGCTGTAGTCGAAAGTGTACCCGTGCACGAGCACATCAAGCGAGCCATGCCCGACCGGGATCAGCTCATTGCTAATTATCAGCAAACCTTACGTAACTTGGCTCAGCAAGGCATTACGAGGGTATGTTACAACTTCATGCCCGTACTCGATTGGACGCGAACGGATCTGGCCTACGTCGTACCCGACGGGTCGGAAGCCCTGCGGTTTGATGCCGTCGCCTTCGCAGCTTTCGAGTTATTTATACTGAAGCGTTCGGCGGCGGAGGCCGAATACTCGGAATCTTTCCGTCAACGGGCCGAGGTTTACTTTAAGACGTTAAACGAAAGTCAGAAAGCCTTACTGATTCGTAATATCATTGCGGGTCTGCCCGGTTCGGAAGAAAGTTTCACCGTTGAGCAATTCCAGAAAGTACTGGATTATTACGCTGAAATCGGTGACTTCGAACTCCGGCAAAACCTGTATTACTTCCTGCGAGCAGTAGTACCCGTAGCCGAAGAAGTAGGGGTGAAGCTTTGTATTCACCCGGATGATCCGCCACGGCCGATTCTGGGATTACCGCGGGTGGTGAGTACGGCAGCGGATATTCGTGAGATGTTCTCGGTAGCGGATTCGCCTGCGAATGGACTGACCTTCTGTACGGGAAGTTTTGGGGTACGGGCGGATAATGATTTGCCCGCTATGCTACAGGAGTTCGGACCCCGTACGTATTTCCTCCATTTACGGAGCGTGCACCGCGAAATTGACGAGGTACCGGAGACCTTCCACGAAGCTAATCACCTGGAAGGGCATGCGGGGATGTACGAGGTAATGAAAGCCGCCGTGGGAGAAATGAAACGTCGGGAAAAGGAAGGACGTACGGATGTAAATATTCCCATGCGACCTGACCACGGTCACCGGATGCTGGATGATCTGAATCCCGAAAAACGGACGAATCCAGGGTATACGGCCATTGGTCGCTTACGAGGACTGGCTGAGTTACGGGGATTAGAACTGGGGATTACGCAAAGTTTGTAACGTTTTCAGTGGCCTATTTTCCATTTTCAATTGCAAACTACTCGAAGGTAAGTGATCTACAACAGATCGTAGGGATTCCTAAATTAGAATTGCATTGATAAGCTGGCATGAACCCAACTGACAACTAAAAACCGAAAACTAAAAAAGCGGATTCCTGAAAGGGAATCCGCTTTTTCGTTACTCTTTATCTTTGGGTTGATTGCTCCGGATTTCTTTCCGGTTATTCGAGTTATTGTCGAGTTCTTGTTTGACCCGGCTGTCCAAGTTGTCTTTGTTTTCGGGCTTATGCATTTTATTATGCTTATGAGCCGCTGTGTTCTGTGAGGCTGGATTGGCTTTCATAGCTTTTATTGTTTTTTGAGGGGAGTAGGTAAAAACAGTGTACCACCAGAGCTTGCCTCCGCAAGCCGGGAAATCGAAAAAACTCTAAACCCCGGACGCTAAACCCTGAACTTCTTCCGTAACTTGCAGGGAATTTCAGACAGATTGCCATCACAAACACATGAACTTTCCTTCAGAACTTCGCTACACCGCTGAACACGAATGGATTAAACTCGTTGACGGTAACGTAGCATTGGTTGGTATTACCGATTATGCTCAGGATCAATTGGGCGATGTGGTTTTCGTAGAAGTTAATTCCCTGGATCAGGAATTGGCTGCCAACGAAGTATTTGGTTCAGTAGAAGCCGTAAAAACGGTATCTGATCTGTTCCTGCCCGTTGCGGGTAAAGTGCTCGAAGTAAACGAGAGCCTCAACGACAGTCCCGATAAAGTCAATACCGATCCGTACGGTGATGGCTGGGTAATTAAGCTTGAGGTGTCAAATCCGGCTGATCTGGATGCCTTGATGGACGCCGCTACTTACCAGGAGTCTGTACACTAGTCGACAGTCGACCGTTTTCTATTTTCGTGCGTATCGCTCTGAGCGAGGTGGCCGAAAATCGTCAATAAACCATTGATCAGAGCAAGGAACAAAGGACACCGAGTTTTCGGTATGCTTTGTTCCTTGTTCAACATTCGACCCTATGAATCTTCTCTTTCGTTCCGTTCGCATTATTGATCCGCATTCGGCATTTCATAATCAGGTGGTGGATGTGTGGATTGAAGACGGTATCATTCGAAAAATGGGTGAAAATCTTGCCGCTATCTCCTCTGGGCAAGAAATCCGTCAGGAGGGACTTTGTATTTCGCCGGGCTGGTGCGATCTGCGGGTTCACGCCAAAGATCCTGGTTACGAGGCTAAGGAAGATTTATATAGCCTGAAACGGGCGGCCGCCGCTGGAGGCTTCACGGAAGTCGTACTGCTTCCCAATACCAAGCCTGTAGTACAGCGGAAAGAAAGCCTCAATTATTTCCGCAGTTTTTCCGAAGATCAGGCCGTACAGTTTTTACCCACTGCCGCTCTTACCCTGGGTTGCGAAGGCAAAGATTTCACGGAAATGCTTGATCTGCATCATGCGGGAGCCGTCGCTTTTACCGATGGCGAAGAACCCATCTGGAATGCCGACATCCTGCTGAAATCGCTTCAATATCTGGCCCAGGTGAATGGTCTGCTCATTCAACGTCCCGAAGAGCCTACGCTGACGGTTCACGGTCAGATGCACGAGGGAAATATGAGTACCATGCTAGGTATGCGGGGCATTCCAACTATGGCGGAGGAACTGATGATTCAGCGGGATTTACGCCTGCTGGAATACGCGGTGGAAACCTTTGACTTGCGGCCCCGGCTGCATTTTTCCCTGGTCTCAACGGCTCGTTCAGTAGAATTGATCCGGCAGGCGAAAGCTCAGGGATTACCCGTAACCTGCGATACGGCTGCTCATTACCTGGCGTTTACCGATGAAGATCTGGTCGGATTTGATACGAATCTGAAAGTAATGCCTCCGTTCCGGCCGGCCAGCGAAGTAGAAGCTCTGCGGGCGGCTCTGGCCGACGGTACCATTGATGCTCTGGTGTCCGATCACTATCCCCAGGATACGGAATCGAAGAACCTGGAGTTTGACTTAGCCGACTTTGGAATCAGTAGTCTGGAAACAGCTTTTGCAACGGCCCTGACCTACGGAAATCTGGGATTGGAAAAAGTCCTGGAACTCTTTACGGCCAATCCTCGCTCCGTATTACAGCGAAACCCGGTAACGATTGCCGAAGGGAAAATTGCTCAGTTGACCGCGTTTAATCCGGATGAAGAATGGACGGTAAGTTTGGCTGACTGGCAATCCAAAGGAAAGAATACACCCTTCGTAGGTAAAACCTTACGCGGAAAAGTGTACGGCGTCGTGAATCAGGGTACGAGTACCTTTCATAGCAAACCCTTGAGTTTTAAAGTATAGCTGGTGTGGCAGCGAACAACGTTCGCTGCCACACATTGCCTCACCTCCATGATTAACAAGTATTTTCTACGATTGGCTTTAGGCTTAGGCTTGCTGGCTGGATTAGCCTGCTTTGCTTATTTCTACGTACTAAAGCTGACAGACGCCATGCCACTGGGTACCCGCCGGAATCTGGGGATGATCCTCATGTGGGTAGCGATGGCCTTTGGAGCCCGCCGCTACTGGAAAAACGTCCGACGACCCATGAATTTTCTGGAAATCTTTGGGTTCTGCGTACTGGTCGTCTTGACGGCGAGCTTTGTGGACGGTTTATTAGTGGCGGGTTACGTTCGATATGTCGAACCTTCACTGGTTCCGGAATTTATCACAGATCTGAAACGCCTGGCCTTGCAGGATCAGACGATGGTCAAAGAACAATTTGGCAATCAGAAAGATGCAGGACCGGTTGACTTCAAGCTTTTTCTGGAGCAAATTGAGCAGATTTCCCCGGAATCTATTTTCTGGAGCAATTTTGGCATGTTACGCATGATTTTTCACTTCCTCTACGCGGCTCTGGTAGCGATCTGGATTCGGAAGATGAGTGCTAGTAGTTAAATGTATCACCCTACTTCAATTGCATCATTAACCCCTATCCACCTACTAGGCTATGGAACCAACCCCCTCTACTGCTCGTATCGCCATGAAATGGGGAGCGATTTCTGGGATCGTTACCGCTGTATTCTCTATCAGTTATCAGGCGTTGAATATGATGCCTGACGACCCCATGAAAGCCAACATGGGCTGGGGTTTGCTGACCAATTTTCTACAAATCGGTTTTACGGTTTTAGTATTGGTGCTGGCGATGCGGGAATTTCGTACGCATAACGAAGGATATATTTCCTTTGGCCAGGGGGTAGGGATTGCGGCATTGACCGGAGCGGTATGGGGGGTACTATCGGCGGGTCTTATTTTGATCTATACGCAGTTCATTGATAATTCAGCTCAGGAAAAAACGCTGCGGGCCTTACGGAATGCGTACGAAGAACGCGGCATGACCGAAGAGCAAACCGAAACGGCCATGCGATTCGTTACCCTGATGACCAATCCCGGTTTTAGTTTTGTAATGACCATCTTAACGGGCGTAATCGTGGGTACGGTCCTCGGTCTGATCGTCGCCGCTGTGGTCAAGCGGGATCGCCCCATGTTTGCATAAGCGGATCCCGGAAAAATTTATCAGGCTCCTTCAGCGTTATACGCCCGGTTTCACTCTGCTATTTCTCCCTGTTTTTACGGTATGTTTACTATATTCAAGAAAGAAGTCAATTCCTTTTTAAGCTCTCTGGTTGGATACGTCGTAATGGCTGTGTTTCTGCTGGCGATGGGCTTGCTGGTCTGGATCTTTCCTGATACGAGTGTGTTGAACAGTGGGTACGCGGACCTGGCGACGTTCTTCAATCTGGCTCCGTACGTGTTTTTGTTTTTGGTACCCGCCATCACCATGCGGTCCATTGCCGAAGAACGAAAAATTGGTACGCTGGAATTGCTGTTCACCAAGCCGCTAACCGAGTGGCAACTGGTCATTGGTAAATTTCTGGCCGCCTGTTTTCTGATTTTTCTGGCTTTGATACCTACGCTGATCTACTACTATTCCGTGTATCAGTTAGGAAATCCGGTGGGGAACATTGATTCGGCGAGCGTACAGGGATCGTATATCGGCCTTTTTCTGCTGGGTTGCGTCTTTGCGGCCATTGGACTGTTCACTTCTTCACTGACAGATAATCAGATCATCGCATTCCTACTGGGCGTGTTTATTAGTTTCCTGCTGTATGTCGGTTTAAGCTCCGTGGCTGGACTGGAAGTCTGGAATGGAGCCGCGTACTGGTTGGGCTGGCTGGGGCTGGATACGCAGTACAATGCCCTCGGACGAGGACTAATTGACTCACGGAATATCATCTACTTCCTTTCCTTAATTATCCTCGCTCTGGCAGGAACCCGCTGGAAACTAACGCAACGGGAGTAAGAGAATACTAGAAGCGAAAAGGCCGAAGGAATGATCTCCTTCGGCCTTTATCTTTGAAAACTATAGACTATTATTTAACAATAACCCCATCCGCTACGAAAACCACGGCTTTTTCGGGCTGCGTAATTTTCGCAATTTCTTCTTTTGATTTTCCGGCGTCTTCGGCGTAATGTTTGAGTTCATTTACGGGTGTAACGCGGGAGAAGGCCTGTCCTTCAAATACAACCGTCTTGCCTTCAATATCTTTCGGTACGAAGAAATCATAGTCTTTAAAAGAAACCCGCATCGTCTTTCCTTCGGGCAGTTTCACTTTCATCCAGCAACCCTTCATTTTGCAAACGGATTCTACCGTACCGGTCACTTTGGTAGCAAGCGTATCGGATTTCTTCATTTGTTCCACCAATTGCGTGGTTGAAATCGCGTGATCGGTCGTGATTTTAGCTCCGTGGTAGGTAGCCTGAGCTTGAGCCGCCAGTCCGGTAAGGGCCAAGGCCAGGGTTATGACGAATGATTTCATGGGTATGTACGTTTGAATGGAATGCTAAAATACTGATTAACTGTAAAGTACCCAAGTTAGTTGACCACTTGCACCCAGCTCTTACACTGTTTGCCGTCGGGAAAAGTGATCAGGTAGTAATAGGTTCCCGGAGCTACGGAGGGGGTCCAGTCGTTTTGATAACTCACGTGCTGATACACGGCTTTTCCCCAGCGATTGAACACATCCAATTTTAGTCCATTGGTACCAATCACAAACTGATCGTTTTTGCCATCGCCGTTGGGCGTTACTACGTTGGGCACTTCCAGTGGTGGCTCAATGGTTATCGGTTGTGAGGCTGAAAGGGTACAACTGCCACGTTTGGCAATTCCCGTCACCTGATACGTGCCGGGTTTGGGGTACACGTAGGGCGAAGGCTGTTGCGTCGCCAGCGAATCGCCGTTGCCTAGATACCAGTCGTACTGATCGCCGCCCGCATTGGCCAGTTTGATGCGTATTTGCGTGGGTTTTACGCAGTCAAACACCTTTTCAACGGCAAAATCAGGCCGAAACGATTCATCAATGGTCACGGTGGCCGTAGCCTGTCCACGGCACCCTTTATTGTCTTTAACGATAACCGTATAGGCGGTACTTTGGGTGGGCTGTACCGTAATGGCTGCCTTACTACTATCGCTGATGGCCGAGCCAGTCCATTGATACGAACTTCCACCCGTCGCCTGAATGCGAACCGTTTGGCCCTTGCAAATGACTGGCTCCGAAACTGTGACTTGAACCGGCAGCGGTTGAATGGTCACCGTAACCGACTTCTGCCCCGTACAGCCTTTCGAATCGGAAGCCTGAACGGTATAGGTAGTCGTTTCGGTAGGGGTGGCTACGGGATTAGCAATGGTGGTACTGTTAAGCGAGCTGTGGGCCGTCCACTGGTAATTTGATCCGCCGGAAGCCCGCAACTGTACCGTTCCGCCGAGACACATCGTCGTATCTTTGCTCACTTGAAAAGCGGGTTCAGAAACGCGGATGGTTCGCTGATAGAGAGCCTCTCGTTTACAGCTCAAGGGGTTTCGACCCACGAGGGTAATGACGTATACCCCAGGCTTAGTAAAGGTAAACTCCCCCTGCACGGGATTTGTAGATTTACCCAGATTCCCAAAATTCCACTCGTAGCTTTTCCCCCCGGTACTCGTATTGACAAATTG